>CAZLPK010000005.1:0-66345 GCA_964561375.1 uncultured Novosphingobium sp.
TGCGTATGGCACAAGCGCTATGCTTCGCCACCTAATCGTACAAAGTCGAGCTAAGCCACTCCGAAAACTTGCCGCGCAGCCTGCGTAGTCGCGCCCTGACGGTGGGGTGGGGCGCGATCCAGTGGCCGTGGCTGCTGCGCAGCCTTTATGGCGGGCCAGAGTCGGACAAGCAGGCACTGCTGCGCCGGCTTGATTTGCCGTGCGATGCCTTGCCGGCGCTGGGCAGCTGGAAGGCGGATACCACTTTCCTGACCCACATCGTCGATGCGATCGAACAGTGGCAGCCGTTTGACGTGGTCGAACTGGGCTGCGGCGCATCGTCGCTGGTGATTGCCAAGGCGTTGCAGAAGAATGGTGGCGGGCGGCTGACCTCGTTTGATCAGAACGCCAACTTTGTCGAGGAAACCGGTGCCTGGCTTCGCTCGCACGACTTGCGGGCCAAGCTGCGCCATGCTCCGATCATTCCGCAGGCTAACCGCTGGTCGGAATTCTGGTACGATCTGGATGCCCTGCCGACCGCGATTGACCTGCTGGTAATCGACGGTCCGCCCTGGGCGCTGGGTCCTTTCGGGCGGGGACAGGCCGAAGTGCTGTTTAATCGCATTTCCGCAGGCGGCATGATCTTGCTGGATGATGCGGCCCGTCCCGGAGAGCGCGTGATTGCCAGCCAATGGCGCAAGCGCTGGCCGGAATTCGAGTTCTGGCTGGACCGGTCCGGCTCGAAAGGAACCCTGATCGGGCGAAGATCACGTTAGTATCTAATATTATTGACTTAATTTGCATTCGTTCTATCTCTGTTCATGAGATGAAAGAGGTGCCACCATGTCGGACCCCGAACTGATCTATGGCAAAGCCGCCTTCAGTGGCGGTTCGGCTTTACCTGTCTCGATCTATGCCGATCGGCCCCATGTTCGCGCGATGATGCAAGACGATGCAGAGGCGCTGGGGTGCCGGGTGGTGCAGGCTGCTGGTCTGGAAAGTCTCTTTGCAGGCGACGCCGTGCGTCCAGGCCCGGTAATCTTGCTCGATTGCCCCGAGATTGACGGAGCCCGGCTGGGTCGCCTTGCCGAACTCGACATCGAGATCGCGGGGCAGGGCGGGCACCTGATCGTTTCGACCACGCTTGGCGCGCTCGATGCGGTGTTTGGCTGTCTCGATCAATCCGATTGCCAGGTGTTGATCGATCCCAGCCCGACAGAGCGCAGTCTGGCGCTGGGCCAGGTAATTCTGCGCCATCCCCAGCATCGGGTTAATGAACTCAGCGAGGAAAGCCGTTTGCTGCTGCTGCGTCTGGCGGAACAGGTCAGCCAGATGACGGCGCGGCTGGAGAGGTTGCTGCCGCCATCTGGCGAGAGCGATGACCGCAGCGCATTCCGGCTGGAAAGCCCGCGCCCGGCCTTTGCCGCGCAGCCTCAGGTGGACGGCAGCGAACGTCTGGTTCGCAAGGGCCGCGCGCCTGCACCGGACCCGCGCCTGGTGCGCCAGATCATCCGCCAGCGGCAGCTCCGCGGCAAGTTTTTCGCCCCGGAGCTTTTTGCCGATCCGGCTTGGGATATGCTGCTCGATCTCACTGCGGCGCGGGCCGAGCATCTGCGCGTTTCGGTAACCAGCCTGTGCATCGCTTCAGCCGTGCCGCCGACCACGGCCTTGCGCTGGATCGGACAACTGACCGAAGCCGGGCTGGTGCAGCGCGTAGAGGACGAACGCGACCGCCGCCGTGCCTTTATCGCGCTGACCGACAAGGCCGCCGATGGCATGGCGCAGTACTTTGCCGAAGTGTTCAGCAGCCCGGTCCGGGTGGTTTAGAGTCCCGTTTCGTGGAGGAACCCCTCCGACTTCCAGTCGGATACTGGCTTCAGCCACAGACTCGCGTGATAGCCTGTAACCTCGGGAAAAACGGAAGCCGCCGAAGGCGTGAAGCTTCCGTTTTTCCCGAGGTTACAGGCTATGGCGTATCGCTCCGGTTGTCACACTACATTTCATCATCGCTACCATCTCGTCTGGGCACCGAAGTACCGTTACAAAGTGCTCATTGGCGATGTGCGCCTCAGGGTGCGCGAGATCATCAAGCAAGTCTGCGACGAAATGGGCGTGACCATCGTCAACGGTGCCTTGTCGCGCGATCACGTGCACATGTTCGTCGAAATCCCGCCGCATGTCTCGGTCAGCGACTTTGTGCGCCGAGCAAAAGGCCGCTCATCGCGCAAAATCCAGCAGGAGTTCGAGCACATACGCAAACGATATTGGGGCCAACGTTTCTGGCAACGCGGTTACTTCTCGACCACATCTGGCAACATCACCGATGACATCATCATGCGTTATCTGGACCGCCATACCCACAAGGAAGGCTTCAGCCCCTCCGCATGATCCTACCGGCCTCGGCCGGTTAGTAGTTCAGTCCCGGACAGTTGGCATTGGATCAGGCCGCTTGTCCCCAAAGCCGCGCCTTGAACCACAGCGCTAGGTTCACCAGCGCGATCAGCACCGGCACTTCGACCAGCGGCCCGATCACGGCGGCAAAGGCGACCGGTGAAGCAAGGCCGAAAGCGGCAATGGCAACGGCAATCGCCAGTTCGAAATTGTTGGATGCGGCGGTGAAGGACAGCGCGGTGGTCCGTTCGTAGTCTGCACCGACCAGCTTGCCCAGGGCAAAGGCGAGGACGAACATGACCACGAAGTAGATCACCAGCGGCACACCAATCCGCAGCGCATCTAGCGGCAGGGCCAGAATCTCGCCCCCTTTCAGGCTGAACATGGCGACAATGGTGAACAGCAGGGCGACCAGCGTGATCGGGCTTATCCGGGGCAGGAACTGGCCTTCATACCATGCCGCTCCCTTGGCACGGATCAGAGTGCGCCGGACGAGGAAGCCGGCCAGGAACGGAATGCCGAGATAGGTCAGCACCGCCTTGGCAATCGTTGTGAATTCGATGTCCACCACGTGGGCTTCCAGCCCGAACAACGGTGGCAGGACGGTCAGATAGAACCAGGCGTAGGGTACGTAGAATACGATCTGGAACAGCGAATTGAACGCGACCAGCCCGGCGACATATTCGCCGCTGCCGTGGGCCAGCTGGTTCCACACCAGCACCATGGCAATGCACGGGGCAATGCCGATCAGGACCAGTCCGGTCAGATATTCCGGCTGACCCGGCAGCAGCAGCGCGGCAAGGCCGAACATGAAGGCGGGCGCAATAATCCAGCACAGCACGAAGGACAGGGCAAGGATGCGGCCATCGCTGAACACCTTGCCCAGTTCCTCGTAACGGACCTTGGCCAGCGGCGGGAACATCATCAGGATCAGGCCAACGGCAATCGGAATGCTGGTGGAACCGACCGACATGGCATTGAGTGCATCCGGCACGGCCGGAGCGGCTGAGCCGATGGCGATTCCCAGCGCCATGGCTGCGAAGATCCAGACGGTCAGATAACGGTCGAGAAAGGCAAGACGCGGGCGCGGTGTCGCCATTGCGAGAGTGGCCATCAGGCGGCTCCTTCCATTTGTCCGATTTGCGCCAGCGCGGCGATCAATTCGGCGCGGTCCATGCTTTCAAAGGGCAGAGCGAGGAATTCCTTCACCCGCAGGTCCAGCCAGTGCCAGGTCTGCTCAAAGGCGGCGTCCACTTCAGCCTCGCTGCCGGTAACATCAGCCGGATCAGGCAGACCCCAGTGCGCTTTAAGTGGTGCGCCCAGGAAAACGGGGCAAGCCTCACCGGCGGCATTGCCGCAGACGGTGATCGCAAGGTCGATGCGCGGAGCATCGCTAGCCGTAAATTCATTCCAGCTTTTGGACCGGAACGGCGCGGTATCGATCCCCTTGCGCGCCAGCAACCGCAGCGCGCCCGGATGCGGCTCGCCCTTGGGCTTGCTGCCCGCGCTGTAGGCGATGATTCGACCCGCGCCGCGTTGGCGCAGGATCGCTTCGCCCAGGATCGAGCGTGCGGAATTGCCGGTGCAAAGCACCAGTACGGAAAACGGGCTGGGCATGAGTGGACTCAGCAGCAGCCAGACTTGGCGGGTTCGACCTGCGGGGCGCAACAGGCGCTGGCCGTCGCATTATCCGATGACAGGCCGGAAAAGTCGGGGCTGTCGCCATAGACCGTGCTGTCGCCCATGGTCAGGAAGGCTTCCCAGACGACGCCGTCGGGATCGGCGATCCAGCTCTTTTCCGACTTGGCATAGCAGCAGGTCGTTGCGCCTTCTTCCATCACCGGGCCCTTGGCCTCCTTCAGGCGGCCATAGACTTCGGCCAGTTCGGCCTCATCCTCAACCTGCAGGCCCAGATGTTCGATCCCCTTCTGCGCGCCGCACTTTTGCGAGATGGCAAAGTTGATGCGCGGATCTTCCAGCATCCACTTGGCGTAATCGTCCTTCACTACCGTGGGCGCAGTGCCGAACAGGCCGGAATAGAACCCGATCGAGGCTTGTAGATCGGCAACGCCGACGTGGACGTGAAAGCGCTTCATGCGACATCCTTTGCTGGTTGCAAGGTGGAGGTACAGGCGGTCTCGGCCGAGCAGGATTGGCCAAGGCAGCAGTTTTCGGTGAGATAGGACATCAGGCCGTTCATCGCGCCATAGTCTGCCGCGTAGATGATTGACCGGCTCTGGCGGCGCTGGCTGACGAGGCCGGCATTGGCCAGTTGGGCGAGGTGAAAGCTCATCGAGGAAGCCGGAACGCCCAGCGCCTCGGCCAGAGCACCTGCGGGCATTCCGTCCGGCCCTGCCTGAACCAGCAGGCGATAGGCCGCGAGGCGGTGCTCTTGCGCCAGTGCGCCCAATGCACGGATGACAATTGCCGCTTCCATATCGATATTCCCATTATTCGAGAATCATCGAAATATAGAAGTTTCCTGCGCCGGTCAAATCACAAGTGACAGGATTGCCAAGCCTGTCGGCAGGCGGCAGGTTCGAGGCATGAAATGTCCTCGCAAAGTCTTGTTGTCGCTGCCTCTCCTCGCTCTCAGCACCGGAATTGCCCGGGCGGAGGAGGCTGCGCCGGGCGATATCGTGGTGCTGGCCAGTCCGCTGGGGGGTGACGGGTTTGCAGTGGCCGATGGCAAGACGCTTGAGGCATCGCGCGCCGTCAGTCTGGCCGATCAACTCGCGCGCACGGCTCCGGGGATGAGCATCAACGAGTTGCAGGGCAATCCGCTGCAGGCCGATATCAATTACCGTGGCTTTACGGCGTCGCCGCTGCTCGGCACGCCGCAGGGGCTGTCGGTCTATCTTGACGGGGTGCGGATCAACCAGCCCTTTGCCGACGTGGTCAACTGGGACCTGATCCCCACTGCCGCGATCTCCCGCATCCAGCTTGTCGCAGGTGCCGCGCCGCAGTTCGGGCGCAATTCGCTGGGTGGGGCAGTGGTTGTGCGGACCCGCGACGGCAAGAGCGATCCCGGCATCGGTCTGGAGGCCAGCTACGGCTCTTTCGACCGGCTGACGGCCAGTGCGCATTGGAGCGGGCAGGCGACAAGCGGTCTGCACTGGTTCGCTACCGCCGATCACTTTCGTGAAGATGGCTGGCGCGATCTTTCGCCGTCCAGCGCCACCCGCGCTTTCGCCAAGCTGGGCTGGAGCGACACGCAGAGCGATCTCTCGCTCTCCGGCCTGTTTGCCGACACCGATCTGAACGGCAACGGCTTGCAGGAAATGCGCCTGCTCGCTGCGGACCGGGCCAGCATCTACACCGCGCCGGACAATACCCAAAGCCGGGCCTGGCTGCTCAATCTCACGGGCCGCCATGCCTTTTCCGCAGAACTTGAAGTGAAGGGCAACGCATTCTGGCGGCGGACGCGCACTGCCACGTACAATGGCGACATCAACGACGAGGCGCTGGGGCAAAGCCTTTACCAGCCCAATGCCGAGGAGCAGGATGCGCTGGCCGCTGCGGGCTATTCGGCCTTTCCGCAGGCTGGGGAAACGCAGGCCAACACGCCGTTTCCGAAGTGGCGCTGCATCGCCAATGTGCTGCTGAATGAAGAGCCTAACGAAAAGTGCAACGGCCTGGTCAATCGATCACTGACCACGCAGAGCGAATGGGGCTTTGGCGGAGAAATGGTGTTCAATGCACCGCTCGCCGGGATCGAGCAGAGCCTGACGCTGGGCCTGTCCTATGCGAACAGCCGCGCCGAATTCTCGCAGTCCACGCAGTTCGGCTACCTCTTGCCCGATCGCACAGTCTTCCCGGTGGCGGGGGCAGGGGCCTTTGCCGATGGCACGCAGAATTCCGAAGACGCGTTCGATGCGCGGGTCGATCTGCACAGCCGCACGGCCAGTCTGGGCCTCTATGCGCTGGAAACTGCGCAATTGACCAAGGCGCTTCGGCTGGACCTGGGCGGGCGCTATGATCGCACTTCGATCCACAATCGCGACCGGATTACGCCCGGTGGCGGGACCGGGTCGCTCGATAGCGATCCGGTCTATCAGCGCTTCAACCCTTCTGCCGCCCTGACCTGGCAGCCAGGCCGCAATACTGCCCTGTCGCTGGCGTGGTCCGAAGCGTCGCGTGCGCCGTCAGCCGTGGAGCTGGGCTGTTCCGATCCGGCCAGCCCGTGCCGCCTGCCCAATGCCTTGGCAGGCGATCCGCCGCTGCAACAGGTGGTCGCGCGCAGCTGGGAGGCGCGAGCATCGGTGCAGGGGGCGCAGTGGTCGCTCAGCGGCAGCCTGTTCCGCACCGATGCCAGCGATGACATCCTGTTCGTAACCGACGATCCTTCAGGCTATGGCTACTTCCGCAATTTCGGGAAGACCCGGCGCGAGGGCTTTGCGGTGGAAGGCTCGGCGCGGCTTGGCACGCTTTCGCTGTCGGCCAATTACACCTATCTCGAAGCGACTTACCGCTCGCCCGAAGTGGTCGGCGGCGCAGCCAATTCCAGCAACGATGGAGTTGGGCCCGGCTTTGAAGGACGCATCGCGATCACGCCGGGCGACCGCATTCCGCTGATCCCGCAGCACCTGTTCAAGGCGCAGGCTGCGTGGACACCGCTGCGGCAGGTCAGTTTCAATCTCGACATGGTGGCCGTGTCTGGCGTCTTTGCGCGGGGGAACGAGAACAATCTGCACCGACCGGACGGGATCTATACCATCGGGGCCGGAAAGACGGCGGGCTATGCCGTGTTCAATCTGGGCGCAGAACTGCGTCCGCGCAGCGGCGTCACCCTGTTTGCGACAGTGCGGAACCTGTTCGATAAGGACTATTCGACCGCCGCCCAGCTTGGTGCGGCTGGCTTTGATCCGCAGGGCAATTTCGTTGCCCAGCCCTTTGCCGGGCCGGTAATTGGCGGGGGACTGCCCTTGCTTGGTTCGACCTTCCATGCGCCGGGTGCGCCGCGTTCGGTGCAGGTTGGTGCGCGGCTGCGGTTCTGACGGGCCCAAGATCGCTGTTGACGCTGGGGAAAATTCGCCTAAAGACGCGGCTTCCGGTGCGCCGGGCGCTTAGCTCAGTTGGTAGAGCATCTCGTTTACACCGAGAGGGTCAGCGGTTCGAGCCCGTTAGCGCCCACCATCATTTCGCTTCGGCAATTAACCCAATCGTTTCGGCATCGCCCCATTCCTTGGGGCCGGCAACGCGCCAGACTTCGCGCCCCTGCGAATCGTACATGACCGTGATGGGCAGGGTTTCCGCGCCGAACTGGAATGCCAGGTCGTTCTTGGGGTCCAGCCACGGCTCCAGCTGGGTCACGCCGCGCTGTTTCAGGAATTCGCCCGCCTTTTGCGGTTCGCCCGAATCCTGATTGACCGCCAGTACCTTGACCTTGCCGTCTAGCGTTGCCGCCAGCTTGTCCAGCGCGGGCAGTTCGGCCACGCAAGGCGCGCACCAGGTGGCCCACAGGTTCACGAGCACCGGCTTGCCCTTCAGGCTTTGCATGTTGAGCTGCTTGCCCGCCGGATCGGACAGGGTGAAGTCCGGGATCTCGCTGCCCTTGCGCGAACGATCGACCACGCCGGCCCCAGCAGCGGCGGGCGCAGTGGCAGAAGTTGCTGCTTGCGGTTGCGCGTCCTGCACGCTTTGCCTATCGCACCCCGCAACCAGCAGGGCAGATCCAAGGATAGCGGCGTTGAGCAAGCGGGAAGACAGCACAGGCGGTTCCAATTCAATGTGGGGCGGACGGTTTGCCGAAGGGCCCGCCGCGATCATGCGCGAGATAAATGCCTCGATCCCCTTCGACAAGGCACTGTGGCGGCAGGATATCGCCGCGTCAAAGGCCCATGTGGACATGTTGGCGGCGCAGGGAATCGTCACGGCCGAAGATGCCGCACTGATTGCAGGCGGGCTGGATCAGGTCGCTGCCGAGTATGATGCGAACGGGGTTCCGGAAAACTGGGACCTTGAAGACATTCACATGACCACGGAAAGCCGCCTGGCCGAATTGATCGGTCCGGCTGCCGGACGCCTGCATACGGCGCGCAGCCGCAATGACCAGGTAGCGACCGATTTCCGCCTCTGGGTGCGCGATGCGATGGACGCGGCCGAGGCCGGGCTGAAGGCGCTGCAGGTTGCGCTGGTAACGCGCGCTGGCGAGCATGCCGCGTCGATCATGCCGGGCTTTACCCATTTGCAGACCGCGCAGCCGGTGACACTGGGTCATCACCTGATGGCCTATTACGAGATGGCGGCGCGGGACCGGTCGCGCTTTGCCGATGCGCGCTCGCGGCTCAATCAGTCGCCGCTGGGCGCTGCGGCTCTGGCCGGAACAGGCTTTCCAATTGACCGCCACCGCACGGCGGCCGCGCTTGGCTTTGCCGAGCCGACCCGTAACAGCCTGGATTCGGTATCTGATCGTGACTTTGCGCTCGATTACCTGATGGCAGCGGCGCAGACCGCGCTGCACCTCTCGCGTCTGGCCGAAGAGTTCATCATCTGGGCCAGCCAGCCGTTCGGTTTCGTGGTTCTGCCGGATAGCCTGTCGACCGGCAGTTCAATCATGCCGCAAAAGAAGAACCCTGACGCGGCGGAACTGGTGCGTGGCCATTCGGGCCGGATCGTCGGCTGCCTGACCAGCCTGATGATCACGATGAAGGGCCTGCCGCTGGCCTATTCCAAGGATATGCAGGACGACAAGCCGCCGGTCTTCGAAGCGGCCGGCCTGCTGACCCTGTGCCTTGCCGCGATGACCGGCATGGTCGAGGGCGCAAAGTTCCGGACCGAGCGGATGCGCGGCGCGGCGGAACTGGGCTATGCCACGGCAACCGATCTGGCCGACTGGCTGGTCCGCCAGGCCAATATCCCGTTCCGTGAAGCGCACCACATCACCGGCGCAGCGGTGAAGCTGGCCGAAAGCAAGGGGCTGGCGCTGGATCAGCTGAGCCTTGACGATCTCCAGTCCATCGACGCGCGCATCGACGCGCGGGTCTATGATGCGCTTTCGGTCGAAGCATCGGTTGCGGCGCGGGCCAGCTATGGCGGAACCGCCCCGGATCAGGTAAAGGCGCGCGTGGCCGAAGCGCGCGTGGCGCTGGGTCTGGAGTAACGATCGATGCGCCGCCTTGCCGCTACAGCCCTGATTCTGGTGCTTGCCGGTTGCGGTGCGTCTGCTCCGCTCAAGCCAGCGGCGGGCAAGGAACTGCCGGTTGCACCCTATGGCCGCGAAGGTCGGCAGACTGCCGATACACTGTTGAAACCCACGTCCCAGGCCGCGCCGGAGCGCAGTGTCGAACTGCGAAAACGTTCGGAGAAACGTTTGCAAGACCCGTTCGACCTGCCCCCCTCCGACGAAGAGTAATTTCCCATGGACCATTTTGAATATCGCGACGGCATCCTTCATGCCGAAGACCTGCCGCTGACCGCCATTGCCGAAGCTGTCGGCACCCCGGTTTACGTCTATTCGCGCGCCACGCTGGAACGCCATGCGCGCGTGTTCCGTGAGGCGCTGTCGATCCTGCCGCGCGTCCATATCGCCTTTGCGATCAAGGCCAATCCCAACCTGGCCGTGCTGCGCGTGATGAAGCGTGAAGGGCTGGGCGCAGACGTCGTTTCCGGCGGTGAAATGGCCCGCGCGCTGGCTGCCGGAATGCCGGCTGAGGACATCGTCTTTTCTGGCGTGGGCAAGCAGCATCACGAAATGATTGCTGGACTGGAAGCCGGGATCGGCCAGTTCAACCTCGAAAGCGAGGAAGAAGGCATCGAGCTGGCCGCGCTGGCGGCAGAACGCGGCCTGACCGCGCACTGCGCGCTGCGCGTCAATCCGGACGTCGATGCCCGTACCCACGCCAAGATTTCGACCGGCAAGGCGGAAAACAAGTTCGGCGTGCCGATTGACCGCGCCTGCGAAATCTACACCCGCCTTGCTGCCCTGCCGGGCATGGATATGCGCGGCGTTGCCGTTCACATCGGCAGCCAGCTGAGCGAACTGGAGCCGTTTGAGGAAGCCTTTGGCAAGGTCGGCGCTCTCGTTTCCGAACTGCGTGCCAATGGCCAGAGCGTGACCCATGTTGACCTGGGCGGCGGGCTGGGCGTGCCGTACAAGGCAGGCGAAGTCTTCCCGACCCCGCAGGCTTATGCCGAAATGGTCGCGCGCGTCACCAAGGACTGGGACGTGACTCTGATGTTCGAACCGGGCCGCGTGATCTGCGGCAATGCCGGGGTGCTGCTGACCAAGGTAGTCCGGGTCAAGCGCAGCTCCAATCAGGTGCCCTTCGTGATCGTCGACGCGGCGATGAACGATCTGGCCCGCCCGGCCATGTACGGCGCGTGGCACGATTTCGACGCGGTGAAGCCTACCGGCGATAAGATGACCGCCCACATCGTCGGCCCGATCTGCGAAACTGGCGATACCTTCGCCATGGACCGCCAGATTGATGCGATCCAGACCGGCGACCTGGCCGTGTTCCGCACGGCGGGGGCCTATGGCGCGACCATGGCCAGTTCCTACAACAGCCGTGGCTTCGTGGCTGAAGTGATGGTCGATGGCGACAAGTGGGCCGTGGTGGCCGACCGCATCGTGCCGGAAGCTATTACGGCAGCAGAACGCGTGCCGGACTTCCTGGACTGATCCCGTGCATTCGCTGCCGCTTCTCCACCGCCTCAACGGGTCCAAGGTGATTCTGCTGGGTGAGGGCGAAGCGGGAGCGGCCAAGCGGCGCCTGCTGGAACGGGCCGGAGCGGAGATCGTCGGTGAGGACGATGCTGGGGCGCGGCTGGCTTTTATCGCTCTGGACGAGCCAGAAGCGGCAGCGGCGCGGCTGAAAGCGCGGGGCCTGCTGCTCAACGTCACGGACCGCCCGGAACTGTGCGACTTTACCGTCCCGAGCATTCTGGAACGTGGCCCGGTGCTGGTCGCGGTTGGCACAGGTGGGGCTTCTGCCGGGCTGGCCAAGGCGCTGCGGCTGCGTTTGGAGGCTTTGCTGCCTGCCTCGCTGGGGGCGCTAGCAGAAGGATTGCAGGCCGCGCGTGGGGCCATGCGCCAGCGTTTCCCGCAAGGGGCGGATCGCCGCCGCGCGCTGGACGTTGCCCTGGCCGAGGGTGGGGCGCTCGATCCGCTGCGTGCCGAGAGCGCCGGGCGGCTGGCGGAGTGGCTAGAAGGTGCATCTGCGGGCGGCGAGGGCCTGGTCGAATTCACTGTTCACAGCGACGATCCCGACGATCTGACCCTGCGTCAGGCCCGCTGGCTGGGCGCGGCGGATGTGGTGGCCTGTGAAGCGGGGGTCAGCGCCGAAATCCTCTCCCGCGCCCGTGCCGATGCTGCCCGCGTCGAACTGGTGCGCGGGGCAGCGGCTGAACCCGGTGAGGGGCTGACCGTCGTTATTCGGCGGGGCTGAGCAGGATCTTCATTTGGGCCAGCGCAATCGGCTTGGCCCGGTCGTCCTGCCAGCATTCCGCGTTGACCAGTGCCACCCGGCGTCCGGCGCGGGTGACCTGACCCATGGCAAAGGTGCGCTGCTGCGTGCCGCCACGCATGAATTCCACCGCGACATTGACCGGCTTCAGCTTCACCTTCTCGCCCCGGCGATCGAGTTCGGCCTGCAGCGCGGCGACAGCGGCCATTTCCATCAGCCCGCTCATCGCGCCGCCGTGGAGGAAGCCGGGCCGTCCGGCCACACGTTCGGAATAGTCGTAGAACAGGACGGGGTTGCCGTCCTCGTCATGGTCGATGTCGATGCCCAGCGCATCGGCATAGGGGGGCAGGCCGTTTCCGATCACAGGTAGGTTCCGTGGGTTGCCATGAAGGTTCCGGTGACATGGGCGATTGGATCGTCCGGATCGGCATCATAGGCGATGCCCCGGATGAAGCTGATGGTCCGGGTCAGCTTGTAACATTCGCCGCGCCCGATCACGGTGCGCCCCGGCACGGCCGCGCGCATGTAATCGACTCGCAGGTCCAGCGTGGCATGGGGAACGAACCGCCCGGTCAGGGTCCAGACCGACATCGATGTCGCATTGTCCATCAGGCTGATGATCGGGCCGGATGCCAGCACCCCGGTTTCAGCGACGCCAACCAGTTCCTCGCGCCAGGGCAGGGCCAGTTCGACCCAGTCCGGACCATGGGCGTGGTAGGCAAGGCCCAGCCAGCCGCCATGGCCGCCGCGGCTGGAGAACTTTGTTGCGCGGGCCGGATCAAATACAAAGTCCGGCGGCAGATCTTGCAGGGTTTTCGGCTCGTCCATGGCCATTTCTCTGCTTCCCGCGCGGCGGCATTACAATCTTTTAATTTCAAATTCGCGCGCCGCTGGTGCCGATAGGGTGGGTCCGAAGGGCATGGTGCCCTTACGGTTCAACGGGAAAAAGCCATGAAACTGCCTAGCATCGATATTTCCGTTCTGCCCGACCTCGACAAGCTGACCGGCGTCTTTGGCAGCGTCGCCAATCCGCTTCAGGCGATGGAATCGGACGATTCCATCATCATCCTGATGGCGTTTATTTACGAATTTCTGATCGGTTACTGAGCGGAGGGTTCCGGATGCTGATCCGCCCGGAACTGCAGGCGCTGCGGAGCGACGATGCTCCGCAGCGCAGTGCGCAGGATTCCTTTCGTCGCTTGCTCGAAGCATGGCGGGCCGCGCCTTCGGGTGCTGCTGCAGAGGCTGAGCTGACCCGGTTTCATCACGGCGCGCCCTTGGCCGACTTCCCGCTGCTGGCCGACCTGTTCTGTCCCGACAGCGAGCAGTGGCGCCGCTTCCTCGACAGCTTGCTATGCCCGCTGCTGAGCCAGATTGCGGCGCAACCGCTCAGCCAGTCGCCGCTGCGTTATGTGACCAACGATGCCTTTACCTCGCTGGTTCTGGCACGCTGTGGGACGACGGCCCTGACCTTGCACTATGTCAGCGGGGTGGGTCTGGCGACCAGGCCCGCGCCATTGTCTGCCAGCTTTCTGCCCACTGAAACGTGGGAGCGCGTGCTGGCCGGAACTGCGCAGGCGACGCAGGTGCAGACCGGGCAAGTCTCGCCGGACCGGGCGGAACTGGTCCAGACCCCGTGCCGCCTCGGGCCGGGCCATGTGCTATGTCGCCATGGCCAGCGTGAAGCCTTGATCCTGCATGCGGTGCCAACCAGTCTGGTGCAATTGCGGCTGCAACGGCTCACCAGCATGACCAGCCCGATGCGGGAGTATCGCCTGTCCGATGGCCAACTGATCCATCAAGCCGCCGGCACGCCGCGCGCTAGCCGGCTGGAACTGACGGTGAACCTGCTTGGCCGGATGAAGCGCCGCGATGCGGCCCCCATGCTTGCCGCAATGGCGCAAGAGCTGGGCTCGGATACGCTGCGTTGGCAGGCCCTGCGGGAATGTCTGGCGCTGGATACCGAGACTGGCTTTCGGAACCTGTGTGCGCTGGCTGAAAAAGCCGACGATCCACTGCATCGGCCTGCCGCCGCGCTCCGCCAAAAGCTGCTGCAACTGCACCCCGAACTGAACGGAATGTGCCCATGCCCCGCGTGATCGAACTGGTGGATGAACAAACCGCCTCGCTGGCCGAATGCGTCGATGCGGTTGCGGTCAGTGGCTTTGATCCGCAGGACGATGAAAGCCTGCACCATGCTGCGCTATGGCTGCGGCGGCTGGGCAACGATCAGGATTTTCTGGGCGATGTGCTGATCGACGAACTGGCGCGGCGGCACCGCGATGACGTGCTGGACAATGCCTATGGCCCGCAGGTTGTGATGCTGTCCCCGCCCAATGGGCAGTTCTTTATCCGGGCCAAGGGTATTATCGCCTTAACTCATCCAGCCACAAGGGCTGGTAGTTCAGGCGACTTGGCAGCTTTGCCGCTGCCGATAGACCTCACCGCTTTTGACCTTGCCCCACCGAAGTAGGGGTTGGTCAGTCGCGGGTCGGCGGAGGCACCCCGGTCCCCCGTTCGGCCACGCCGCAGGGGCGTGACCTTTCGCTCCCCGAACTCGCGCACGAGTTCGGCAAGGATGGCAGCCTTGCTCTGGAACAGCCAACCATTGGGGCGCGCACGGCGCGCTTCGATGTTGGCTGCCGCATTGAGGTCGGCGTGCATTTGGTGGCCGCACCACAGGCACCGGAAGGCCTGTTGCTCGCGGCGATTGCGTTTGTCGGCATAACCGCAGGCCGAACATGCCTGGCTGGTGTAGGCTGGATTGACTTTGATGACGGTGATCCCGAACCGGTCTGTCAGATCCTGTAACTTGGCGGCAATGATCGAGCGGCCGCAGTTGCGCACGATTGCATTCAGCCGCCGTGAGAGGCCGGCATTACGGAAATCGAGCCGCTCCAGCACCAACTCGGCAGGCTGGCCTTGTGCGACAAGGCGATTGAGGATCCGGCCAATTTCGGTTCGCAGAAATCCCCGCACATCCTCGACCAGCGCGCGGTAGCGCTTGCTCGCGCGGGGCTTGCGGCCCGCACGCTGTTGGCCTGCCGCGATCGACGAGATCAACCGGTCGTAGCGCTTGAGCCGCGCGAGCCAGTCTTGGCCAAGCAGTTGGCCCTTGCTGGTGGCAAACAGCGTCGACAGACCGAAGTCGAGCGCGATCGCGCCGTTGCCAGTGTATTGCGCCCGACTGTTTACGTAGGGCTCGCCAACGTCGGTCACCACGGCAAAGGCAAGCTGTCCATCGCGCTCGCTGATCTGGATTCCATCCGTAACCTTGCCGGAACGCTGGGCGTGATAGTCATAGGACAACAGCGGGACAGCAATCTTGCGGCCCTTGTTCATGGTGGACAGTTTCAGCCACCAGCCCACCTTGCCATTCTGGCTAGCCTTCTTCGGCCTCGTCAGCGCAGCCGCGCGACTATCGAGGCGCATCGAGATCCGTTGCAGGGCTGGCCGGCGATGCCGGCGCATGACCCTGCACATGATGGTGCGGGCAAGGCGGCGGATTTCCTGCGGGATCACGCTGCCATCGGTCATGCGCAGTTCACCGCGCCGGAACCACGCGCGGTGCAGGTTGATGCTGTGGAGCATGTGTCGCGTCTCCGGCTCGAGACTGGAGCCTTGCACGGCGTCTCGAAACTCGTTCTGACGATTGGAAATCCAGCTCTGGAGCTGGCCGACTACCTAGTAGCGGCACATCTGGACGCGGTTGGCGGCGCCGATCACGGCGGGGAAAGTCACCTTGTCGGTATCATGGTTCTTATTGAAGCTGCCTGCTTCAAAGAACAAACGCCATTGCTCGCGGCCGAGCAGAACAGCACCGCGACGCCAGGCGCGCAGCAGTTCGCGCAGCGCCAGTTCTTTTCGCGCGGTCAGGTTCGAGCACAGCAGATCGGTGCGGTGAACTTGCGGATGACCAGGCTTCTTGCGCGGCATCAGGCTGGCGCCGTGAGAACCCGGTAAGGCAGCATTCGGCCTTCGCCCCGGCGAATCAAACCAGCCATTCGCGCCAGGCAGCCATCCAGCTTGCGGTTCCAGCGAAAGGCCGCTTCCAGCGCATAGCGCCCGAGGCGCTTGGGTGTTCCGCGCGTGACCGAGAACTGACGGCGGCACGCGCGACATCGCCAACGGCGCGCATTGTCCAACCAGCGGGCGACGCCGATGCTCTCACAGGCCGGACAAACAGGCCCATCCGGCCAGCGCGCTTGCTCGAACCACTGCCGGGCCGCATTTTCGTCAGCGAACAGGCGATTGAAATCGCGTAGGGAGAATGCTGGTTTGTTCACGATATGTACCTAAATATCGTGACTTGCTCCGTCAAGGCGACAATTCCGCGGGCCAATATCTGGCCGTCGGAAAACGACCACATGGTGCGGGCAAGTGGCGGCGCGTCCTTCGTGCTGGGCCTGCCGCACGATCACAATTTCAGCTTCCTCACCCTTGGCTATTTCGGACCCGGATAATGGAGCGACTATTACGAGTACGCCTATGCCGAGGTTGCCGGTTATCGCGGTGAACAGGTTCCATCGATGCGGTTCATCGAACGGTCGCGGCTCGAACCGGGCAAATTGATGCTCTACCGCGCGCATCTGGACGTTCACGCGCAGCTGCCGGCAGTTTCGCTTTCCGTCTCGCTCAACATCATGCACACCGCGGGCGCGCAAGGCTGGCTTGACCAGTGCCGGTTCGATCTGAATCGCGGAGCGATTGGCGGGATCGTCTCGCCCGGGCCAAGCGAGGCTCTGCTCAAGGTCGCGGTTGGCCTGGGCAGCGGGCAGGCGCTGGATCTGGCCCACCGCTTCGCCCGCCGTCATCCCAGTGACCGGCTGCGCCTGACCTGTTGGGATACTCTGGCCACCGGATTGCATGATCCAGCCGCGCGCGATGCGCTGTGGCGCGAAGCAGAGCAATCGGGCAGCCGCTTGGTCGCGATGGAGGCGAGGGCGCGGCGGGTCGTTCTGGTGGCCTAGGCAAAGCCCCCGGCCAGCGCGTCGATGGCTGCTTGCAGGATTACGGCAGCGGCAGCGGAATCGATCCGTTCGGCGCGCTTGGCCCGGCTCATGTCCTGGCCGATCAGGTCGCGCTCGGCACTGGTGGTGGACCAGCGCTCGTCCCACAGCAGCACCGGAAGCTCCAGTGCCGCCGCGACATTGCGGGCATAGGCGCGGCTCGACTGGCTGCGCGGCCCTTCGCTGCCGTCCATGTTGAGCGGCAGCCCGATGACCACGCCCTTGATCGAGCGTTCGCGGACCAGAGCGGCCAGCGCCTCGCGGTCCGCGCCGAACTTGCCGCGCTTCAGCGTCTTGCCCGGAGAGGCAAAGCGCCAGCCCGCATCGCAAAAGGCGGTGCCGATGGTCTGGGTGCCAAGGTCCAGCCCCAGCAGCGCACCAGCCTGGGGCAGTGCGTCGCGGTATTCCAGCGCGGAGGCCGTGATCAGCGCGCCGTCTGCCATGCCGCCACCCGCGCTGCAAAGTCCTGCCGCAGCGCCTGCCAGTACAGCGCGTAGTCATAGACGTGATAGTTCCCGCCCGGCAGGACGAACGGCCCCATATCAGGCCCGGTCCCGATCCGCAGCGTGCCATCGTCGACACAGGTTGCGCCGACCAGCGCCTTGGTCAGCGTACCCTGTTCGAACTTGGCATCGGGCACCAGGCCGCCGGGATTGCGCGTTGGTGCGGCGCTGCCGCCGATCCCACCGGTCAGCGGGTTGGAGCAGAGGTAGCTTTTCTCTCCGCTCGGTTCGGACTTGCCGGCAAAGCGTTCGTAGGAGCCGCGCATCATGCCAGTATCGGCATTGTCGGTGAAAGAGAGGTAGCTGATCACGCAGCCGGACTGGTCCGCCCGGTCACAGGCAGGCAGGCCCATGGTGGCCAGATCGCGCTTGGTATCGACCAGCCAGCCAATGACGTAGGCGGCGGCAATTCGCTTGGCCAGCGGCGTTCCGGCAACCTTTTCGGCCAGCAGTCGCTTGAGGATGAAAGAGCCCTGGCTGTGTCCGGCCAGCACGATCGGGCGACCCTGCGGCTGGGCGGCGATGAAGGCATCGAAGGCCTGGGCTACGTCGCGGTAGGCTAGATCGTGAGCCTGTCGCGCTTCGGGTGCGTCGGTGACGAAAGCGCCGAAGGTTGCCTGACGGTAGCGCGGCGCCCAGACTTCGCTGGAACCGGCAAACACGCTGGCATTGGCGCGAACCATCATGCCCCCGATCCGCCGCGCGTCGGGATCGTCCAGCGGGCCGTTCCAGTGGTCTTTCTTGAGATAGCTGGTCGGGTGGACGAAAAACACGGCAGCATCGACCGGGGCGGCAGGCGTTGCACCTTGCGGCAGCCACTGGACCGGGTTGCTGCCAGTCATGCCGGGCCGGGCAAACCACAGGTCGGGATTGGCATAGGCATTGGCGGCGAGGGCCGGTTGCGGCTCAAACTTGCCGCCGGGGGTAAAACTCAAACGGGTCAACTGTTCCGGGTAGAAGGCCAGCGCGAGCCGCCCGCCGATGAAGATGACGATGCAAATTGCAATGAAATACAGAAATTTACGGGCCACGGTTCACGCGCTTTCGTTGCGTTCGGATTGCCGCTCAAGAGCGACCTTGATCATTGCTACCAGCGGATCGGCCAGGATTAGGCCAAGCAGGCCAAACAGCGCGCCCATGATCAACTGCGCGCCAAGGACGAGTGCCGGGGCAAGGTCGGCGGTTTTCTTGGCCACCATCGGCACGATGATATTGCCGTCCACCACCTGCACCACGACATAGACGATGATGCAGTAGATGCCCATGTCGACCCCGCCGGAAAAGCCGACGAGAATCATCAGTGCGCCCGAAATCGGCGCGCCGATATTGGGCAGGAAAGCCAGCAGGCCGGTCAACAGGCCAAGCAGTCCGGCCATCGGCACGCCATAGACTGCCAGCAGGATCCAGGTCGCCACCCCTTCGACCACCATGCCCAGCAGCCGTCCGGCCAGCAGGCGGCGCAGGGTATAGCCCATGATCGTGGCCGTCTTTTCAAAATGGTCGCGTTGGCCGACCGGCAACAGCCAGCCAAAGCCGCGGCGATACAGCTGCGGTTCGGCCGCGAAATAGATCGCCATCACGGTAATCAGGAAGGCCGTCGTAAAGCCGCCAATCACGCCGCCAACGGCGCTCGTTATCTGGGCAACTCCTCCGACCAGCTTCTCGATCACATTCTCCATGGATGCGGCCTTGAAACCCATGTTGTGGGATTCAAGCCAGGCCATCATGCGCATCGCCTGCGCTTCGACAATCCCGGGCAACTGCGCCGCCTGTGCGGCGATCTGGTTACCGGCGAACATCGCAGTCCAGGTCAGGAAGGCGAGGGCCAGCAGCAGGACCAGCGTCACCCGCCAGCCCCGGCCAATCGGCAGCACGCGGCCCAGCAGGCGCGCGCCGCCGTCGATCATCGCGGCAAAGACCATGCCGCCAAAGATCACCAGCAGCGGCTGGGCCAGATAGATCGCCAGTGCAAAGAGAGCGGCCATGCCAATCCACACCGCGGCGCGTTTTGCCTCGGTCCGGATCAGGGCATCCGAAATGTCGGTCGGCCCGACATTGTGAACGGGTTCAGGCTTGGGCTGGCCGGTGCTGGCGTCATTGGTGGGTGTCTTGGCCATCACTTGTCCCCATTCAGGTGTGCCGGGCGCAAGCTGGTCCAGGAACGGTCCGAACGCAAGGCGTCGATCCAGCTCAGGGGATTCCACGTCTGGCTGCCATTGAGCGAGAAGGTCACGAATTCAGCCCGTCCGCCCACGTCGGACAGCGGCACCGGCCCGCCCAGGCCATCCTGCAGGATCGAAACGCGGCTATCGGCGGAATGATTGCGGTTGTCGCCCATCAGGAAGACGTGCCCGGCCGGAACGGTGATTTCCGGATAGTTGTCGACCGTGGGATCGCTCCGATCCTTGAGGATCAGATAAGTCGCGCCATTGGGCAGGGTTTCGCGCAAGGTCGGCACTTCATAGACCTCGCGGCCCGAGGGCAGGCGGGTCCGAAACATCGTGAAGTCGGTATAGCAGTGATAAGGCGCGCCCCGGTCGGTGCAGGCCAGCTTCGGATCGCCGGGAATTTGCAGCGGCGGTTCAACCGCTTGCGGCACGGCCTTGCCATTCAGCACGATCTGGCCGTTGATCACGGCAATCCGGTCGCCGGGCAGGGCGACGACGCGCTTGATCAGGTCGTCGTTGCGATTGCGCGGTACGGCGATGACAATGTCGCCATATTCCGGCGTGCCGGGCAGAAACCGCCACGATCCGCGCGGCAGAATGTGAAAACTCGCCGAAGCCCAGTTCCAGCCATATGGGAACTTCGAAACGATAAGCCGGTCGCCCACCAGGAGGTTCGGCATCATCGAGACTGACGGGATGTAGAACGGCTTGGCCAGGAAGCTGTGAAACGCCAGGACGGCCAGCAGCATCACGGCCAGTCCGCGAATCTCGTCCAGCCAGTTCAGCCGTTCGCCGTTTTTGGGCGGGCTTGGCTTTGGCGGCTGGGTGGGGGAGGCAGGGGTAACGTCAGGATTGGCTTCGGTCACAGTCTATGCGCCTCGATAATCACGAAGGCCTGCGCCCATGGGTGATCGTCCGTTAATGTAAGATGCACGAATGCCTCGTGCCCTTCCGGGGTTATCGCGGCAAGGCGTGCGGCGGCGCCGCCGGTCAGGTGCAGGGTCGGCGCGCCAGAGCGGGCATTGACCACGCCGATGTCCTTCATGAAGACTCCGGCCTTGAACCCGGTGCCGACCGCTTTGGAGAAAGCCTCCTTGGCGGCAAAGCGCTTGGCCAGAGTGCCGGCCTTGGTGAAGGGGCGGGAATTGCCCTTGGCCCGCTCCACCTCGGTAAAGACGCGCTGCTCGAAGCGTTCGCCCCAGCGATCGAGTGAGTTCTGGATCCGCTCGATATTGCAGAGGTCGGAACCAATCGCGATGATCATCCGGCACTGCCACCCGGACGCGCCGCATCCATCAGTTCGCGCATCCGCAAAACCGCAGGTTCCAGCCCGCAGAAAATCGCCTCGCCAATCAGGAAATGACCGATGTTCAGTTCCGCGAGCTGCGGGATCGCGGCCACCGGCTGGACATTATCATAGGTCAGGCCATGGCCGGCGTGCGGTTCGATCCCGTTCTTGGCGGCCAGGGCGGCCATGTCGGACAGGCGCCGCAGTTCCGCCTCGCGCGCTTCGCCCACGGCATGGGCATATTCCCCGGTGTGCAGTTCCACCACCGGCGCACCAAGGCGCATGGCGGCTTCGATCTGGCGCGGATCGGGGGCAATGAACAGGCTGACCCGGATGCCCGCATCAGTCAGGCGCTGGACCATCGGGTAAAGCCGGTTGTGCTGGCCGGCTGCATCCAGCCCGCCCTCGGTCGTGCGCTCCTCGCGCCGTTCGGGCACGATGCAGGCGGCGTGGGGCTTATGCTTCAGGGCAATCGCCAGCATCTCGTCCGTGGCGGCCATTTCCAGATTGAGCGGCAGGCTGGTCGCCGCCTGAATCCGGGCCAGATCCTCGTCGCGGATATGGCGGCGATCCTCGCGCAGGTGGGCGGTGATCCCGTCACCGCCGCAGGCCGCAACGATCTCTGCCGCGCGGACCGGATCGGGATGATCGCCTCCGCGCGCGTTGCGGATCGTGGCAACGTGATCGATGTTGACGCCCAGGCGCAGCTTGCCAGTCATTACGGCTTGGCCCGGCTCCCCGGCTTGACCGCTTCGCTCGCGGCCAATTCCGGGGGAAGTTCGTCTGGCGCATAGGTCGGGAAGTTGAGCGCGATCAGCGGATAGAACGGCACGCCCATATCCACCGTGCCACCCGAGCGATCGACCAGGGACGCAGCAGCGATCACTTCGCCGCCGGCTTCGGCAATCGCTTTCATCGCCTCCTTGCCGGACAGGCCGGTGGTGACGACGTCCTCGACCATCAGCACCTTTTCACCCGGCTCCAGTTCAAAGCCGCGGCGCAGTTCGAAAGTGCCGGTGGGGCGCTCCACAAACATCGCTTCGACTCCAAGCGCGCGGCCCATTTCGTGGCCGATAATAACGCCGCCCATTGCCGGAGAGACGACTTTCGCAATATCCTTGCGCAGATCCCTGGGGATTCTTGCGGCAAGGGCTGCGGCCAGTCGGCTGGCCCGCATCGGGTCCATCAAGACTCGCGCACATTGCAGGTAATGGGCGCTGTGGCGACCGGAGGAGAGCAGGAAATGCCCTTCCAACAGGGCTTTGCTGGCACGGAATTCGGCGAGAACCTCTTCATCCTGCATTGCTGTCTCTTCCTTGCATATAGAATCACTGTGCACGCCGAAGCGTGCGCAATGAGCTTTGTCAAAATTTCCCCTAGAGGCGCTTGAGGTGCCTCGCAAGCGCGCGTATAGGCCCGGTGAATCCGAAACTCCCATGGGGGCGGGAAGGGGCGTTTTAAAGGCTTCCACCGGCCGGGAAAGCAAGAGCAAGAGGAACGATGACAATCGGCAAGACTGCCCGCCAAGCGGGACGCGCGATCCAGGCAATCGGAATGTCGCTGGCACTGCTGGCGGCGCCCGCACTGCACGCGGCTGCTCCGGCGGCTCCCGCATCGGAAGCGGCTGACGCTGCTGCCGCGACCGCAACCGACGCTGCTGCTGCAGCCCCGGCAACCGCCACGGCGGCTGCTGCCGCTCCGGCTGCTCCGGCAGTCGATCCAAACGATCCCAAGTTCAAGGTCGCTCCCGGCAAGTACGAGCCGATGAAGCCGACCGCAGGCAAGGGCATGCCGGTTGAGCGCGGCATCCTGTTCCAAGATCAGTATTCCGATGCTGGTAAGCAGGCGCTGCACATGCACCAGGCTTTCCTGCTGCCGGTGATCGTCGGCATCACGCTGCTGGTTTTCTTCCTGCTGCTATTCGTGGTGGCGCGTTATAACCGCCGCGCCAATCCGGTTCCGTCTAAGACCGCGCACAATACCGCGCTGGAAGTGGCATGGACCGGTATCCCGATCCTGATCCTGGTCGGCATCGCCGTTCCGTCGGTGGCTCTGATCAACAAGCAGTACACCCCGGCTCCGGAAAAGGCCCTGACCATCAAGGCCACCGGCAACCAGTGGTACTGGACCTACAAGTATCCGGACAACGGTGACATCGAAGTCATCGCGAACATGCTGCCGCCGGAAAAGGCCATTGCCAATGGCGAGCCGGCCCAGTTGGCGACCGACTATCGCATGGTCGTTCCGGTGGGTGAACCGATCCGCTTCCAGGTGACTGCGGCTGACGTGATCCACTCGTTCGCTGTCCCGTCGCTGTGGTTCAAGATCGACGCCGTCCCGGGCAAGCTGAACGAGCGTCAGATGATCATCAACGAGCCGGGCGTCTATTACGGCCAGTGCTCGGAACTGTGCGGTGCGCGCCATGGTTACATGCCCATCGCGATCGAAGCGCTGCCGCGTGACGAATTCAACCGCTGGGTCCTGGAGCAGGGCGGCAAGATTGACGGCATGCCCGATGCCCCGGCTGCGGCCGAGGCTCCGTCCGCTGACGCCAAGCCCGCCGCCTGAGCGCCCTAGAGATTATCGAACAGAAGGTTCGCAAATATGGCAACTACAGCTGACCAGTTCCAGGCTCACGCAGAACATGCTGAGCATGGTCACGATCACAAGCCGGGCTTTTTCGCCCGGTGGTTCATGTCCACCAATCACAAGGACATCGGCACGCTTTACCTGATCTTCGCGATCTTCGCCGGCGTTATCGGCGGCGCGATCTCGGGTATCATGCGGCTTGAGCTTGCCCATCCGGGCATCCAGTACCTCGGTACTGTCGCCTCGCTCCTGGGTGAGCCTGCGGCCACCTTTGATGCGCAGCTTCACCTGTGGAACGTGCTGATCACCGCCCACGGCATGATCATGGTGTTCTTCCTGGTCATGCCGGCGATCATCGGCGGCTTTGGCAACTGGTTCGTGCCGATCATGATCGGTGCGCCGGACATGGCCTTCCCGCGCATGAACAACATCTCGTTCTGGCTGACCTTCGCCGGCTTCATCTCGCTGATGCTTTCGGCAGTTGTCCCGGGCGACGCGACCGGTAACGGTGCGGGTATCGGCTGGACGGCCTATGCTCCGCTGTCGACCTCGGGTTCGAAGGGCCCGGCGACCGACTTTGCGATCTTCGCGCTGCACCTCGCCGGTGCATCGTCGATCATGGGCGCGATCAACTTCATCACCACGATCTTCAATATGCGTGCGCCCGGCATGACCCTGCACCGCATGCCGCTGTTCGCCTGGTCGGTGCTGGTCACTGCCTTCCTGCTGCTGCTGGCCCTGCCGGTTCTGGCTGCAGCCATCACCATGCTGATCACCGACCGTAACTTCGGCACGACCTTCTTCGACCCGAAGGGCGGCGGTGATCCCGTGCTCTATCAGCACCTCTTCTGGTTCTTCGGCCACCCCGAAGTGTACATCATGATCCTGCCGGCTTTCGGCATCATCAGCCACATCGTCTCGACCTTCTCGAAGAAGCCGATCTTCGGCTACCTCGGCATGGCCTACGCCATGGTCGCAATCGGCGTGGTCGGGTTCGTCGTCTGGGCGCACCACATGTACACCACCGGCATGAGCGTGAACACCAAGCTGTACTTCACCCTGGCCACCATGGTGATCGCGGTGCCGACCGGCATCAAGATCTTCAGCTGGATCGCCACGATGTGGGGCGGCAGCCTTGAATTCCGCAGCCCGATGGTCTGGGCTCTGGGCTTCATCTTCCTGTTCACCGTCGGCGGCGTGACCGGCGTGGTGCTCGCAAATGGCGGCATCGACGACAACCTACACGACACCTACTACGTGGTTGCGCACTTCCACTACGTGCTCAGCCTTGGTGCGGTGACCGCCCTGTTCGCCGGGTTCTACTACTGGTTCCCGAAGATGAGCGGCCGCTGGCACTCCGAGTTCCTGTCATACATCCACTTCGCGGTGTTCTTCGTCGGCGTGAACATGATCTTCTTCCCGCAGCACTTCCTGGGGATGCAGGGCATGCCGCGTCGTTACCCGGACTATGCTCCGGCCTACGAATACTGGAACACGATCTCGTCGTGGGGCTATGCCGTGACGCTGGTTTCGGTCGGCATCTGGTTCCTGAACATCCTCTATGCTTTCACGCTCGGCAAGAAGGCTGAAGGCAACTATTGGGGTGAAGGTGCAACGACCCTGGAATGGACCCTGTCCAGCCCGCCGCCGTTCCACCAGTTTGAAACCCTGCCGGTGATCGACGACAAGGATCATCACTGATCCATCGCGGTCCAGACTGGACAGAGAGCGCCCCGACCATCAAGGTCGGGGCGTTTTCGTTTGGGGAGAGAAGCGATGCCGGAATTCCGGATGATCGATACTGGCGAAGTACGCCTGCGTTGCGCGATGGAGGGTAGCGGCCCGCTGGCCGTGATGGTCCATGGTTTTCCTGAAAGCTGGTATTCGTGGCGGCACCAGATCGGCCCGGTGGCCGAAGCCGGATTTACCGCCTGCGCCATTGACGTGCGGGGCTATGGTGGTTCGGACAAGCCACAGCCGGTCGAAGCCTATACGCTGGAAAAGATCGCGGGCGATCTGATCGGCTTGGCTGACGCGCTTTCACCGGATCAGCCCATTGTCCTGATCGGACACGACTGGGGCGCGCCGATTGTCTGGAACACGGCATTCACCAATACAGACCGGATTCGCGCCGTGGCCGGTCTGTCGGTACCCTTTGCCGGGGCGCCAATGCGGCCCTTCACCGAAGTGTTCCGTGAGAATTTCACCGCCAAGGGGCGCTTCTTCTATCAGGAATATTTCCAGCAGCCGGGCCTTGCCGAAGGCGAAGCCGAGGCCGACCCGCGCTATTTCGTCGAGAAGATGATGTATTCCATCTCGGGCGACGTTCCGCCGGGCAACTATTGGGACAAGCCGGCCGGTGCGACCTTCCTGCAGGGCCTGCCCGAACCCCAGCCCGTGCCGTGGCTGACCGAGGCCGACCTCGATTACTACGAAGCGGAATTCAAGGCTTCGGGTTTTCGGGGGCCGCTCAACCGCTATCGCAACCATGAGCGCGATTACGAATGGCTGAAGCCGATGCAGGGCAAGCAATTGCAGCAGCCCTGCCTGTTCATCGGCGGCAGCCGCGATCCGGCGACCAACATGTTCGGCGCCGTAGCCGATCCCGTAGCCATGATGCGGATGTTCGCGCCCAAGGTGGAAGGCCATGTGCTGGAAGGGGTTGGCCACTGGACCCAGCAGGAACGGCCTGCGGAAGTGAACGCCTTGCTCATCGACTGGTTGAAGCGGCTTTAAGCCGCGCCTATAGCGCGCACGACCATGACACTTGCCCAAACCCAGCCGATTCCCTTGCCCGCCGATTGGCGCGACTTCCTGTCGTTGACCAAGCCGCGAGTGATGAGCCTGGTGATCTTCACTGGCCTGTGCGGAATGCTGGCCGCGCCGGTCGCGGTCAATCCGATTATCGGCTTTGTCGCAATTCTCTGCATCGCGGTGGGGGCAGGTGGTTCGGCTGCGCTGAACCAGTGGTGGGAGGCCGATCTCGACGCCAAGATGAAGCGTACGGCCGCGCGCCCGCTTCCCGCTGGCCGGATGGATCGGACTTCGGCGCGCGATTTCGGCATTGCGCTGTCGGTTGGTTCGGTGCTGGTGATGGGGCTGGCAGTCGGCTGGCTGGCCGCTGCGATCCTGGCCTTTTCGGTCTTCTACTATGCGGTGATTTATACCGTGTGGCTCAAGCCGCGCACGCCGCAGAACATCGTGATCGGGGGCGGTGCAGGGGCTTTCCCGCCAATGATTGGCTGGATTGCCGCAACCGGCGAAATCACGCTGATGCCGATCCTGCTGTTCGCGATCATCTTCTTCTGGACGCCGCCGCACTTTTGGGCACTCGCTCTGTTCGTCGAGACTGATTATGCCAAGGCCGGTATTCCGATGATGCCGGTTGTGGCCGGACACCAGTCCACGCGGCGGCAGATTCTGGTTTACGCGGTGCTGATGCTGCCGATCAGCATGGCGCCGTTCTGGCTGGAAGTGGCCGGTTGGCTGTATGGGGCCAGCGCCCTGCTGCTTTCTGCCGTGTTCCTGTTGCTGTCGTTGCGCGTCGCGGTGTTCCGCGGCGAGGCGGGGGATAACGACATGCGGCCCGAAAAGCGCCTATTCGCTTATTCGGTGCTTTACCTCTTTGCCCTGTTCGCCATGCTTGTGGCGGACCGTTACCTGGTTGGATGACACGCATGGACCTGAATTCCCCCGAGCAGCTGGAACAACGCAAGCGCATCATTGCAGGGCGGAACCGTGCCCTTGGACTGGTCCTGCTCGGTCTGGTCGTGCTTTTTTTCGCTATCACCATCGCCAAAATGGGTTGAGCCATGGGCAGCGCACATTCAGTAGAGAATCGTAACCGGCGCACCGGCATGATTGCTGCGGTGGGCGCCCTTGCCATGCTGGGCATGGGCTATGCCGCCGTGCCGCTTTACCGCCTGTTCTGTCAGGTCACCGGTTTTGGCGGCACCACGCAGCGCGCCACTGCCGAGGATGTTGCCGGCATTCAGGTCGGGACGCAGAAGATCTCGGTCCGCTTTGACAGCAATACCGATCCCGACTTGCCGTGGAAGTTCCAGCCGTCGCAAGTGACGCAGGAAATGGCCATCGGCAGCCGCAAGATGGCATTCTACACAGCCGAAAACCTTTCGGTCCAGCCGATCACGGGCGTTGCCTCGTTCAACGTCCAGCCTGAACTGGCCGGAAAATACTTCCACAAGGTCCATTGCTTCTGCTTCAACCAGCAGACGCTGAAACCGGGTGAGAAGGTGGAAATGCCGGTACAATACTACGTCGATCCGGCGATCCTGAAGGACCCGGAGACCGCGGGGATCAGGCAGATCACGCTGAGCTATACCTTCCATACGTCCGCAGATCAGAGCGCGGCTGTTAAAGTCGCCGCAAATGGGCTGGACCCGCTGCTTGCGGCGCGATAAGGGCGATCAGAATCCAGGGGGGCGGAGTGCCGCCCGGCACAAGGCTTTATAGGGAACCGAAGCACCATGGCCGGTAGCAAGAACCACGATTTTCACATTCTCGATCCGGATATCCTGCCGTTCATGGCATCCATGTCCGCCGTGCTGACCACCAGTGGCGGCGTGATGGCCATGCACCCGGAATGGGCTGGCCCCTCGGGCAAGTTCGTTCTGCTGGCCGGTTTCGCGCTCCTCATCGGCACTGTTTACGTGTGGTGGAGCAAGGTCGTGCGCGAAGCCAAGGCGGGTTATCACACGCCGGTCGTGCAGCTGCACCTGCGCTATGGCATGATCACCTTCATCGCTTCTGAAGTGATGTTCTTCGTTGGCTGGTTCTGGGCCTTCTTCGACTTCTCGCTGTTCCCCAGCACCCTTTCGGAAGTGACCGGTGGCCAGTTCCCGTCAAAGGCGATCGAAGCGGTGATGAACCCGTTCGACCTGCCGCTGCTCAACACCATGATCCTGCTCTGCTCGGGCACCACGCTGACCTGGGCGCACCACGCCCTGATCCACGGCGATCGTGACAGCATGAAGAAGGGTCTGTGGGCCACCATCGCGCTTGGCGTGCTGTTCAGCGCGATCCAGGCTTACGAATATGCCCATGCCCCGTTCGAATTCGGCGGCAGCACCTACAGCTCGGCCTTCTACATGGCGACCGGTTTCCACGGTTTCCACGTTCTGGTCGGTACGATCTTCCTGATCGTCTGCCTCAAGCGCGCCTACAACGGTGACTTTACGCCCAAGCAGCACTTCGGTTTCGAAGCAGCCGCTTGGTACTGGCACTTCGTTGACGTGGTGTGGCTGTTCCTCTTCGTCGCCATCTACGTGTGGGGCGGCTGGGGCTATCCGGTTCACTGAGAATGACGGGCACTACGCCTGACACGAAGGGGCAGCCCGGCTTGGCCGCGGCTGCCCTTTTCGGTCTCTGCCCCCGCTGCGGCGAAAAGACGCTGTTTGCCGGTGCAGCCCGCTTTGCCCCGCGTTGCAGCCATTGCGGGCTGGACTATGGGCGGTTCAATGTCGGTGATGGTCCGGCAGCCTTTCTGACTATGGTGATCGGCGCACTGGTGGTGGGCCTGGCCTTTTGGGTCGAGGTGCGCTTCCACCCGCCGCTGTGGCTTCATGCCTTGCTGTGGATTCCCTTCGTCACGCTGACGACTCTGTGGGGCCTGCGCGTATCGAAAGCGGCCTTGCTCTATACCGAAAACCAGCGCCACGCCCGCGAGGTGACGCGCGAAGACGTGCGGCCTGACTGATGCTGCGCCGTTTGCCCCTGATCCCGACGATTCTCGTCCTGCTCGCCGTCGGCGTGATGGTGAGGCTGGGTTTCTGGCAGCTAGACCGGATGCACCAGAAGGATGCGCAGATCGCCAGCTATACGGCGGCGATTCAACAAGCGGCAGTGATCGAATCTCCCGCCTTCACCGGACTGGATGAAGCGCTGCTCTATCGCCGCGTCAGCTTTGCCTGCCCAAAGGTGGCGTCATGGCGTACGACTGCCGGACGCAGCGGCGATAACCGCGACGGCATCATTCAGGTTGCGCGCTGCGAATGGAACGATGGCAGTCAGGCCAAACCCCATGCCGTCGAGGTCGAGGCGGGCTGGTCCAACAATCCTGCTGCTCCGGTCTGGCCGGGCGGGGCCGTGACCGGAATCTACGTTCCCGGCGGAATTCTGGGTTACAAGGTGGTGGCCGATCCGCCGCTGGCCGGTCTGGCCGCCAATGCCCGACCCGATCCCAACGATCTGCCGAATAACCACTGGTCCTATGCGATGCAGTGGTTCCTGTTCGCGCTGACGGCGCTGGTGATCTACGCGCTTGCCCTGCGCAAGCGTCAAAGCGCCACTTCCTGACTTCGTGATTGCGAGCGCAGCGACGCAATCAAGGGCGGTTCGCGGACCTGCTGGATTGCTTCGTCGCTTCGCTCCTCGCAATGACGAGGGAGCATTTGCAAAGCCCGGTTGGCATCCCGAGTTGTCGGATTAGCCCCCTCCGTCACCCCGGCGCAGGCCGGGGCCCATTGCGGGTTGCGCAATGGCCGCCGTGCAGCCTGGACCCCGGCCTGCGCCGGGGTGACAGTGGCAGCTAAAGAGACCTGATCCTTGCCAGTTGCGGCCATGGGGGCTAACGGCCCAGCGATGGAATATATCTCGACCCGTGGCAGCGCTCCGGCGCTCGATTTCGAAGGCGCGACGCTTGCCGGTCTGGCCAGCGACGGTGGGCTCTATGTGCCGCGTGAGTGGCCGCGTTTCAGCAAGGACGAAATCGCGGCCATGGCCGGGCTGCCCTATGCAGAATTGGCCGCGCGGGTGATGTATCCTTTTGTCGGCACTTCGCTGACCTATGAGCGTCTGCTGGAACTGACCACGCAGGCCTATGGCCGCTTTGCGCACAAGGCGGTCACTCCGCTGAAGCAGCTGGACGAACAGCAGTGGCTGCTGGAACTGTTCCATGGGCCGACCCTGGCATTCAAGGACGTGGCGCTGCAACTGCTTGGCCTGCTGTTCGAGGAATTCCTTGGCCGTGGCGGCGATCCGCTGACCATCGTTGGTGCGACGTCTGGCGACACCGGCTCCGCCGCGATTGACGCAGTCGCGGGCCGTTCGCGCGTCGACATCTTCATGCTGCACCCCAAGGGCCGGGTCAGCGACGTGCAGCGCCGCCAGATGACCACGGTACTGGCGCCAAACGTCCACAATATCGCCATCGAAGGCACGTTTGACGATGCCCAGGCGATGGTGAAGCGCATGTTCAACGACAGTGCGATGACTTCGCGCTTCAGCATCGGCGCGGTTAATTCGATCAACTGGGCGCGCCTGATGGCGCAGGTGGTCTATTACTTCGCCACTGGCCTGCAGCTGGGCGCCCCGCACCGCGAAGTGGCTTTCTCGGTCCCGACCGGAAACTTCGGTGACGTTTTCGCGGGCTACGTTGCCGCGCAAATGGGCCTGCCGGTTGCGCGGCTGATCGTGGCGACCAACGTCAACGACATTCTCCACCGCGCGCTTTCGACCGGCGATTATTCTGCCGGCACCGTCACCCCGACGGCGGCCCCGTCGATGGACATTCAGGTCTCGTCCAACTTTGAACGCCTGCTGTTCGATCTTAACGGCCGCGACGGCAAGGCCATGGCTGAACAGATGGCCCAGTTCGAATCGACTCGTGCGATGCAGCTGACCAATGCCCAGCGCGAAGGGGCGGCAAAGCTGTTCACCTCGGCACGCGCCGATGCAGACGAAATGGCACAGGCGATTCGCTGGGCGCATGAACATTGCGGCGAACTGCTCGATCCGCACACCGCGATCGGCCTGCACGCGGCCCGCATCTCTGGCCTGCCGCGCGAAGTGCCGGTTGTTACGCTGGCCACGGCTCACCCGGCCAAGTTCCGCGATGCCGTGGAACGCGCCACGGGCCAGCGCCCCGAACTGCCTGCGCGGATCGGCGACCTGTTCGAGCGGGAAGAACGCATGGTCGAACTGGCCGGCGATTACGACGTAATTGCCGATTACGTCGCCAGCCACGCGGTTGCGCGGGGGTAAATGGCACAGCTGCAGACCCAGCCGCTCGTCCTCGCCGGGACCGGCTGGGGTGACTATGGCCTTGTCGATTCAGGCCACGGGCGCAAGCTGGAGCGGTATGGCGACTATCGCTTTATCCGCCCCGAACCGCAGGCCATGTGGACTCCGCGTTTGGCTGATTGGGCCGCGCAGGGCGAATTCGTCCCCGGCTCTGACGAAGATGGCGGCGGGCGCTGGCACTATTCCGGCGCGGTCCCGCGCGAGGGCTGGCCGCTGGGCTGGAACGACGTGCGCTTTACCGCGCAATGCACCCCGTTCCGCCACCTTGGCTTCTTTCCCGACATGGCCCCGGTGTGGGACTGGATGGGTGAGCGGCTTGGTGGGCGCACCGATGCGCAGACGATGAACCTGTTCGGCTATACCGGCGTCGGCACTCTGGCCCTGTCGCAATATGGCCCGGTCACTCATGTCGATGCGAGCAAGAAGTCGGTCGCTCAGGCCCGCGCCAATGCGGCGCTTTCGGGCATGGAGCAGCGCCCGGTGCGCTGGATCATCGACGATGCGGCCAAGTTCGCTGCGCGCGAAGTGCGGCGCGGACGGCGCTATGACGGGATCATTCTTGACCCGCCAAAGTTCGGGCGCGGCCCGGAAGGCGAAGTCTGGCGGCTGGAGGAGCATCTGCCCGGACTGGTCGCCGATTGCCGCCAACTGCTTGATGCCGACAGCCGCTTTCTGTTCCTGACGGTCTATGCCGTGCGGATGAGCTCGCTGGCGATTGCCGGGCTGCTGGATGAAGTATTCGCCGATCTGCCGGGCCGAATCGAGCACGGCGATCTGGCCGTGCGCGAGGATGGCGAGGGCGGGCGGTTGCTCCCCACCGCGATCTTTGCGCGCTGGACCAACGACTGAATTTGCAAGAAGGGCACTGCCATGGCCGACAGCCTGATCCTTGAGGTTGGCAATTTTGAGCACGATGTCCTCACCGGCATCTATTCCGAGGAAACCGGCCGCCCGCAGCCGCTGCGCTTTACCATTACCGCGCGGCTGAAGCCTGCGCCGCGTTACGAGCCGGATACCCCGCTGGAAGCCAGCAAGAACTACATGGACCTGAAATTCGCCGCTTCCGAGGCTTTGCCGCAGGGCGTGCATTTCAAGCTGATCGAGGCCGTGGCCGACCACATCTGCGACACTCTGTTCGTGCAGGATGAGCGCGTGCTGGAAGTGACCGTGAAGATCGTGAAGCTGGCGATCAGCGAGAATGGCGAGGAAATCGGCATGACGCTGACGCGGGGGCGGCGTTGATGCAGCGGCTCGACGTTACCGGCCTGCCTGCCGTGCCAAGTGCGGCCGCAGCCGCGTTCTACAGCGCATGGCTGGGGCAGGCGCAGGCGATTCTGGCCACGGGCGAGGCGCTGGCGCTGGTGTTTCCGCCTGCTGGCCATGAACATACCGGCTGGCGGCTGAGCGCGGTGCAGACCCTGGCGCTGGAAAACGCGCCGGCGCGGGTCAATGCCGTGGCGAGTGATGATCCGGCCGGAATTACGGCGGCGCTGGCCTATTTGGCGGCTGCGGATGGGATTACCGGACAGTACCTTCCGCTCGACAGTGCCGGGGCTGATTAGCTCACATTTCGTCATTGCGAGCGCAGCGAAGCAATCCAGGGGTTCCTCTGCCGCGCTGGATTGCTTCGCTGCGCTCGCAATGACGAAGAGGTAGCGGCCTCAGCGGTCCAGCGCGCCCTTCAGCGAATCGAGCACTTCATCCTGTACGGCGATGATTCCCAGCGCCTTTTGCCGCGTGATTTCAATTTCGGTCACGTCACGCCCTTCGGTGCGGGCATCTGCGTAAATCGAATCGATCCCGGACATGGCCACCATGGCCTCGGCGCGGGCGGATTCGAGTTCGGCAATGGCGATCGAGGCGACTGACCATGCCTCGCTGCCCATCGTGGCATGGCGGGCTGCGCCAACGACGGAGCGGGCGCGGCTGATCTTCTTTGCAAACCGGCCGTCTGCCGCCGTAATCTGCGCCAGAAGCCCCTCAAGACGGCTGGCCGTGGCCTGATCCAGCGGCACCGGAGCGAGCGGCGGAGGCGGCGGGGCGGGCGGCCAGGTGGCGGTAATCCGCTCTGCCGGGCGCTTGGTCAGCGATGGGTACACGCCTTCATTGGTAGAGCAGGCGCCAAGGGCAAGTGTTGCCGTTGCAAGCAGAAGCGGGGTAATCCGGCGGAGCATGGTGAGTCCCTTAGCATGGTTGGAAAACCGCGCCAGACAGACTCTTCGGGCGTTGACAGTGGCAGGCCCTTTGGCTAGGGGCAGCGCTTCTTTGGAACCCCCGGCGTCAGTCGGGGGCCAACGCGCTGCTCGAATCTCCGGGTAGCTTGGTAATATGAACGGATAAAGGCACCATGTTCGCAGTTGTGCGCACGGGCGGCAAACAATACCGGGTTGCCGCCGGAGACAAGATCGCGGTTGAAAAGCTGGCTGGTGAAGCCGGTGAAACCATCACCCTGGGTGACGTCCTGCTGGCCGGTGACGGCGGCGAAGTGAAGGATGCCAAGGGCGTCGTCGTTTCGGCCGAGATCATCGCTCAGGCGAAGTCGGAAAAGGTGATCGTTTTCAAGAAGCGTCGCCGCCACAACTATCGTCGCAAGAACGGCCACCGCCAGCAGATGACCCTGCTGCGCATCCTGTCCGTTGGTGGCGAAGCCACGAAGGCCCCGGCCAAGAAGGCCAAGGCCGCTGACGCCGAATAAGATTCTGGAGTAGTTCGACATGGCACACAAAAAAGCAGGCGGCTCCTCGCGTAACGGTCGCGATTCGGTCGGTCGTCGCCTTGGCGTGAAGAAGTTCGGCGGTCAGGAAGTCGTCGGCGGTAACATCATCATTCGTCAGCGCGGTACCCGTGTGTACCCGGGCGCCAACGTTGGCATCGGCAAGGATCACACCCTGTTCGCGCTGACTGCTGGCCGCGTGCGCTTCCATGACGGTAAGCTTGGCCGCAAGTACGTGTCGATCGACATGGCACAAGCCGCCGAATAACCGGATGGTCGTATTGGGCCATCCTTGATGGGTGGCCCCGCCGGCCTAACGAAACCGGCAGAACGAGGGAGAGGGGCCAACCCGTCTCCCTTTTTTCGTGTCTCCCTCAGTCAAATCCTCACAAATCAACCGGTTGATCGGTCGGTTTGTCGCGGGACGTAATGGCAATGTCACACGCTGGCGCTAGGTAGTGCGCGTGGGGCGAATGACGGAGTACGAGTAATGTTCATTCGCAGCGAAAGGCTGTTTTTGCGGCCCGGCTGGCCGGAAGACTGGCAGGAAATCCTTGGCCGGATCGATGATGAATCAGTGGCGCGCAACCTGGCGCAGGTGCCCTGGCCCTATACGGCAGAGGATGCCCGCGAGTTTGCCAGTCAGCCACAGGACCCGCGTTTTCCGCATTTCCTGATTACCCTGCCGACCAGCGCCAAGCCCGCCGAAATCATCGGCTGCATCGGTCTTGCCCGGATCGAAGGCGCGGTTGAACTGGGTTACTGGATCACCCGCGAGCATTGGGGACAGGGCTATGCCACCGAAGCCGCGCAGGCTGTTCTGCGTCTGGCCCGGGTGCTTGGCCACCGCGAGATCCTTGCGGGTCACTTCATCGACAATCTCGCCTCGGCTTCGGTGCTGCGCAAGATCGGCTTCGCGCCGACGGGCCGGGTACGCCCGCGTTTCAGCTTTGCCCGCGGCTATGAAACCCAGTCGGTGGAGCATCGCATCGACCTTGGCTGCCCGAGTGATTGCGACTGCGGTGATGATGTAGCAGCCATGCGCGCGGCCTGAGCTATCGACGTCCCCGGCTGGACCGGGGGGGCGCTTGCTTTCGACTTTGTGCCATGCTGCCAGCGATCCCCGCTTTCGCGGGGGTGACGGTTGTAGCTTCCCTGCGTCATCCCCGCGAAAGCGGGGATCGTTTGCGGGAAGAACACCCTTCGACAGGCTCAGCCTGTTCGATTGTCGCTTCAGGCCTTGGCCAACCGCGCGTCGGGAAATTCGCTTTCGGCCTTGCCGATCAGGGCGCGGTCGTCGTGGTTCCACGGGTGGAAACCCGGCATGAAGTAGGCGAACCAGGTCGGCACGATCTTGCGCAGCACGCCGGGGGTGCCGAACAGGTACCACGCCAGCCTGGCCTTGACCTTCCAACCCTTGATGCCGTCCTGGGCCAGCAGTTCCAGCGTATCGGTCCAGCGGTTGCGGATGAAATTGGCCGTGATGACCATCATCATCAGGCTCTTCAGCTTCCAGCGGCGCCACTTGGTCCAATCGCGCGTGGCGTGGAGGTAGGTGTCGAAAGCGACGCCCTTGTGCTCGATTTCTTCCATTGCGTGCCAGCGCCACATGGCCGCCGTTTCCGGTTCGGCATTCTTGAAGTGGCGCGGATTGGCGAGGAATTCGTGCGCCATGATCGCGGTGTAGTGTTCCAGCGCAATGGTCGCGGCGAGGTTCACGATTGGCGGGCGCTCCTTGATCATCGCCATGAGTTCTTCCAGGCGCTGGTCGATCCTGTCGAGGTCGTAACCCGCTTCGGCAGCCGCCTTGTTGAACACCACGTGTTCGCGGGTGTGGTTGATTTCCTGCTTCACGAAAGCGCGGATTTCGGCCTCCAGCTTGGGCGGTGCGCCGTCGCGAAAGGCTTTCACGGCTTCGATGAACATGGCCTCGCCGCGCGGGAAAGTGGCGGACAGGGCATTGTGCCAGGCCGTGGCGATGGGATCGCCGCCCAGCCACCACCGGCTGGGCTTTTGCTCACGCCCGAAACGCTGGTCACGCACCTTGATTTCGAGGTCGGCAGGGGTTGGGCCAAGGTGGGCAATGTCCGACTTGCCGAGGGGCGCAGCCGGTTCTAGGTCGAGGGGGAATTTGGCGGGAGCGTTCATGGCTCCCAAAATAAGGCAACTTACACCCATGTCAATAAGGAAGCGCCTGACTCAGGAAGAGAGCCGCACTGTCGCGCTTGAAGCCGCGCGCGCATTGCTGATCGAACTGGGCCCGCAGGCGGTGACGCTGAAGGCTGTGGCCGCGCGAATCGGGCGGACTCATGCGAACCTGCTGCATCACTTTGGTTCGGCTGCCGGCCTGCAAAAGGCGCTGGCCGAGCATCTGGCGGTGACGATCTGCGCCACGATCGAGGAAGCCGTGCTGGCGAGTCGCGCCGGGCAGGGCACGCCGCGCGATGTGGTCGATCTGACTTTCGATGCTTTCGACAAGGAAGGCGGCGGTGCGCTGGCCACCTGGATGCTGATGAACGGCAACGAGGATGCGCTCGATCCCCTGCTTGAGGCGATTCACGGGCTGGTCAACGATCTGGGCGAGCACGAAGGCGACAACCGGCATGACGTGACCCATGCCTTGTGCCTGATGGCGCTGGGCGATGCGCTTATGGGCGGGCCGCTGGCGCAGTCGCTGGGCCTGCCGCGCACGTCGGCGCGCGATACGGCGGAACGCCTGTTGATCAGCAGCGCGGCGGAAGCCGGGCCGCAGAGCGCCGGTCAGTCGAGCTGAAGCCAGCCCGGTAGCGCCGCGGCGGGAATGTCCTCGACCCGGCGGTGATCGACGGCAAAGCCGATTTCGGGATAGCTGGTGCGCTGCCGCGCCGGATCGCTTTCCGCCAGCGGAACCACGATCAGGCGGCGGTTGACCTTTTGCCGCCAGTTCATCCGCGCGGTGTTTTCCTGTCCGACATAGCAGCCCTTGGTAAAGGACACGCCGTTTAGCTCGGCGGCATTGCATTCCAGCCAGAGCAGGTCGCCCAGTTCTGCCTGCCCCTCGCACACGCCAAGGGATAGGCGGTGTGCCAGCCATGCGGCCTCGGCGCTGTCGCCGCCCGCTGCGCCAAGCCAGCGCTGGCCTAGCGATGCGAGACGCGGATCGGGGGAGGGACCTTCGCCGGCCTGCCAGTGGACCGCCACAGCCGGGTCCAGCGCAATGCTGATCTTGCGGCGCAGGCGATAGAGCGAGAGCCGCTTGGCCAGCGCTTCGGCCTGATCTGCAGCACAATCGAGCAGCAGATCGGCGCCATCGGCCCAGACGATAAAGTCGAACAGCACCTTGCCTTGCGGGCTGAGCAGGGCGGCCCAGCAGGGCAGCGGGCCATTCACATCGTTGGTAACCAGCCCTTGCAGGAAGCTGCGGACATCCTCGCTGTCGTCCTGAGCGGAGAGGCGGATCACGGCGCGATTGGTCAGATGGGTGGCAGTCATGGGTGACAGATAGGGTGAAAGCGGCGCGGCAAAAACCCCAAACCGCCAACTTGGGTTGTGGATCATCGTCGTCCCCGGCCTGACCGGGGACCGCGTGCCGGCGGGAGTTCGTTCTCCGGCCAGCGATCCCCGCTTTCGCGGGGATGACGGTGTGGTCCGCTCACCCTGAACTGGTCCAAGGGTGGATCGCCGCAGGTTCGACAAGCGCAAGGCGAGCGGTTATGGGGTGCCTCATGGCCCAGACTCTGACTATCCGCCGCCCTGACGACTGGCACGTTCACTTGCGCGATGGCGCGATTCTGGCGGGCGTGCTGCCCTATACCGCGCGCCAGTTTGCCCGCGCGATTGTCATGCCGAATCTCGCGCCGCCGGTCATCACGGTTGAGGCAGGCGCGGCCTATCGCGAGCGGATCATGGCGGCGCTGCCGCAGGGGATGGACTTCACCCCGCTGATGGTCGCCTACCTGACTGACAGCACCGATCCCGAGGAAATGGCGAAGGGCAAGGAGAGCGGCGTCTTCACCGGGGCCAAGCTCTATCCCGCCCATGCCACGACCGGTTCGGCCCATGGCGTGACCGACATTGCCAATATCCGCAAGGTGCTGGAGCGGATGGAGAAGGTGGGTCTGCCGCTGCTGGTCCACGGCGAAGTGACCGATTCCCACGTCGATATTTTTGACCGCGAGGCCGTGTTTATCGACCGCATCCTCGCCCCGCTGGTCCGCGACCTGCCAGGCCTGCGCGTGATCTTTGAACATATCACCACGGCAGAGGCCGCGCAGTTCGTGGCCGAAGCCGGGCCGAACGTGGCGGCAACCATCACGCCGCAGCACCTCCACATCAATCGCAATGCGATCTTTGCCGGCGGCATCCGCCCGCACATGTATTGCCTGCCGATTGCCAAGCGCGAGCATCACCGCCTCGCCCTGCGCAAGGCGGCGACTTCGGGTTCGCCCAAGTTCTTCCTTGGCACCGATACGGCGCCCCACGCGGTTGGCGCGAAGGAAGCGTCCTGCGGCTGCGCGGGCATTTTCAACGCACCCTATGCGCTGGAAAGCTATGTCGCCGTGTTTGAAGAGGAAGGCGCGCTCGACAAGTTCGAGGGCTTTGCCTCGCTCGACGGGCCGGCCTTCTATGGCCTGCCGGTCAACGAAGGCACGGTCACGCTGGAAAAGGCGCCGGTCTCCGTCCCTGACGTGATTGATGCCAACGGCACGCCGATCGTGCCGTTCCACGCCGGAGAGGAGCTAGGCTGGCGCTTCGCTGGCTAGGCGCTTGCGGCGCTGCAGCCACAGGTCCCACATGAACACGGCGATGGCCGACCAGATCAGCATGAAGCAGATCAGCTGGCTCTGGTTCAGCGGTTCGTTGAAGACGAACAGGCCGAGGAAAAAGACGATTGTCGGCGCGATGAACTGCATCATGCCCAGCGCAGAATAGTCCATCCGCCGCGCGGCATAGGCGAACAGCAGCAGCGGCACGGCCGTGACAACGCCGGAAAAGGCGATCAGCAGGTCCGACGTGAGGCCCGCGCCGATGCTCGAACCGGCGGGGCTGGCCGCATACCAGCCGACAATGCCGACCGCGATGGGCAGCAGGACCATGGTTTCGACCGACAGGCCGGCCAGCGATTCGACCGGGGCCAGCTTGCGCACCAGGCCATAGGCGCAGAAACTGAAGGCCAGAGTGACGCTGATCCACAGCGTGTCGAGCGCGCCCCAGGCGAGCACGCCGACGCCCAGCGCGGCCAGAGCCACGGCCAGCCACTGCCGCCGCGACAGGCGTTCGCCCAGGAACAGCGTCCCCGCCAGGACATTGGCCAGCGGGTTCATGTAGTAACCTATGCTGGTTGCCAGCACGTGTCCGGTCTGCACGGCCAGAATATAGACCATCCAGTTGATCCCGACGAGGATTGCGCTGAGCATCAACAGGCGCAGCACCGGCCAGGCCAGCGCCGCCTTCAGCGCCTGCCACTGGCCCATGATCATCACCAGAAACAGGCAGACCGGCAGGGTAAAGACCACGCGCCAGCCGACAAATTCAACCGGCGGAACCTGATGGACCAGCCGCAGGTACAGCGGCAGCAGCCCCCAGATCAGGTAGGTGACGAAGGCCATCGGCAGGCCGCTTTGCTGCGCGCTTGTGTCGGTTGATCGCATGGCTAGTGCCGCTACCCGTGCTTTACCAAGGGGGCAAGCGGGTCCAGTCTGCTATGAATTGCGCAGGCCCACGCCAATCGCTGCGCGCGGCTGTTCCATCTCGTTCGAGGCGACCGGATAGGCGCAGTAATCTGCGGCGTAATAGGCGCTGGGGCGGTGGTTGCCGGACAGGCCGATCCCGCCAAACGGCGCGGCGGAACTGGCGCCATTGGTGGGCCGGTTCCAGTTGATCACCCCGGCGCGGACATTGGCCCAGAAATGACCGTATTCCTCCGGCGAGCCGCCGACCAGCGAGGCGGACAGGCCAAAGCGCGTATGGTTCGCCTCGGCAATCGCCTCGTCCAGATTGCTGACCCTGACCACTTGCAGCAGGGGGCCGAACAGTTCGATGTCGGGGCGGTCCTGCACCCCGGTCACGTCGATGATCGCAGGGGAAAGGAACGGCAAGTCGTCCTGCGGGCGGATCATGTGCTTGATCGCCTTGCCACCGTGGCTGAGCAGGTGAAGGAAGCTTTCGGTCAGGCCGTCGGCAGCGGCATTGTCGATCACAGGGCCCATGAAGGGGGCGGGTTCGTCAAACGGAGCGCCATAGATGATCCGGTCGGCCAGCCGCTTCACTTCGCCGATCATGGCATCGTACATGGTGTCGCGCACGATCAGGCGGCGCGCGGCGGTGCAGCGCTGTCCGGCGCTGGTAAAGGCGGACTGGATCACCAGAGCGGCGGCATCGGCGATCAGCGGCGTATCCCACACCACCAGCGGGTTGTTGCCGCCCATTTCCAGCGCAACGATCTTGTCCGGGCGGGTGGCCAGGGCGCGGTTGATCGCAATGCCGGTATTGGCCGAGCCGGTGAACAGCACGCCGTCGATCCCGTCATGCCCGACCAGCGCCCGCCCTTCGTTCGGGCCGCCGATCAGCAATTGCACGACGTCTGCCGGAATGCCTGCCTGGTGGAAGCAGCGGACCAGCAGTTCCGCCGTCGCCGGGGTCTTTTCCGATGGCTTGAAGACAATCGCATTGCCCGCAATCAGTGCCGGAACGATGTGGCCGTTGGGCAGGTGGGCCGGGAAATTGTACGGTCCCAGCACGGCCATTACCCCGTGCGGCTTGTGGCGCAGGGTGGCGGTGCCTTGCAGCGCATTGTCCAGTTTGCGCTGGGGAGTCCGCTCGGCATAGGCGCGGATCGAGATTTCGACCTTGCCCACCACGCTTTCCACTTCGGTCCGCGCTTCCCACAGCGGTTTGCCGGTCTCGCGCGCGATCAGCGTGGCAAGGTTCTCGCTCTCCCTGCGCACTTCGTTGGCAAAGCGGCGGACCAGTTCCATCCGGGGTGCCAGCGATTGCCGCGCCCATGCCGGCCAGGCCTGCCGCGCGCGGGTGACAATGTCATCCACGTCGCCGTGCTGCCCGCGCCACAGTTCGGCGCCGGTCGCCGGTTCAAAGGAAACGAGTTCAGGCTTGCCCAATGGAATTTGACCCTCTCACCTTGCTGACAACGTGGTCAATAACCTCCGGCATTAGCTGCTGCGACGCATGATGAAAAGCGCCAGCGAACCATCTATCCCAGACTTCTCTATGAATTGATTCCTCTCCGCTCGGCAATTCTCCTTGCTGCTTGCGCGGCGGGATTCACCGGGCGATAAGGCCGCGAAGATGACTGCGCAGCCTGCCAATCCCGCCGCCGCCTCTGTCGAGGCTGGCTATTTCGACCGTTTCTGGACCAGCCGTGACGGGCTGAAGCTCCATTTCCGTGACTATGCCGGCCGCGCGGACCGCCCGCCGGTGCTGTGCCTGCCGGGCCTGACCCGCAACGCCCGCGATTTCAGCCACGTGGCCGAGCGGCTGGCCGGTGAATGGCGCGTGATCTGCCCTGACCTGCGCGGGCGGGGGGACAGCGCCTATGCCAAGGATTCGGCCACCTACAATCCGCTGCAATATGCCGACGACATTGCCCTGCTGTTGGAGCAGGAAGGGATCACGCGCTGCGTTTCCTTTGGTACGTCGCTGGGCGGTCTGATCACGATGATCATGGCTCTGGGCGATGCCAGCCGCTTTGCCGGGGTCTTGCTCAACGATGTCGGGCCGGAACTGTCGAGCGAGGGGCTGGAGCGGATTCGCGGCTATGTCGGGCAGGGGCGCAGTTTCCCCACCTGGATGCACGCCGCGCGCTGGATGGAAGAAGCGCAGGGGCCGGTCTATCCCGGCTATGACCTGAAAGACTGGCTGGCCATGGCGAAGCGCTGCATGACGGTGGGCGGCAATGGCCGCATCGTGTTCGACTATGACATGAAGATTGCCGAGCCGATCACCCAGCCTGCGCAAGAGGGCGCGGTGGACCTGTGGCCCGCGTTTCAGGCGCTGGATGGCCGCCCGGTCCTGCTGCTGCGCGGCAGTCTGTCGGACATTCTGACGGCGGCGACGGTCAAGAAGATGGCTACCAAACTGTCGGACTGCGAGGCGGTGACGGTTCCGAAGGTTGGCCATGCGCCGATGCTGGACGAGCCCAAGGCCGTGGCCGCGATCGACCGGTTGCTGGCCAAGGTCACATAGGCAGGGATGTCCCGTCCGTTCAGCGCAGCTTCACCGGGGGATTCCCATGGGAATGACGTTGAAAAGGCCGGTCCATCCGCTAAACAGCCGCAAATAGCGTTTAATTGAAGGCATAAGAACTTGGCCCTGAGTCCTCCCAATAGCGGTTCGCAACCTCCCAAGCCCGGCAGCCGGGACGAAGCGGCGCAGGACGGCTTCCTGCGCGAAGTGGACGAGGCGCTGCGCGAAGAGCAGATTGTCGATGCGTTCAAGCGTTATGCCCGCCCGGTGGGTCTCGCCATCACTGTCGGTCTGCTTGGTCTGGCGGGTTATCTCTATTGGGATCACACGCAAAAGAACGAAGCCGCGCAGTGGTCTGACCGCACCATCATCGCGATGGACCGGCTGGAAGCGGGCCAGCTTGATCCCGCGATCAAGGATCTGGAACTGATCGCGCGCGACGGCGGCGACGGCAACCGCGCCGTTGCCCTGATGCAGCTGGCCGCCATCACTGCCCAGCAGGGCAAGGCCGACGATGCAGCCAAGAAGTACGCCGCAATCGTGGCGGACGAAAAGCTGCCGCAGCCGTTCCGCGATCTTGCGCTGGTGCGCCAGATTTCGCTGCAATTCGACACGATGAAGCCGGAAGACGTGATCGCCAAGCTGAAGCCACTGGCCGTTGCGGGCAATCCCTATTTCGGCAGCGCAGGCGAACTGGTCGGCATGGCCTATCTTGAACAGGGCAAGCCGCAGCAGGCGGGTGAACTGTTTGCCAAGATCGGTCAGGACAAGGCAGTGCCCAGCACGCTGCGTGCCCGTATGCGCCAGCTGGCGGGCGGGCTTGGCTATGATGCCGGAACCGATCTTCCCGAACTTGAAACTGGCGATGCGGGTGCTTCCGCTCAGCCTTCGGCCGCCGCCCCGAAATAAGCCCGGCCACTTAAGGAACCGCCGATGACTTCGAACAGCATTTCCCGCCGCCTTTCCGCTCCGATTGCGATTGCTCTTGCACTCGGCCTTGCTGGATGCGGCGTCTTTGGCGGCAAGGACAAGCCTTCCACCCCGACGGTCGGCAATCGCATTCCGATCCTCAGCAAGATCGATACCAGCGCCAAGGTTGATCCGGCTCTGGCCGATGTCGTCGTGGCGGTTCCGGTTGCCACCGTGAACGAGGAATGGCCGCAGGCCGGGGCGACTGCCAGCAAGAGCTATGGCAACCTTGCGCTTGGCGCTTCTCCGGCGCGGGTCTGGTCGCAAAGGGTTGCCGGTTCTAGCGCGAAGCAGCGCCTGGCAGCGGCTCCGGTGATCGGTGGCGGCAAGCTGTTCGTGATGGACACCAACGGCACGGTTCACGCCTTCGATGCCAACAGCGGCGCGACTGCGTGGGAGCAGGGCTTCCAGATCAAGGGCGATAACCAGAGCTCGGTCTATGGCGGCGGTGCCAGCTATGCCGATGGCCGTCTGTATGTCACGACCGGCATGGGCGAAGTCGCGGCGCTGGACGCTGCCGACGGCAAGGTACTGTGGAAGGTGAAGCCGGCCGGCCCGTTGCGCGGTTCGCCGACGATTGCCTTCAACTCGGTCTTCATCATGACCCAGGCCAACCAGCTGTTGTCGCTGAATGCCACGGATGGCTCGCAGCAGTGGAGCCGCGCGGCTTCGGTCGGCCAGACCGGCGTGTTCGGCGTGGCCGCTCCGGCAGCCGGGCAGGGCACGGTGATCGCGGGCTTTTCGACCGGCGAACTGATTGCCTACCGCTATGAAAACGGGCGTGAACTGTGGTCCGACGCTCTGGCCCGCACTTCGCTGTCGACGACCGTGGGCGTGCTGACCGACATCGACGCTGACCCGATCATCGATCGCGGCCGCGTCTATGCGCTGGGACAGGGCGGGCGCATGGCCGCCTATGAACTGGTCACCGGCCAGCGCATCTGGGAACTCAACCTTGCCGGTATTTCGACCCCGGCAGTGGCGGGTGACTGGATCTTTACGCTGACCGACGATGGCCGCCTGCTGTGCATCGCCCGCTCTACCGGGAAGGTCCGCTGGCTGACCCAGCTGGCGACGTTCAAGAATCAGGAAAAGAAGAAGAACCCGCTGTTCTGGTCCGGTCCGGTTCTGGCCGGGGACCGCCTGTGGTTCGTCAATTCCGAAGGGCAGTATTACTCGGCCTCGGTAACGGACGGTCAGCCGACCCTTGCCGGTTCGGTCGATGCGCCGGTTACACTGGCGCCGATCGTGGCCAACAACACGCTCTATCTGCTGGACGATACCGGCAAGATCACTGCGCTGCGCTAAGCGGGAGACCCTTCGACAGGCTCAGGGTGAGCGGGTGGATGGGACGTCATCCCCCCGCGAGTGCGGCATCGCGTGTCGCAAAAGGCTGCGCCTGAAGGCCAGCGGTCCCCGGTCAGGCCGGGGACGACGTTTGTGGAATAAAGCCCACCCTTCGTCATCCCCGCGAAAGCGGGGATCGGGAGCCGCAAAAGGCTGCGCCTGAAGGCCACAGCGGTCCCCGGTCAAGCCGGGGACGACGGTACCGCCGCGATCAGAACGATTCCTCATAAACGCGCGTAATGTCGCCGCCCCATTCGCCGTGGAACTTGTCGAGCAGGACCTGCGCCGGAACCTTGCCGGTGCGCACAATCTCGTCCAGCGGGTTCAGGAAGCCGGATTCGTTGTCGCCCGCCTTGTTCAGCTTGCCCCGGGCATTGAGGCCGGAGCGGGCAATCGCCAGCACTTCGGCGGCAATGTCCTTCAGCGTGCCGCCACCGGGAATCGGTGCGTCGAGGCCCAGTTTCGGCACGGCGTTGCGCAGCGCCTCGCAGCCGTCCATGTCCCAGTCCTTGACCAGATTCCACGCCGCATCCAGCGCGCTCTGATCGTAGAGCAGGCCAACCCACAGTGCGGGCAGGGCGCAGATCCGGCCCCACGGCCCGCCATCGGCGCCGCGCATTTCCAGGAAGCTTTTCAGGCGCACTTCGGGGAAGGCGGTAGAGAGGTGGTCGATCCAGTCGCTCTCGGTCGGGCGTTCGCCGGGCAGGGCGGGCAGCTTGCCTTCCAGAAAGTCGCGGAAACTTTGCCCTGCCGCGTCGATATATTTCCCGTCGCGGAAGACGAAGTACATCGGTACGTCGAGCATATATTCGACATAGCGATCATAGCCGAAGCCATCTTCGAACACGAAGCCCAGCATCCCGGTGCGGTGTGGGTCGGTATCGGTCCAGATGTGGCTGCGGTAGGAAAGATAGCCGTTGGGCTTGCCCTCGGTGAAGGGCGAATTGGCGAACAGCGCGGTCGCCAGCGGCTGAAGCGCCAGGCTGGTGCGGAATTTCTGCACCATGTCGGCTTCGCTGGAATAGTCGAGATTGACCTGAATCGTGCAGGTCCGCAGCATCATGTCGAGGCCAAGGTTGCCCACGCGCGGCATGTGCCGTAGCATGATGTCATAGCGCCCCTTGGGCATGATCGGCAGTTCTTCGCGGGTCTTGTCCGGCCACATGCCAAGGCCGAGGAAGCCGGTATCGGTCCGCGCGCCAATCGCCTTGACCTGATCGAGGTGGCGGCCGGTTTCGGCGCAGGTCTGGTGCAGGTTTTCCAGCGGCGCGCCCGACAGTTCCAGCTGGCCCGCCGGTTCCAGGCTGACCGTGCCATCGCTGCCCGCCATGGCGATCACGTTGCCGCCTTCGATGATCGGCTCCCAGCCGAAATCGGTCAGCGCCATCAGCAGGTCGCGAATCCCGCCAGGTTCGGCATAGGATGGGGCGTGATGATCGGTGGTGGAATAGACCAGCTTTTCGTGCTCGGTCCCGATGCGCCAGTTCTCGCGCGGTTTCTCACCCTTGATCATCGGCGCAACCAGCTGGTCGCGGCTCTCAATCACCGGATCTTCGCGATCTGAAACCTGTCGTGTGCTCATGCCCGGGGGAGTTAGTGGGTTGCAGGCCCCGGCGCTACAAAAATCCTCCCCGGCGCACCGGGGAGGATGTTCGTTCTGTTACTTCAGGCCCCGTGCCTTGAGCATCGGCTCAACGCTCGGCTGGCGGCCGGCAAAGTTGTTGTACATCACCGAATAGTCCTGGCTGTGCCCCTTGGAGAGGATGGTGTCGCGCATGTGCTGGCCGTTCTTGCGGGTCATGCCGCCGTTTTCCTGGAACCAGGCATAGGCATCGTGATCGAGCATTTCGGTCCAGTTGTAGGCGTAATAGCCAGCCGCATAGCCGCCGCCCCAGATGTGGCGGAAATAGCTGGTGCGGTAACGCGGCGGGACGAGCGCGGTGTGCAGGCCCTTGGCATCCAGAGCAGCCAGTGCGGTCTTTTCATAGGCGTTGACGTCGCTGGGCGTCGAACCGGCGGGCAGGCCGTGCCATTTGAGGTCAAGCAGGGCAGCCGTCATCACTTCGCCCAGCGCATAGCCCTGGTTGAACGTGCTGGCCTTTTCGATCTTACCCACCAGCTCTGCCGGCATCGGTGCGCCGGTCTTGTAGTGCTTGGCGAAGTTGGCCAGCACTTTGGGCTCGGTCATGAAGTTTTCCATGAACTGGCTGGGAAACTCCACAAAGTCGCGCGCGGTGTTGGTGCCGCTGATCGAGGGATAGCGCTGGTTCGACAGCATGCCGTGCAGGGCGTGGCCGAATTCGTGGAACATGGTGTTGGCATCGTCCCACGTCACCAGCGCCGGCTGGCCCGGAGCGGGCTTGGTATAGTTCGACACGTTGAACACCACCGGCTTGGTCCCGGTCAGGCCGTTCTGATCCACGAAGTTCGACATCCACGCGCCGCCCGACTTGTTGTCGCGCTTCCACGGATCGAAATAGAACAGGGCCAGTTCGCTGCCGTCGGCATCGTAAACGGTGTAGACGGTCACGTCCGGGTGATAGACCGGAATGTCGGTGCGCTGCTTGAAGGTCAGGCCGAACAGCTGGTTGGCGGCAAAGAATACGCCGTTTTCCAGCACATTGGTGATTTCAAGGTACGGCTTCACCTCGTTCTGGTCGAGCGCATAGCGCTGCTTTCGCAGCTGTTCGGCATAATAATCCCAGTCTGCCGGAGTGACGGTGAACTTGCCGCCCTGCTTCTTGATCAGGGCGTTCAGATCGGCCGCGTCCTTCTTTTGCGCTGCGCCAAGGGCCGGCACGAAGCTTTCAAGGAACTTGATCGCGTTTTCCGGCGTCTTGGCCATCTGGTCGGACAGCGAATAGGCAGCATAGTTTTCAAAGCCGAGCAGCTTGGCCTTCTTCGCGCGCAGTTCGGCAAGCTTGACGATCAGGCCGCGGGTGTCGGTGGCGTCGCCGCGTTCCGAACGGTTCCACGCTTTCTCGTAAAGGGCCAGACGGGTGGCCCGGTTGTTCAGCGCGGTCAGCAGCGGCTGCTGCGTGGTGTTCTGCATGGCCAGGACATAGCTGCCCTTGGGCAGGCCGCGATCTGCCGCCGCTTTTTCCGCTGCCGCAATGTCAGCCGCCGAAAGGCCGGCCAGCGCCTTGCTATCGGTCACAACCAGCGCGCCGTCCTTGGTGCCCTTGGTCAGCTTCTGGCCGAATTCGGTCTGCAGGGCGGAAAGCTGGCCGTTGATTTCCGTCAGGGCTGCCTTGTCTGCGTCAGACAGGTTTGCGCCGTTGCGGACCATGTTTTCGTAAGTCAGCGTCAGAACCTGCATCTGATCCGGGGCAAGACCCAGCGTGTCGCGCGCGTCATACAGCGTCTTGATCCGCGCGAAGAGCTTGGGATTGAGTGTGATGGAATCGCGCGCCGCGGTCAGCTTGGGCGAGATGCGGGTGTCGATCGCGTCGAGGTTGTCGTTGGTATTGGCCGAAGTCAGCGCGCCGAACACGTAATAGACGCGGGTCAGCATCGCGCCGGAACGTTCCATGGCTTCCAGCGTGTTTTCAAAGGTCGGCGCGGCGGGGTTGTTCGCAATCGCGTCGATCTCGGCCAGCCAGATCGCAATGCCCTGTTCTATCGCCGGTTCGAAATCGCTTTCCTGAATCTTCGAAAAGTCGGGCGCCTGGAAGGGCAGGGTGGATGCTTCGGCAAAGATGCCGGTGCCCTTGGGGATTGCCGGGGCATAGGCGGCCTGAGTCTCTGCCGGAGCGGGAGTGGTAGTAGGCTGGGCATTGGTCGCGGCGCAACCGGCCAGGGCCAGCGCGGAGATCGAAACGAGGGGCAGTTTACGCATGGGTCAGGTCCTCACGAGGAGAAAATGCAATTGGGGGCAGCGCAGGCGCCGCCCCCTGTGACTGGTCACTCAACGTGGCCGTTTCTTACCACAGCCGCGCGCGGCCTTCCGGTGCGATGTAGAGCTTTTCGCCTGGCTGGACGTTGAAGGCATTGTACCAGCCATCAATGTTCCGCAGCGGGGCAAAGGCGCGGTACATGCCGGGGCTGTGCGGCCCGGTGTTGACCTGATTGCGCAGCGCCGCTTCGCGCATCTTGGTCCGCCAGACCTGCGCCCAGGCGAGGAAAAAGCGCTGATCGCCGGACATGCCGTCCAGCACCGGCGCGGGCTTGCCGCCCAGCGAGGCGTGGTAGGCTTCCAGCGCGACCGACAGGCCGCCAAGGTCGGCGATGTTTTCACCCATAGATAGGGCCGGATTGATGAACGCACCTGGCGCGACTTCGAACTTCGCATATTGCGCGCCAAAGATCTTGGCCTGTTCTTCAAACCGCTTGGCATCTTCGGGGGTCCACCAGTCGCGCACGGCGCCTGTTGCGTCGATCTTACGGCCCTGATCGTCGAAACCGTGGATGATTTCGTGACCGATCACGCCGCCAATCGCGCCATAGTTCACCGCGTCGTCGGCATTGGGATCAAAGAACGGCGGCTGAAGGATCGCAGCCGGGAAGACGATCTTGTTTTCCAGCCCGCCGTTATAGGCGTTCACGGTCTGCGGGCTCATCGCCCACTTCTTGCGGTCCACCGGCTTGCCCAGATCGGCCATGTTGTAAGCGGCATTGAATGCGCCGGCGCGCTTGACGTTGCCGTAAAGGTCGTCGGCAGCGATGGTCAGCCCTGCATACGAACGCCACGTATCCGGATAGCCGACCATCACGTCCATCTTCTGCAGCTTTTCCAGCGCAGCCGACTTGGTGGCCGGGCTCATCCAGTCATTGGCATTGATGCGCTTGGCCATGGCAACCTTCAGGTTGGCGACCAGTACTTCCATCTTGGCCTTTGACGAAGCCGGGAAATACTTGGCGGTATATTCCTGACCGACCAGTTCGCCCAGCGAACCGCCGACCAGATCCGTGCCGCGCTTCCACCGCGGGCGGTTTTCCGACACGCCGGACAGGGTCTTGGTGAATTCGAACCGGCTGTCGACCATCTCCTTGTTAAGATAGGGCGCGGCCTGATAGGCGATGTGGAAGCTCTGCCACAGCTTCAGCGTTTCCAGCGGAGTCTTGGCAAAATAGGCCGAGATCGCCTTGATCGCGGTGTTTTCACCCACGATCATCCGCTGCTGCGCCGGAATGTTGGCCCCGTCGAAGAACGCGATCCAGTCAATCCCCGGCGCAAAGGCGGCGAATTCGGCCGTGCTCATCGGGTTGTTCAGCTTTTCGATCTGGCGGCGCTCGGCCGCCTTCCAGCTGCGTTCGGCAATGCCGGTTTCAAAGGCCATGATCGTATCGGCGGCCTTTTCCGGGTTGGGATTGCCTAGGGCCTTCATGGTCCGGGCGATATAGGCGCGATAAGCTTCGCGCTGGGTCTTGAACTGATCCGCGAAATAGAACTCACGCTCAGGCAGGCCCAGGCCTGACTGGCCGAGGTAAAGGACATTCAGATCGGGATTGGCCGTGTCCGAGCTGACCCCGAAATCGACCACGGTCGCGCCAAACACGCCGGTGGTGGTGCCCATGAAGTGGCTGAATTCTGCCTTGGTCTTGATCTTTTGCACCTTGGCGACATCGGCCTTGAGCGGGGCAATGCCGATCTTTTCCAGCTGCGCCTCGTCCATGAAGCTGGCATAGAGGCCGCCGATCTGGCTGCTGGCCGGGGCGGCGGTGATCAGCTGCTTGAGCTGTTCCTGAGTGGCTTCGCGCAGATCGTCAAAGGCGCCGGTCAGGGCCTTGTCAGCCGGGATCGGGGTGCGGTCGTCCCACTTGCCCGAGGCAAAGCGGAAGAAGTCGTCGCCCGGCTTTACCGCCGTATCCTGACCCGAAAGGTCAAAGCCCCAAGTGCCAATCGCGGCCTTGCCCGCAGCGGTTTGCGCCGCCTGGGCGATCACCTGGCTGGTGGCAAAAGGAACGGCCAGTAATGCCAGTGCCGCGCCAGCGATCAGAAAACGTGATTTCATGTACGACTCTCCGGAAAAATAGCAACAATCCGGCCCCTGACCGGACGTGCAATAAGCTGCATCCTGCCTCGCGCTCAGGCAGGTCCAAGTCAATGTCGTTTGCCGAGAGGAAACGGGCGTTGGTGGAAGGTGTGTGCTGGGCGTGTCTTAAGGTGCAGTCAGCTTGCCCGAATCGAACAAATTTGGAACAGCCACAGGCATGAGCCTCACCCACATCACCGTCCGCGGCGCGCGCGAGCATAACCTCAAGGGCTTCGACGTCTCGCTGCCGCGCGACAAGCTGATCGTCATCACCGGCTTGTCTGGCAGCGGCAAGTCCAGCCTCGCGTTTGACACGATCTATGCCGAAGGGCAGCGCCGCTATGTCGAGAGCCTCTCGGCCTATGCGCGCCAGTTCCTGGAGATGATGCAAAAGCCGGATGTCGAACATATCGACGGGCTTTCTCCGGCGATTTCCATCGAGCAGAAAACCACCAGCCGCAACCCGCGCTCAACCGTGGCAACGGTGACAGAAATCTACGACTACATGCGCCTGCTCTGGGCGCGGATCGGGGTGCCGTATAGCCCCGCCACTGGGGAACCGATCAGCGCCCAGACCGTCAGCCAGATGGTCGACCGCGTCATGGCCCTGCCGGAAGGCACGCGGGCCTATCTGCTTGCGCCCGTAGTGCGCGGGCGCAAGGGCGAATACCGCAAGGAACTGGCCGAATGGCAGAAGGCCGGCTTCACCCGCGTGCGGATCGACGGGGAGTTCTATCCGATCGAGGAAGCCCCCGCGCTCGACAAGAAGTACAAGCACGACATCGAGGTGGTGGTTGACCGCATCGCCGTGCGCGAAGGGATCGAAACGCGGCTGGCCGACAGCTTTGAACAAGCCCTCAAGCTGGCCGAAGGGCTGGCCTATGTCGATCTTGCCGATGGCCCTGTGCCGGGGCGCGAGGCGGAGGGCGCGGGCGGCGCAATGAAGGGCGCTGGCCTGCCTGCCAACCGCATCGTATTCAGCGAAAAGTTCGCCTGCCCGGTCTCCGGCTTCACCATAGAAAGCCTTGAGCCGCGCCTGTTCAGTTTCAACGCGCCGATGGGTGCCTGCCCGGCCTGCGACGGGCTGGGCGAAAAGCTGCTGTTCGATCCGCAACTGGTCGTCCCGAACGAGCATCTCAGCCTCAAGCAGGGGGCCATCGTCCCCTGGGCCAAGAGCAACCCGCCGTCGCCCTATTACATGCAGGTCCTCTCCAGCCTGGCTGCAGTGTTTGGCTTCAGCCTGGAAACCCCGTGGGATCAGCTGCCGGTCGAAGTGAAGATCGTGATCCTGCACGGCACAGCGGGCCGCGCGGTCCCGCTGACCTTCACCGATGGCAAGAAGAGCTACACCGTCAACAAGGCGTTTGAAGGGGTGATCGGCAACCTCAACCGCCGCATGGCGCAAACCGAAAGCGCGTGGATGCGCGAGGAACTCTCCAAGTTCCAGACCGCCCAGCCGTGCGAAACCTGCCACGGCAAGCGGCTCAAGCCAGAGGCGCTGGCGGTCAAGGTCGCGGGCGAGGATATCTCCACCGTCACCCGCTTCTCCGTCGCCTCGGCAGTCGGCTGGTTCGAGGACCTGCACGACAAGCTGACGCCGACCCAGCAGCAGATCGCCCGCGCGATCCTGAAGGAAATCAACGAGCGGCTGGGCTTCCTCAACAACGTTGGGCTCGATTACCTCAACCTTGATCGGACCAGCGGCACCCTGTCGGGCGGGGAAAGCCAGCGCATCCGCCTTGCCAGCCAGATCGGCAGCGGGTTGTCGGGCGTGCTCTACGTGCTCGACGAGCCCTCCATCGGTCTGCACCAGCGCGATAACGACATGCTGCTCGCCACGCTCCGGCGGCTGCGCGACCTGGGTAACACGGTGATCGTGGTCGAGCATGACGAGGACGCGATCCGCACGGCCGACCACATCGTCGACCTGGGCCCCGGCGCGGGCGTCCACGGCGGCGAGATCGTCGCGCAGGGCAGCCTCAAGGACATCCTGAAAAGCAAGACCAGCCTGACCGGGCAGTACCTGTCGGGCGCGCGCCGGATCGAAGTGCCGGAGGTGCGCCGCAAGGGCAACGGCCACCACATCACCGTGCACAACGCGCGGGCCAACAACCTGACCGGGGTCACTGCCAGCTTCCCGCTCGGCACCTTCTGCTGCGTCACCGGGGTTTCGGGCAGCGGCAAGTCCAGTCTCACGCTCGACACGCTCCACGCCGGGGCGGCGCGCGCGCTCAATGGCGCGCGGGTGATCGCCGGGCCGCATGACAAGATCACGGGGCTTGAGCTGTGCGACAAGGTGATCGAGATCGACCAGTCGCCGATCGGCCGCACCCCGCGGAGCAACCCGGCGACCTATACCGGCGCCTTCACCCAGATCCGCGACTGGTTCGCCGGCCTGCCTGAAAGCGAGGCGCGCGGGTACAAGGCCGGGCGCTTCAGCTTCAACGTCAAGGGCGGGCGGTGCGAGGCGTGCCAGGGCGACGGCCTGATCAAGATCGAGATGCACTTCCTGCCCGACGTTTACGTCACTTGCGAGGAATGCGGCGGCAAGCGCTACAACCGCGAAACGCTGGAAGTGAAGTTCAGAGGCCACTCGATCGCCGACGTGCTGGACATGACGATCGAGGACGCGGAAGAGTTCTTCAAGGCCGTGCCGCCTATCCGTGACAAGATGCACATGCTGAATGAAGTGGGGCTGGGCTACGTCAAGGTCGGCCAGCAGGCGACCACCTTGTCCGGCGGCGAGGCGCAGCGCGTGAAACTGGCCAAGGAACTGTCACGCCGCTCGACCGGGCGGACCCTCTACATCCTCGACGAGCCGACCACCGGCCTTCACTTCGAAGATGTGCGCAAGCTGCTCGAAGTGCTTCAGCGGCTGGTTGACCAGGGCAATTCTGTCGTGGTGATCGAGCACAACCTTGACGTGATCAAGGTGGCCGACTGGATCATCGACCTCGGCCCCGAAGGCGGCGTTCGCGGCGGCGAGGTCGTCGCGGAAGGCACGCCCGAGCAGGTGGTTGAGGTGGAGCGGAGCTTTACCGGGAAGTATCTCAAGCCGCTGTTGGGTTGAGGAGCCATCACTATACTTTTCGAATTATCAAGAAATTAAACGGATCGAACATGCCGGGCTGGGCTTGGAAGCGTGCGAGGCGGTGCCGTTGCCGCCGAGGCCGATGGCCAGTTCCTCCGCACCAGCTGGTACGGAGCCGAGGCGGCATTTAACCCCCCGCGCGGCGGCTGCGCTCTGGCTGGTAAGGGCGGCAAGGATTTTTTACTGTGGCGGTGCGTTTGTGGGCGCTCAGGGGCTGAAAAGACCCCAATTTCTGCGCGGATGGGTGCCCGACGAAGTGGACGATGTGTCCACTATGTCAACTTCGGCGCTGTGGGCGACATGCTTCGACAAGCTTAGCATGAGCGGGTTGGTTTGATGGGCGGCTTAACCCCGCCGCGTGCTCTCGCGTTCCAGCAGGGTCACCGGCACGCGGCGCTGTTCGCGCGCTTCACCGTCCATGCCCGCCAGCAGCTTGTCCACCATCATTGCCCCGGCGGCGGCAAAGTCTGGCTGGACCGTGCTCAGCGGGGGCATGGCGTGGGCGCTGGCGCGAATGCCGTCGAACCCGATCAGGGCAATGTCCTGCGGCACGCGCAGGCCCTGTGCAGTCAGTTCGCGCAAGGTGCCCAGCGCGATCTCGTCACACACGGCGAAGATCGCATCACATTCACGGCCTGAGGCGATGAGGGCGCGGGCGGCGCGGCGGCCTTGTTCCTCGCGGCTCAAGCCGTTCTCGATCTCGACCAGCCAAGGCTCCAGCCCGGCGCGCTCCATCCGTTCGGCATAGCCGTTGTAGCGTTCCTCAAACTGGCGCTGCAGCGAATCGAGCGATCCGATGCAGGCGATCTTGGTGCAGCCGCGCTCGATCAGGTGGCCGGTGGCGAGCCGCGCGCCTTCGTGGTTGTCGCTGCGGATCCATTCCAGGTCGTCATAGGGGGAGCCCCAGCAGACCCAGTTCATCCCGGTGCGGCCCAGATCGCGGTAATAGTTCCACGCGGTTTCGTTCTGGGTGGTGCCGATCACGATCAGGCCATCGGCCTTGCGCTGTTCCTCGTACCGGCCCGACAGGTTGTTTGGCCCGTCCTGAAAGCTGACCAGCGTTTCATAGCCCCGCGCCGATGCCGCAGCGCAGATCGAGCCGAGCAGGGCATAGGTAAAGGGGTTGAGGTCCTTGCGGTCCTCGTCAGGCCGGCAGATCACCACCACGGCCAGCGTCCCAGTCTTGCCGGTGCGCAGGCGGGCGGCGTTGTTGTCGACGAAGTAGTTCAGCCGCTGCGCCGCTTCGGCCACGCGCAGGCGGGTGGCCTCGCTGACCACCGGGTCTCCGGCGAGCGCACGGCTTACGGTCGACTGGCTGACACCAGCCTCGGCGGCAACGTCGAACGAAGTGACCCGGAACGGACGCGGCTTTGGTTTGTCTGGGGCTGCTCCCATGCGCCGTTCCTAGAAGGATTTCGCCGCCGTGGGAAGGCGGCCCCTCACATTGCCGAAATGCCGCCGTCCAGCTTCAGCTCGGCGCCGGTCATGAAGCGGCTTTCGTTGCTGGCCAGGTACAGTACGCCGCTGGCGATGTCGTCTGGCTCGCCGATCCGGCCCAGCGGAATCTGGCGGCCCAGCTTGCCCATGATCACGTCCTTCGGCTTGCCCGAGCTGGCGACGATGCCGTCAAGAATGGGGGTGTCGATAAAGGTCGGGTGGACCGAATTGCAGCGGATGTCCCAGCCCATCTTGGCGCAGTACAGCGCGACCGACTTGGTCAGCATCCACACCGCCGCTTTGCTGGCGTTGTAGCCGGGCATGGTGTCGCTGGCGATCAGGCCCGCGATGGACGAGATGTTGATGATCGAGCCGGGCTGGTTGTCCTTCAGCAGGGGCAGCGCCTTCTGGCAGCCAAGGAAGACCGAATCGACGTTGATGGCAAAGCCGCGGTGCCAGTCTTCCAGCGTGCAGGTCTCGATATTGCCGCGCACGCCAACCCCGGCGTTGTTGACCAGGACGGAAAGGCCGCCCAGCTTGTCTGCCGCATAGGCGACGGCCGCGACCCACTCGTCTTCCTTTGTCACGTCAAGCTTGACGGAAAAGGCGGTGCCTGCGCCCAGTTCGGCGTTGATCTTTGCCGCCTGCTCCGCCGCGCCTTCGGCGTTGATGTCGGCCAGCAGGACCTTCGCCCCCTCGCGCGCCAGCATCGCCGCCTGGGCCGCACCCAGACCCTGCGCCGCGCCGGTGACCATTGCCTTCTTGCCTTGAACCCGTCCTGCCATTGTCATTGTCCTCCCAATATCCCCGGACCGAGCAGCATCAGCAGCCGTACGTCAATCCCCAAACCGCGCTGGCGGGCGCTTTCGATGAAGCTGGCCAGTTCGCCCAGCGGCACGCGATGCACGGTAATGTCCTCGCTATCGGTCCCGCCGCCGGGTCCGACCCGCTCCAGCCCATGCGCGCGCAGCAGGGTGAAACTCTCGCTGACCATGCCGGGGGAGGAGTAGAACTCACCCAATACTTCCATGCGGGCAGCGCGGTAGCCGGTTTCCTCTTCAAGCTAGCGGGCGGCTGCGGCGGTCGCGTCTTCGCCTGGCGCGCTGTCGTCGTCGCCGACCAGACCGGCGGGCAGTTCGAGGCAGGACATGCCAAGGGGCACGCGGTACTGCTCGACCAGCAGGACGTGATCATCCTCGTCAATCGCCAGAATGACGGCTGCACGGATACCGCGGCTGCGCGCGACGTACTCCCACTTGCCCTTGACCTTGGCGGTGATGAACTTCCCCGCCCAGACGACCTGTTCTGCTTCTTCGCTCATTGGGAGGTTTGTATCGGGTTGGACGAGAAAGAACAGGCTTGCGATGGTTATCGTCATTGCGAGCGAAGCGAAGCAATCCAGAGCGGCTTTCGAGGCTCTGGATTGCTTCGTCGCTTCGCTCCTCGCAATGACGATGAAGGGTTTACTTGCGCTGGGGGTCTAGAGTTCGATCAGTCGGTCCGGCAGTTCGTTGCGGTCATCGTGGGCGCGGGGGAAGTGCTGGGCGAGGACATTGCCGACCTGCTCGATTGCGGCAACCATGCCTGCGCCGGGGCGTCCAGCGCGGATTTCCGAGATCAGCGCCGCCATGGCATCGCCCCAGACTTCGGGTGCGACCTTGCTGGCAATGGCGGCGTCGGCAACGATCTCCGCCCGATGTTCGGCCAGGCTGAGGTAGATCAGGATGCCGGTACGGCCATGGGTGCGGCGCTCGGCACCGACCTTGAAGTAACGCACCGCCCGGTCGCGGACCCGCGCGCTCTTCAGCGCGGCAGGAACCAGCGCCATGCGCAAGGGACGCCACAATTGCAGCAGCCACATGGCGAGGAACTTGGCCGTTGCCATGGTCAGGGCGAGGGCAAGGACGTGTTGCGGGCTCCATTCAGTGGCCCAGCGGCCCAGCACGCGGTCGACCAGTGGCAGGTAAAAGTCCGGGAACAGCGCCAGCACTGTTAGTGAGAGGAAGGCGACCAGGGCCGACCACAGCACGGCAATGTCGTGGAACGAATTGGACTCGGTCGCGATAATCGTCACGATCTCGCCCGCGCTTTTGCCTTCCGCTGCGGCCACTGCGGCGCTGACAGCCTTATGGTCGGCTTCGCTAATGTGAACTGGTTGGTGAACCATTTCCCTCTCCTACCAGTTGCCCGATGCGCCGCCGCCGCCGAAGGAGCCGCCACCGCCGCCCCAACTGCCGCCGCCGCCGCCCCAGCCATCTCCGCCGCCGCGGCTGGCATGGGCTGCGGCATTCAGCACTTCCCAGACAATCACCGGGCCAAGCCCGCTGCCGCGATAATGCCGCCCGCCGCCCATCCGGCGCAGCATGGGCAGAACGAAGAACAGGAAAAAGATGATCAGCCAGATTACCACGCCAAACGGCATGCCTTCCGGCTTGTCCTGCTTCTGCGCCTTGGCCGCGATCTGCGCGGCCTGATCGGCGGGCAGGGTCAGCTGCTTGATGATCGCATCGGTGCCCGCTTCGATCCCGCCCGGCATGTCGCCTGCCTTGAACCGGGGCACGATCTGCTGGTTGATGATCAGGCTGGAGAGGCCATCGGTCAGCACCGGTTCCAGGCCATAGCCGACCTCGATCCGCACCTTGCGTTCCTTGGGGGCGATGATCAGCATCGCCCCTTCGTTCTTGTCCTTGGTCCCCAGCTGCCAGTGCCGCCCCAACTGATAGCCATAGTCGGAAATCTCATAGCCCTGCAGGTCAGGCAGAGTGACGACCACCAGCTCGCGCTGCGACTGTGCCTTCAGCGCGGTCAGCTTTTCAGCCAGCCGGGCCTCGACGTCTGCCGGAATGATATTGGCCTGATCTACGACCGGACCGGTCAGCTGCGGGAATGTCTGCGCGCGGGCCAGGCCCGGCAGCAAGATCAGGGCAAGGGCCAGCAGCGCGCTTGCCGCAAGGGCAAGGGCGCTGCGATTGGCGGTGGGGCTGAGCCCGGCGCGGCCGAGCATGGCGTTATCTCCTCCCTGCCGGATCAGAGCTTGCCTTCAAGGCTGGGGGCTACTTCCGCACCCGGCGTGGTTGCCTGATAGGGGACCATCGGCTTGGCGCCGTAGATTACCTTGGCGCCGATCGCGTCGGGGAAGGTGCGGATCGTGGTGTTATAAACGCGCACCGCTTCGTTGTAGTCGCGGATCGTGATGCGGATGCGGTTTTCCTGACCTTCCAGCTGGCTTTGCAGCATCTGGTAATTGGTGATGCTCTTCAGCTCGGGATAGGCTTCGACATTGGCGAGCAGGCGGCCAAATCCGCCCAGCGTGCCCGAAAGCTGATTCTGCGCGTCCTGGAATGCCTTCATCTTGGCCGGGTCGGTAATGTCTTCGGGGCTCAGCTGGATGCTTGTCGCCTTGGCGCGGGCTTCCATCACGCCGGTCAGGATGCCACGCTCCTGTTCTGCCGCGCCCTTGGCGACTGCGGCCAGGTTCGGCACCAGGTTGGCGCGTTCCTGAAAGGCGGCCTGCACGTCGGCCCATTTGGCCTTGGCCTGTTCCTCTGCCGTCGGCACGGAATTGATCCCGCAGCCAGCCACGGAAGCGGCGGCCACCGAAACCAGCGCAAAGCGTCCGAAAGTTCCCAGGCGGTCAAACGAAGTCGGCATCGGGTAAAATCCTTTTAGCGCCCGCCAGATGCGGGCCGTGATCAATGTAATGGTACCCGGCCATCGTTCAAGCTTAACCGGAGCGATTGGGATTGCAGCCCTTTGGCCGGCATGGCAGGCTGACGGACAGGCGAGGTTGCCTGGGCGACATGGAGGTTTCATGCTGGGTGAATTCAGGGCGTTTATTGCGCGCGGCAACGTGCTGGATCTGGCCGTAGGTGTCATCATCGGCGCGGCATTCGGCAAGATCGTTTCCTCGCTGACGGATGATGTGCTGATGCCGGTGATCGGATTGATTACCGGGGGTGTGGACTTTTCGAACCAGTACACGGTGATTGCCGGAGAGGTTCCGGCAGGCGCCAGCCTTGCCGCCGCGCGCGCAGCCGGGGCAACGGTGCTGGCCTGGGGTAGCTTCATCACCGCAGTGGTCAATTTCCTGATTCTTGCCTTTGTGATCTTTCTGATCGTGCGCCAGGCCAACCGCCTGATGCCCAAGCCTGACGCAGCACCGGCAGGGCCGAGCGAAGTGGAATTGTTGACGGAAATCCGGGACGCGCTGCGCAAATAGCGATCTTCGCCAGAGCCCCCTTTAAATCCGCAGCATTGGCTCTATATTGCTTTTTGCCGGTCTAGGCCGGCTATGGCGATAAATTGCGGCGTGCAATAGATGCAGCGGACCCGGGGGCGGTACCCGGCGGCTCCACCACCTCCTTCGCCACGGCGGAGGATATGACGGGGCCGAACTAGGATCGACGTGTGTTGAAAAGCGGTGTTTTCGCCCGGGCTGAGTAACCCGTTCAAGGCTCAAAACTCACAAGTGCCAACGACAACGAAGCACTTGCTCTCGCCGCGTAATCTGACGGCCTAACGGCCAGATCTTACAAAGCGAAAGCACGGTTCGGACCGAACCGGGTAACAGAATCGGAAACCGGGGGCCCGGGGTGAGCCTAGCAACAGAATCACTCCACCTTCATGACATCGCGGTTTCAGTCGCACCTCGCTCGTCCTGAGCTAGTCGAAGGACGTGTTGCGAGGCGTGAAGATGCTTCGACAAGCCCGGCATGAGCGGGTGAGCAAGAGGGATGCGTCAGGCGTTCTGTTCGGAATCCGCCGCAAGCCGCTGTTCGTGGCGCAGGCAGTCCAGCATCTTCGCTCCGGCCATGAAGACGGCGCCAGTGCAGGCCACGAACAGCATCTTGCCGCCAAATCCGGGGAACTGGTGCAGATAGACCGTGCCGCGCTGAACGGCGCCTGTGGCGAGGGCATAGATGATCATGTAGGCTTCAACCCGGGTCTTGATCACGAACAGCCGGACTAGCTTCGCAAACATACGATCCCTCGTTCATACTTTGGTGCGACTCTTCAGACTTACCAGACAACCTCAAGGCGCCCTGCGCAAGTGGGTGGTTAAAGCAGCAGTAACCAATTCGTCCCGAATTGGGACGCGGGCGAGGCTCAGGCGAGTTCGGACAGGTCCAGCGCATCCAGCAGCGAGAGCCGCGCGGCAATCACGCGTTCGGCCAGCGGTGCCGATCCGACCTGTTCGGGCGCAATCGATTCCGGCCATTCGCGCTGGATCACTGCTTTGAACTTTGCGGCTTTGGCCTCGTCCAGCAGGAAGCGCGGATCGACCGTGGCCGGATCGCAGACCACCCGCAGGCGCAGGCAGGCCGGGCCGCCGCCATTGGCCATGGACTGGCGTACATCGACCGGCAGGACAGTGCGGATCGGGCCGTTCCCGGCCAGCATCCGGTCAAGGTAGGGCCGGACGCGGGGATGCTCGACCGCCTCACTCGGCACGACCAGCGCCATCTCGCCCGAAGGCAGGGTCAGCAACTGGGCGTTGAACAGATAGGACTGGATCGCATCGGCCAGGCTGACCTCGGCCGCCGGAACGACGACGAATTCCGCTTCGGGCAAACGTTCACGGATCGCGGCATAGGTGCCGGCCGGATCGGCAAAGGCCTGTTCGTGGGTAAACAGCACCCGTTCATTCGCCACCGCGACCACGTCGTTGTGAAAGGCTCCGGCAGCAATCGCTTCGGGGTTCTGCTCGACAAACAGGGTGCGGGCCGGATCAAGCCGGTGCAGCCGGGCAACGGCGCGGCTGGCCTCCAGATGCTGGCGCGCGGGAAAGGCACCACCGCTGGTGCCATAGACGAAAATCTCCAGCCCCGGCGCATCGTGGCCGGTGCCCATGCGCATGTGGTTTGCCGCGCCTTCATCGCCAAAACACGGTGGCACGGCGTCATGCACGGCGAAGTGGGCAGAGTCGGCAAAAGCGAGCCGCAATTGCCGCACCGTATCGGGCCATTCCTGGCTGCGGTGGGGCATGGTGACCAGATTGGCGGCAGTCAGATGGCAGCGACCATCAGCCGTATCGGGCGCGGGGGAGACAGTCGCCGCATTGGCGGTCCACATCGAACTGGCAGACCAGGCGGCTGCATTCAGTCGGCGGTCTTCGGTCCCGTCCGCGCCGATTGCCGCAAGGAAAGTGGCATTGGGGCGAGGGAGGGGCAGGAAAAAGCCCTGAACCAGACCCAGCGCCATATTGTGCCGCATCTTCGCCAAGCCCTGCAAGGCAGCGGCGCGCGGGTAGGCCAGATCGCCCGCATTACTGGCCGAAGCGAGGTTGCCGAGGCTGAGGCCTGCATAATTGTGCGAGGGGCCGATAATCCCGTCGAAGTTGATTTCCGCCAGCGCCATGGCCCTACCAGCGCGCCACGGTGGTAACCGTGGCTCCGGGGCCGACGCCCAGCACTTCGGCGCATTCCGGATCAATGGCGATGCCGCCGTCGCGCGGCTGGACCCAGCCATAGGTGCAGCGGAATTCGGCCATCTGGCCATGGGCGACCAGCATCTTCTCGCCGCCTTCATGCTCACCCAGGTTCTTGTCGAGCACCACGATAGGCGCATCGCTGGCTTCGCGGATCGAGCGGATCTGGTCGGTTCGGACGGTCATGGTCGGACCACCGTCGAAAATGTCGATGTAGTTTTCCCAGGCAAAGCCCTCGTTCTCCAGCATCCGCATCGCGGCGCGGCCGGTGGGGTGGGGAATACCGATCACATGACGCGCCGCTTCGGACAGCATCGCGATGTAGACCGGGTGCTTTGGCATCAGGTCGGCGATGAACTGGTTGCCGTACTTGGCATTGAATTCGTCCGCGTCCTGGAAATTCATTCCGAAAAAGCGGCCCGCAACTCCGTCCCAGAAGGGGGAGCCGCCCGCTTCGTCAATCACCCCGCGCAGTTCCGCCAGGGTGCGGTCGGCAAAGCGATTGCGGTGGTTGCGGATGAACAGATAGCGGCTGCGGGCGATCAACATGCCCAGGCCGCCCGCGCGCTCGCCGGGGTGAAGGAACAGGCCGCCGACTTCCGTCGCCCCTTCAAGATCGGTCGACAAGTTCAGAATATCGGCCCGGAAAGTGCGGCCCAGTTCCTCGCTGTGCTGGGTCAGCGCGCCGATCCGGTAGGAGTAGAACGGCCACTTCTGCCCGACTGCGGAGAATATCTGGCAGGTGCCGCGCACTTCGCCAGTTGCCGTGTTTTCCAGCACGAAGAAGAACAGGTCATCGCCAATGTCGTCCCCGTCGCGGGTGAACCCTGCGTGGGAACGGTCGAGCTTGGCGATAAGGGCCTTGCGGTCCGGCGGCAGGTTGGTGAAGCCGCCGCCAGTGCGTTTCGCCATCTCGTAGATGTGCTGCAGATCGTCGTGGTTTGCGGCGCGGATTACGAAGGTCAAAGCGGGGCTCCGGTGGCAAGGCGGTGGAGAACCAGCGCCGAAAGTTTTGCGCGTTCCGCAAGGCTGGGAACGATCAGGAATTCGTCTGGCGAGTGGATCGCCCCGCCGCGCACGCCCATGGTATCTACCACCGGCACACCGCAGGCCGCGATATTGTTGCCATCGCAGACCCCGCCAGAGGCCTTGCGGCTGATCGGCTGGCCGAGCAGGGTGCTGCATTCCTCGACAATGGTGAACAGCTTTTCCGCCTTGGCGTCGAGAGGCTTGGGCGGGCGGCTGATCCCGCCGTGCATATGGACCGAGACTTCGTGCTCAGTCTCGATAGTCCTGATCAAGACATTCAGATTTTGCAGAAATTCGGCGACATCATGCTCATGCCGAGGGCGGATGTTAAAACGCAGGATGGCGAGATCAGGCACGACATTGTTGGCGCTGCCGCCGTCGATCCTGGCCGGGTTTACCGAAAGTCCATCGCGGTGCAGCGCCTTCAGGCCAAGCGCGAGAGCTGCCGCCGCGACCAGCGCATTGCGGCCATCGTCCGGGTTGCGACCCGCATGGGCCGAGCGCCCGCGTAACGTCAGGCTCCAGTTGCCGCTGCCCGCCCGCGCTCCGGCTAGCGTGCCATCGGGCAGAGCCGAGGGTTCATAGGTCAGCGCCGCCGCCTTGCCACTTGCCAACTGCGCGATCAGCGGTGCGGAGGACAGGCTGCCGGTTTCCTCGTCGGAATTGATCATTACGTCATAGCCTACGCTGGCGGCGGCTTCGGTGCTTTCAAACGCTTTCAGCGCGGCGAGGATCACTGCGATGCCGCCCTTCATGTCGGCCACGCCGGGGCCGTTCAGGGTCTGCTTGTCCAGCCAGGTCTGCTGCTGGAAGGGGTGGCTGGCGGGAAAGACCGTATCCATGTGGCCGGTTAGCAGAAAGCGCCGCTGTGCCTCTGGGCGGACCCGCAGGACAAGGTGCTTGCCATAGGCGACCGGCGCCTCCTCTCCGGCCGAAGTGATCGCGCTGACTGCGGCAGGTTCTTGCAACCGCACTTCGCCGGGCAGGGCGGCAAAGGCATCCGCCAGTTCAGCCGCCTGCTCGGCCAGACCGGCCAGATTGCCGGTGCCGGTATTGATCGCGCTCCACGCCTGGACCTGATCCAGCATCGGGGCCGCATCGACCTGATCCAGCAGCGCAGTTTCAAGGCGGGTAAAATGTTGCATCTGAAACCTTCTAGCCGAGCAAAGGTGACTCTCCAACCCCCGGCTCTCGTCATCCCCGCGAAAGCGGGATGGTAAATGCTCTCGTCATTGCGAGGCGCGGAGCGGCGAAGCAATCCAGCGAGGCGCTGCGCTGGATTACCTCGCGTCGCTCGCAATTACGACGGGCGGCAGGGGATGCATTCTAAGCAGTCAGGCTGGATGGGTGATGCCTCCATCTCACACCCGCTCCGACCAAAGTCTTGGTCGGCAGGGCTGCTCTGCCCGTTGCGTTCCCTTCGCACTTGCGGCATAGCACTGGCATTCCTCCCCGGGATCGTCGATGGTGTTGCGCTGGCATTTCGTGCCGGTGCTCAATTTTGCATGCGAGGATCCATGAGCGAACGGGTTGAAAAGGCAGGTCTTAAGGTCGATGCGGCGCTGGCCGCCTTTGTCGAGCGTGAGGTGCTGACCCCGCTGGGCCATGATGCCGACAAGTTCTGGAGCGGATTCGCCGCCCTGCTCGATCGCTTCGTGCCGCAGAACCGCGCCCTTCTGGCCAAGCGCGACGACTTGCAGGCGCAGATCGACGCATGGCATCTGGCCCGCGCTGGCAAGCCGCTGGATCAGGGCGAATATCAGGCCTTCCTGCGTCAGATCGGCTACCTGGTCGACGAACCGGCACCGTTCAAGATCGGCACCCAGAACGTCGATGCCGAAATCGCGACTATGGCTGGGCCGCAGCTGGTGGTGCCGGTGCTCAACGCCCGCTTCCTGCTCAACGCCGCCAATGCGCGCTGGGGCAGCCTGTATGACGCCTATTACGGCACCGATGCGCTGGATGCGCCGCCGGCCCGTCCGGGTGGCTATGACAAGGATCGCGGCGCAGCGGTGATCAAGGCCGCCCGCGCGTTCCTCGACGGCGCGATCCCCGGCTGGCAGGCCGCGCTGGAAGGCGGCAATAGCGAGCATCTGGTGGCCAGGCGTGAAGGCGCTTTCCTGTTCCGTAACAACGGCCTGCATATCGAAGTTATCGTCGATCCGCAGCATCCGGTGGGCCAGGACGATCCGCTGGGCATTGCCGATGTCCTGCTGGAAAGCGCGCTGACCACGATCTGCGACATGGAAGACTCGGTCGCTGCAGTCGATGCCGAGGATAAGCTGCTTGCCTATTCAAACTGGCTGGGCCTGATCCGCGGCGACCTGACCGACACGTTCGAGAAGGGCGGCAAGACCATGACCCGCGCGCTCAACGGCGACCGGGAGTATACCGCGCTGGACGGTTCCAGACTGACCCTGCCGGGCCGTTCGCTGCTGTTCGTGCGCAATGTCGGCCACTTGATGACCAACCCGGCTATCCTGCTGGCCGATGGCTCGGAAATTCCCGAAGGCGTGATGGACGGCGTGATCACCAGCGCAATCGGGGCGATCGGGATCAAGGGGCTGGGCCAACATGCCAACAGCCGCTGTGGTTCAATCTACATCGTGAAGCCCAAGATGCACGGGCCGGAAGAAGTCGCCTTCACCAACAGTCTGTTCGATGCGGTTGAAGACCTGCTGGGCCTGACGCGCAACACGCTGAAGGTCGGGGTGATGGATGAAGAGCGCCGCACCAGCGCTAATCTGGCCGCCTGCATCCATGCGGTGAAGGACCGGATCGTCTTCATCAACACCGGCTTCCTCGACCGCACCGGGGATGAAATTCACACCTCGATGCGGGCAGGGGCCGTGGTCCGCAAGGGCGACATGAAGAAGAGCGCGTGGATCTCTGCCTATGAGGCGCGCAACGTCCAGATCGGTCTGGCCTGCGGGCTTTCCGGCAAGGCGCAGATCGGCAAGGGCATGTGGGCCGCGCCGGACCTGATGGGCGACATGATCGTGCAGAAGATCGGCCATCCCAAGTCGGGCGCCAATACGGCCTGGGTGCCTTCGCCGACCGCTGCCACGCTCCACGCAATGCATTACCACGCGGTGGACGTGTTTGCCGTGCAGCAGGAACTGGCCGGTCAGCCGACTCCGGCGCTGGAGCCGCTGCTGACCGTACCCCTGGCTGAAGGCACCAACTGGTCGGAAGAAGAAGTGCGTGAGGAACTGGACAACAATGCCCAGGGCCTGCTCGGCTATGTCGTGCGCTGGATCGATCAGGGCGTCGGCTGCTCCAAGGTGCCGGACATCAACGATATCGGCCTGATGGAAGACCGCGCAACGCTGCGCATTTCCAGCCAGCACATGGCCAACTGGCTGCTCCACGGGGTTTGCACGCGTGAACAGGTGATGGATTCGCTGCGCCGCATGGCGGCCAAGGTGGATGCCCAGAATGCCGGCGATCCGCTCTATGAGCCGCTGGTTGGCAACGAAGACGCTCCGGCCTTCCGCGCGGCCTGCGATCTGGTGTTCAAGGGCGTAGAACAGCCGAGCGGCTATACCGAGCCGCTGCTGCACCACTGGCGGCAGGTGAAGAAGGCAGGCTGATCGCATCGGGGCGGTGCAAGCCGCCCTGGATTGCTTCGTCGCGATGCTCCTCGCAATGACGATAGCGGGAGGCCGCCAGTTCGTCATTGCGAGCAAAGCGAAGCAATCCAGCGGCGACTGTACGAGTTCGCTGAACCCGACTTTCGCCATCGTCGTCCCTAGTGGATTGATCGAGACGGATGATTCCATTTTTGGGATTCCCACCGGCG
>CAZLPK010000006.1:0-58099 GCA_964561375.1 uncultured Novosphingobium sp.
GCTATGCCGACCCCTATGAAGGCGGCAAGCAGGCCGTGGCCGAAACCTATCGCAATATCTCGGCAGTCGGCGCGACGCCGCTGGCGATCACCAACTGCCTGAACTTCGCCAATCCGCAGCGCCCCGAAATCATGGCGCAGATCGTGGAAGCCCTGCGCGGCATGGGCGATGCCTGCCGCGCGCTGGACTATCCGATCGTGTCGGGCAACGTCTCGCTTTACAACGAAAGCAAGGCCACCGGCGGTGGCTCGGCCATTCTGCCCACTCCGGCCATTGGCGGTGTTGGCCTGATGGCGGACTATGGCGTGATGGCAACTATCGGCATCAAGGCCGAGGGCGAATGTCTCGCCGTGATCGGGCCGTGCTATCCGGACCTTGGCCAGTCGCTGTGGCTGCGCGAAATCCATGGCCGCGAAGATGGCGAACCGCCGCGCGTCGACCTGAAGGATGAGCGTCTGAACGCCGAAATGATCCGTCAGCTGATTGCAGACGGTCTGGTTACTGCCGTTCACGACATCAGCGACGGCGGCCTGCTGGTTGCTGCTGCGGAAATGACGCTGGCTGGCAATATCGGCATCACGCTCGACGCGATGGATACGGCCTTCGCCTTTAACGAAAGCCAGTCGCGCTATCTCGTGACCTACCGTGCAGACCGCCCGCTGGACCGCGAAAAGGTGCCGTTTGAAAAGATCGGTACGACTGGCGGCGATGCGCTGGTGGTCAACGGCAAGCCGATCAAGCTGGCCGCCCTGCGCGAAGCCAACGACAGCTTCTTCAAGAACTGGATGGAGGGGTAACCGTCGTCCCGGCCTGACCGGGGACCGGTCGCCTTATTGCATCAAAGCTGGCGCGAAAACGGTAGCGGTTCCCGGTCAGGCCGGGGACGACGTTTCAGCTGCGTCCACCGGCGTCACCCCGGCGCAGGCCGGGGCCCAGCGTGAATTGTCTCGCCGTCACAGAGAGGCGACACCTGCTTGAGCCAACTGGATCCCGGCCTGCGCCGGGATGACGGGTGGTTGGAACCGGAACCGACGATCGCGCGTCAGGCGGCCTTTTTGATCGGAGCCATCAGGTCGTAGGGATCGACGCCCACGGCCTTCCACATAGCGTGGGCCTGCCAGTAATATTGCGGGCGACCGATGTTCAGCTTGGCCCGCAATTCCTCCAGGGGCTGCGGCAGCAATTCCAGAATCGACTGTTCAACCAGGCGCGGGCAAGCCTTGCCCATGTTCTGCGCTTCGCGCACGGCGCGGAATACCGGCACCTTGGCGGCCTTGTTCTTGCGAATTTGCAGGGCCCCGGCATAGCCAAGGAACAGATGGGCCAGCGCCGGCTGCTGGCTGTAGGTGAAGGCCAGCACGCACTGTTCGCCCAGCGCATCGCGGCCAAAGCCAGTCAGCACGTGCAGCAGATCATGCGTGTCGCGCATCCGGTTGAAGTACCAGGTGACCTGATCGTGGAAGAAGAATTCCGCCGGGCGATAGCGGTCCAGTTCATCGACCAGCCCCTGAGCCGACAGCCCTTCCGTTTCCATGAAATCGCAATAGGCATGAGCCAGGCTACCCTTGGGCATCTTGCGCAAACGTGCATGGTCATCGAGAATCGCCACAAGCGAAGGCTCGCTTTTGCGAATCGCCTTGCCCCGCTCGCTGGTGACAAATGCCTGCGCCGCTTCATAGGCCCCGCGCCACGGCAGCGCCTCGAAGATCTTGGCGACTTCGGCCGTATTCTCCTTGTCCTTCACCAATTCCTTGAAATGGCGCCACGCCTTGGGAAAGTCGTAACGCATTTCAGGACGACCGGGCAGCATCAGCGGCAGGTCGTCAGCGGCGAAGTCCTGAGCGGTCGGTTTGGCGGTCATCATGTTCATAGCGAGATGATGATGCGAATTACTTACAAAACTGTCAATACGTCATGTCGGAAGCTGGCGCGCCGCATTCCGTAGCGCTAACCTGCATCAAACAGGTGGGAGAATGCCATGTCGCGCCGCTGGCCACTGCTGCTGGGACTGATCGCCGGACTGGGTACTATCGCGCTAGGTCTATGGACCGGCAGCGATCTGGCCGATCAATGGTCCCTTGCCGCCCGCTGGACCGCGCGTATCGGCCTGCCGATTTTCCTGCTCGCCTACGCAGCTTCATCGCTGGCGAAGCTATGGCCGAACACCATCACCCGGCCGCTTTGGCAAAACCGCCGCTGGTGGGGCCTTGGCTTTGCTGCCTGCCACACTGCGCACCTCTATGCACTGGTCCGCTATCTCCAGATCAGCGGCGAGGATCGCCCCCTTCCCGCACTGGCGGCGGGCGGCCTCGCCTATGTGCTGATGTTTGCCATGGCAGCCACGTCAAACAATGCGGCAATGCGGGCCATGGGGCGCAACTGGAAACGGCTGCACAGCGCAGGGGTACATTACCTCTGGCTGATCTTCACCCTGTCCTATGCGCTGCGGCTGGCCGATGACCGGACTCTGCCCGAAGCGATCTATGGCGTGACCTTGTGCCTTGCCGCTCTAACCCTGCGATTCGCCGCGCGGCGCAAGGCGAAGCGGGTCTAGGCCCACTCCCCTTCCGGAATACCCAGCAGGCGCAGCACGTCGGTCAGGTCGCCGCGGTCAATCGCGCCATTCGCAGCAGCCCGCGCCTTGGGCTTGGCGTGATAAGCCACGCCATAGCTCGCCGCGACAAGCATCGGGATGTCGTTAGCCCCGTCCCCCGTGGCGAGGCTGGCCGCGCCGTCATTGGCTTCGACGGCTGCGCGCAGCACGGCTTCCTTGACCGAACTGTCGACAATGTCGCCAACGAGACCGCCCGTCAGCTTGCCATGGCCCACCGCCAGGCGGTTGCCCACGACCCGCTCAAAACCAAGCCGCTCTGCCACGGGATCGGCAAACTGGTGGAACCCGCCGGTTACAAGCACCGTCCTGCAACCGCGCAACTTGAGCGTGCTGACCAACGTCCGTGCGCCGGGCATGTCGATGATCCGTTCGCGCAGGCATTGCTCGATCGCGTCCTCGCCCAGACCGCCCAACAGCCGCACCCGCTCGGTCAGGGCTTCGGCAAAGTCGAGTTCGCCCTGCATCGCGCGCTCGGTAATCTCGGCGATCTGGTCCTTGATCCCGGCAAAGTCGGCCAGTTCATCAATGCATTCCTGCCCGATCATGGTCGAATCCATGTCGGATACGAAAACGCCCGGAACCTGCGGCAAATGATCGGTGATCAGCATGTCCGAAGGCGAAAAGTGCCGGTCCAGCACGCCGCGCGCGCCATCGGCATCGCCGCCCTGCGCCATGAACTGCAGCACGTTTTCCAGCCCCGGCAGGAGATCGGCACCCAGCACTTTCGCGCCCTGCGCCTCCAAAGCGTGGACCGCCGCATCAACATGTGCGGACAAGACCGCCGGTTCTGCTATCACGCGCGCAATGAGCACTGTTCATTCCCCTGAATCGGCGAAGCGTCCGCCGCTGGCGCTCATTGCAGGGCCAACCGCCAGCGGCAAGAGCGATTGCGCGGTGCGGCTGGCGCTTATGCTCAAGGCGCAGGGGCGCGAAGGCGTAGTCATCAATGCCGACAGCGCGCAGGTCTACGCCGATCTGGCGGTCCTCTCCGCTCGCCCCTCGCCGGCCGAAATGCAGGGCGTAGAGCACCGCCTGTTCGGAGAATGGGACGGTGCGGAAGCCTGCTCGGCGGCGGATTGGGCAGCCCGCGCGCGCGAGGTGATTGCCGAGGTCCACGCCCGCGGCGCTGTGCCGATCCTGGTCGGCGGCACCGGGCTTTATCTGCGCACCCTGCTGGACGGGATCGCTCCGGTTCCCGCGATTGACCCTGCCGTGCGCGAAGCGGTGCGCGCCATGCCAGTGGCCGAGGCCTATGCCGCGCTGCAAGCCGAAGATCCGGCCCGCGCAGCGCTGCTCAACCCCGGCGATACCACCCGGATTGCACGCGCGCTGGAAGTGGTCCGCTCCACCGGGCGGCCACTGGCTGACTGGCAGGCGGAGCGCGTGGGCGGCATTGCCGAACAAGTCGAACTGCACCCCCTGATCCTGCTCCCCCCGCGCGACTGGCTTTATGAACGCTGCGATCGTCGCTTTGCCCTGATGCTAGAACAGGGCGCGGTGGAGGAAGTGCAGCAACTCCTGGCGCGCAATCTTGATCCTGACCTGCCGGTCATGCGGGCTATCGGCGTGCCGGAAATCGCGGCCATGCTGACGGGGCAATCAGGCCGCGCCGAGGCGGAAAAGCAGGGTGCACAGGCCACGCGCAACTATGCCAAGCGGCAATATACCTGGTTCCGCAACCAGCCCCCGCACGATTGGCCTCGCAGCGAGTCATATGATTGCGATCTGAATAGGCCATTCGCATCATTATTACGCCACTAGGGGTTGACGCGTTATTTCCTATCCCCTAGGGCACGCATCAAGATATGCGCTTGCGCATCTGTCCCATGTTATAGAGGAGACCCGGTACAGGCCCCTGTGCCGGGTTGGTGCTTTAATGGGGCGCAGGCGAATTTTTTGAGCTTCGTGAAAGCGATGGCAGGTAATGGAAGGACGTAACGTGAGCGAGGAGCGCAGCGGCGCCAGCATCCTGGTTGAAAGCCTGGTTCGCCAAGGTGTCGAATTCGTCTTCGGCTATCCCGGCGGCGCGGTGCTGCCGATCTATGACGCCCTGTTTGGCGATGCCCGCATCCGGCACATCTTGGTCCGGCACGAAGCCGGCGCGGCCCACGCGGCCGAAGGCTATGCCCGTTCCACCGGCAAGCCCGGCGTCGTGCTGGTCACTTCCGGCCCCGGTGCAACCAATGCAGTCACCGGCATCGCCGATGCCTTCATGGATTCGATTCCGCTGGTCGTCATTACCGGGCAGGTTCCGACCGGCCTGATCGGTTCGGACGCGTTTCAGGAAGCCGACACCATCGGCATCACCCGTCACTGCACCAAGCACAACTATCTGGTGAAGGACCCGTCGGAACTGGCCGCCATCGTCGACGAGGCATTCCAGATAGCCACAACCGGCCGCCCCGGCCCGGTCGTGATCGACATTCCCAAGGACGTCCAGATCGCCTCTGCCACCTGGAACGAAGGCGCACCGCAGCGCCCAATCCGCTACAATCCGCCCAGCACCGGCAGCGAAGGGGACATTGCCAAGGCAATCGAACTGATCGCCAATGCCAAGGCGCCGATTTTCTACACCGGCGGCGGCGTGATCAATTCCGGCCCGCGCGCGGCAGAACTGCTGCGGCAGTTGCAGGAACTGACCGGCGCACCGGTCACCTCGACGCTGATGGGCCTTGGCGCTTTCCCGGCGGGTCATCCCGACTGGCTCGGCATGCTGGGGATGCATGGCACCTACGAAGCCAACATGGCGATGAACCGGGCCGACCTGATCATTGCCATCGGCGCGCGCTTTGACGACCGCGTGACGGGCCGCCTCGACGCGTTCTCGCCGCATTCGACCAAGATCCACATCGACATCGACCGCGCCTCGATCAACAAGACCGTGCCGGTTGACCTGCCGATCCTGGGTGACAGCGCCGCCGTGCTGGAACAGCTGATCGCCGCCTGGGGCAATCGCAAGCCGCAGGATCTGAGCGAGTGGAAGGCCCGGATTGATGGCTGGCGCGCGCGCAAGAGCCTGGCCTATCCGGCCAACAAGTCCGCGATCATGCCGCAACTGGCGATCGAACGCCTGTTCGAACTGACCAAGGCCAAGGACCCGATCATCGCCACCGAAGTCGGCCAGCACCAGATGTGGGCGGCGCAGTACTTCCACTTCTTTGGACCAAACAAGTGGCTCACCTCGGGCGGTCTGGGCACCATGGGCTATGGCCTGCCTGCCGCCATCGGCGCGCAGCTGGGCAATCCGGATTCGTTGGTGATCGACATTGCCGGGGATGCCTCGATCCAGATGAACATCCAGGAACTGGGCACCGCCACGCAGTTCCGCCTGCCGGTCAAGGTCTTCGTGCTCAACAACGAATGGATGGGCATGGTCCGCCAGTGGCAGGAACTGACCTATGAAAGCCGCTATTCAAGCTCGTATTCCGACAGCCTGCCGGACTTCGTGAAGCTGGCCGAAGCCTATGGCTGGAAGGGCATCCGCATCGAAAACGAATCCCAGCTCGACGCCGGGATTCAGGAAATGATCGACTATCCGGGGCCAGTGATCGTTGACTGTCTGGTTGCCAAGGAAGCCAACTGCTTCCCGATGATCCCCTCGGGCGCGGCCCATACCGACATGATCCTTTACGGCGATCAGGTTGCCGGTACGATGGACGACGAAGCGAAGGCGCTGGTGTAATCATGATGAAGATCAAGCACGAAGCATCGGAACGCCACGTTCTGACCATAACGGTCGATAACGAGGCGGGCATCCTGGCCAAGATCGCCGGGCTGTTCACCGCGCGTGGCTATAACATCGACAGCCTGACCGTGGCCGACATTACGGAAAACCACGCCGTCAGCCGCATTACCATCGTCACCCACGGCCCGCCGGCAGTGATCGACCAGATCCACGCCCAGCTGGACCGTCTGGTCCCGGTCCACAAGGTCGTCGACCTGACCGAAGCCGGCGATCACGTCGAGCGTGAACTGGCGCTGGTCAAGGTTTCCGGCACGGGCGATTCCCGGGTCGAGGCGCTGCGTCTGGCCGAAGTATTCCGCGCCAAGGTGGTCGATACCACCACCAGCAGCTTCATCTTCGAACTGACCGGCACGCCGGACAAGCTCGACCGCTTTGTTTCGCTGATGCGCGAACTCGGCCTGGTCGAAGTTGGCCGCACCGGCGTGGTCGGCATGATGCGCGGAGCCACCGGGATCTGATCCCCTACTCACCCCAATTTTTACTCACCGAGTCACTTGGAAACGGAACTGACACATGAAGGTTTATTACGACGCCGATTGCGACCTGAACCTGGTCACCAGCAAGAAGATCGCCGTCCTCGGCTATGGCAGCCAGGGCCACGCCCACGCGCAGAACCTGCGCGACAGCGGCGTCAAGGATGTGGCCATCGCCCTGCGCCCCGGTTCGGCCAGCGCCAAGAAGGCTGAAGCGGCCGGCTTCAAGGTCATGTCGAACAAGGACGCTGCCGCATGGGCCGATGTCCTGATGATCCTCGCACCGGACGAACACCAGGCTGCAATCTGGGAAAACGACCTCAAGGGCAACATGAAGCCGGGCGCCGCTCTGGCCTTTGCTCACGGTCTGAACATCCACTTTGGCCTGATCGAAGTTCCGGCTGACATCGACGTGATCATGATCGCGCCGAAGGGTCCGGGCCACACCGTGCGCGGCGAATACCTCAAGGGCGGCGGCGTGCCGTGCCTGATCGCGGTTCACCAGGACGCCACTGGCAATGCCCATGACGTCGCTCTGGCCTATGCCTCGGGCGTTGGCGGCGGCCGCAGCGGCATCATCGAAACCAACTTCAAGGAAGAGTGCGAAACCGACCTCTTCGGCGAACAGGCCGTGCTGTGCGGTGGTATCACCCACCTGATCCAGGCTGGTTTCGAAACCCTGGTCGAAGCCGGTTACGCCCCGGAAATGGCCTATTTCGAGTGCCTCCACGAAACCAAGCTGATCGTCGACCTGCTGTATGAAGGCGGCATCGCCAACATGCGCTACTCGATCTCGAACACGGCCGAATATGGTGACATCACCACCGGCCCGCGCATCATCACCGATGAAACCAAGGCGGAAATGAAGCGCGTTCTGGCCGACATCCAGTCGGGCCGTTTCGTGAAGAACTTCGTGCTCGACAACCGCGCCGGCCAGCCGGAACTGAAGGCTGCCCGCAAGGCTGCCGAAGCGCACCCGATCGAACAGACCGGTTCGCGCCTGCGCGCCATGATGCCCTGGATCGGCAAGAACAAGCTGGTCGATCAGGAAAAGAATTGATCCTTTGATCGCTTCGGGGCAATATTGCGAACCTCTCGCAATATTGCCCCGGAGATTTCCATGAAGAATTATCTGATGGGCGGCGCCTTGTTGGTCGCCGCGTTCGCCGCAACACTTCCGCTTGAAGCACAGCAGGCACCGCAACTCCCCGGTTCAAAATCCGCCGCCGCAATCACTGGCGGCACCTATCAGGCCGATGCTGCGCATACCCTGGTTGGCTGGCGCGTCGATCACTTCGGCTTTTCGCCCTATTTCGGCCTGTTCGGTGACATCACCGGCACGCTGGTGCTTGATCCCAAGAACCCGCAGGCAGCCAAGGTCGATGTGACCATCCCGGTTGCCAAGGTGACCACGGCCAGCGCCGGCCTAACCGCCCACCTGCTCAAGCCCGCAGGCGAAAACGGCAAGGCCGACTTCTTCGGTGCAGCCCCCGCCCCGGCCCGCTTCGTTTCGACCAAGGTTGAAGTCAGCGGCGCAGACAAGGCCAAGATCACCGGCGACCTGACCCTCAACGGCGTAACCCGTCCGGTCGTGCTCGATGCGCAATTCTACGGCGCTGGTAAGGCTCCGGCCATGATGGGCGGCAAGGAAAACGTCGGCTTCACCGCCAAGGCCACGATCAAGCGCAGCGATTTCGGCGTCGGCTATGCGATCCCGCTCGTCTCGGACGAAGTGGTGCTCGATATCGTCGCCGCATTCCAGAAGTAAGCGATACCGGCTCCGGCAAGGGCGTTTTAGAACGCCCTTGCTGGCTCCTTACGCAATTAGCGCACCTTTCCAAAAGCAGCGCGCAGTTCCGAAACGAAAGCCTGCGGCTGTTCCCAGGCGGCAAAGTGGCCGCCCTTTTCCATATCGCCCCAGTGAACCAGATTGCGGTAATTCCGCTCAACCCACTTGCGCGGCGTCGGCAGAATTTCGCGCGGGAAGGCGCTGACAGCGACGGGCAGTTCAATCTCTTGCGGTGCGAAAGAACCGAAGCTTTCCCAATAGAGCCTTGCCGACGACGCCCCATTGGCGGGCAGCCAGTAGAGCATGATATTGTCGAGGATCTGATCCCGGCTCAGCGCGTCAAAGGGGGAGCCGGAATTGTCAGTCCAGGCCCACATCTTCTCAAAAATCCAGCCAGCCAGACCAACCGGGCTATCGACCAAGCCATAGCCCACCGTCTGCGGACGGGTGCGCTGCTGGGTGGAATAGCCCGAATCCCACTCCTGATAATGCTGCAACGCGCCAAGCGCCTTGAGTTCAGCCGGAGTGGGATTTTGCAGGTCTTCGGGCAAAGGCCGCCCGATCGGCATGTTGAGGTGGATGCCAGCGCAGCCCGCGACCTTCTGCACGCCGATCGCCGTCGTCACCGCGCTACCCCAGTCGCCGCCCTGCGCTACCCAGCGGGTATAGCCTAGCCGGCTCATCAGTTCGCCCCAGGCGCGCCCGATCTTTTCGACGCCCCAACCAGTCGTCGCCGGTTTGCCAGAAAAGCCGAAACCGGGCAGCGAAGGCAGGACCAGATCAAAGGCCTGCGCCGGATCGTCCGGATTGGTCAGCGCCTCGATCACGCCCATGAATTCGATCACCGACCCCGGCCAGCCGTGGGTCATGATCAGCGGCAGGGCGCCCTTGTGCGGCGAACGCACATGGATGAAGTGGATCGGCAACCCATCGATTTCGGTTACGAACTGGCCCAGCGCATTGAGCCGCGCCTCACAGAGCCGCCAGTCATAACCGCTGCGCCAATAGGCAACGAGTTCCTGCAAAGCCGCCAGCGGTGTCCCTTGCGACCAGTCCTCCACCGTTTCCTTTTCGGGCCAGCGGGTCAGGTCGATCCGGGTGTTCAGATCGGCCAGCTGGCTGTCCGGAATGGCCAGGGTAAAGGGCTTGATCGCGCTCATTTCTTATCCTCCCGTTGCCGCTTTTGACGCGGCTTCAACCTTGCTGCGGTCAATCATGGCCATGGTACTGGTCGCCTTGGCCAGCAGATTGCCCGCCCCGTCCTTCAGCGCTCCTTCGTAAAAGGCGGTACGCTTGCCGTGCTTGATCACCCAGCCTTCGGCAAAGACCGGACCGGGCCGGGCCGGCGCGAAGAAGCTGACTTTCAGCTCCAGCGTCATCGGCACAACCTGATCTCCGGTCAGGGCAATCGCGGCATGGGCCATGGCGGCGTCGATCCAGCCCGTAACGAAGCCGCCCTGCACCACTCCGCCGGAATGGCACTGCGCAGGCTTTGCTTCATATTCTAGCACGGCGCGGCCCTTGGGGTCGATTTCGACGATCCGGGTCAGGCCCATCTCTTCATAGAGCGAATTGACTACCGACATCAGATCAGCGCCGAATAGATGAAGGTCTTCAGTTCGCGGCGAATCGGATAGACGCTGCTTGGCGAAAGCTGGGTCATGAAGACCATGTGCAGCTTTTCCACCGGATCGACGAAGAACGCGGTCGAGAACATCCCGCCCCAGTAATATTCGCCAACCGAACCCGGGATCATGTTCGCCGCCGGGTTAATATTGACTGCAAAGCCAAGGCCGAACCCGACCCCTGCATTGGTCGCCTCGCTGAACAGCGATTTCGACCAGCTGGCCAGATCGCCGCCATCGGGCAGATGGTTCATGGTCATCAGGTCGAGCGTCTTGCGGCCCAAAATCCGCTCCCCTTCCAGTTCGCCGCCGTTCAGCAGCATCTGGCAGAAGCGGTGATAGTCGAGCGCGGTCGAAACCAGTCCACCGCCACCGGAAAGCTGGCGCGGGAACCGGCTCCACGCACTCTCTGCACCGCGATCATACATCACGCGGCCCTTGCCAGGGACGAAGGTGTAGCAATCGGTCAGGCGATCGACCTTGCTGTCCGGCACGGCAAAGAAGGTGTCGTCCATCTTGAGCGGCTGGAAAATCCGCTGGGTAAAGAAATCGCTCAGCGACAGGCCCGACAGGCGCTGAACCACCGCGCCCAGCACGTCGGTCGATACCGAATAGTTCCAGGCGGTACCCGGCGAGAATTCCAGCGGCAGCTTGCCTAGCGCGGCGACGAATTCATCAAGGTCGAGATTGCCGTGCCAGTTCTCGAACTTGCCTTCGCGCATGGCGGCGTCGATGTTGCTGCGGTTCTGGAAACCATAGGTCAGGCCAGAGGTGTGGCGCAGCAGGTCAACCATCTGCATCGGCCGTTCGCAGGCCTTGGTCAGGAACGGCACGCCCGCGCCGCCGCCGTTGTAAACGCCCAGCCCCTTGAATTCCGGCAGCACGTGATGAACCGGCGTATCGAGCGCGACCTTGCCTTCTTCCAGCAGCATCATGAAGGCGACCGAAGTGATCGGCTTGGTCATGCTGGCGATGCGGAACAGCGAACCTTCGTCAATCGCCTTACCGCCTTCGCGCGCGGTCCCTTGCGAGGAAAAGTGGGCGATTTCACCATCGCGGGCGATCAGCACCTGCGCGTTCGGGAGCAGCCCGGAATCCAGATAGCGCTCCTTCACAAAGGCATCGAGACGGGCAAGGCGGGTCTTATCGAAACCGGCAGCGGATGGCATGCGCAAAGAATCCTCTCAGTTGCTTTGCGCAACCTTATTGCCACTGGCGCGGGCCTCGGCAAGCGGGGACAACATAAGGTGCCAGATTTGCGCAACACCCTTTACAAGCCGCGCTGCTCTCGTCATAGGCTTGCGGCATGAACCTCCGTCTTGGCCTTACCCTGCGACTTACCCGCCCTTGGGCGTGAGCTTGGCGTGCCGGTAGGGGCCGCCAGCGGCTCCCAAGGGAAGAACCCACCGCACCATTGTCGCAATTGCCAATACCCGGACCATACCGATGACCATGCTGAAGAACCCCGCGACCAAGTATCGCCCCTTCCCGCCCATCAACCTGCCCGACCGCAAGTGGCCGAGCCAGGTGATCACCAAGGCTCCGCGCTGGCTCTCCACCGACCTGCGCGACGGCAACCAGGCGCTGATCGACCCGATGGGCGCAGAGAAGAAGATGCGCTTCTTCGAACTGCTGCTGAAGGTTGGCTGCAAGGAAATCGAAGTGGGCTTCCCGGCATCGGGCGCGACCGACTTTGACTTTATCTCGGGCCTGGTCCGGAACGACAAGATCCCCGATGACGTGGCGATCCAGATCCTCACCCAGTCGCGCCGCGACCTGATCGAAACCAGCTTTGCCAGCCTGGAAGGCGCAAAGACGGCGATCGTCCACCTCTACAACGCCGTCTCGCCGGTCTGGCGCAAGGTCGTGTTCGGCATGACCAAGGACGAGATCAAGCATATCGCCATCGAAGGCGCCAAGGTGCTGCGCGATCAGGCGGCGAAGTATCATCAGACTGACTGGGTGTTCGAATACAGCCCCGAAACCTTCTCGACTGCCGAAGTCGAATATTCGGTCGAAGTCTGCGCGGCGGTGATGGACATTCTCCAGCCGACGCCGGAAAAGCCGATCATCTTCAACCTGCCCGCCACGGTCGAATGCGCGACGCCCAACGTCTATGCTGACCAGGTCGAACTGTTCGAACGCCTGATCCCCAACCGCGACAGCGTGGTGATCTCGCTCCACACCCATAACGACCGCGGCACCGGCATTGCTGCTGCCGAACTGGGCCTGATGGCTGGCGGCGACCGCGTGGAAGGCTGCCTGTTCGGCAATGGCGAACGTACCGGCAACTGCGACATCGTCACAGTCGCCCTCAACATGTACACGCAAGGTGTTGATCCGGGCCTGGATTTCTCGGACATCGACGCCATCGCCAAGACGGTGGAATACTGCAACCAGCTGCCGATCCACCCGCGTCATCCCTATGTTGGCGAACTGGTCTACACCTCGTTCTCGGGCAGCCATCAGGACGCGATCAAGAAGGGCTTCGCCTCGCGCGAAAAGCAGAACGACGAGTTCTGGGAAATGCCCTACCTGCCGATCGACCCGGCCGATCTGGGCCGCGATTACGAAGCGGTGATCCGCGTCAACTCGCAGTCCGGCAAGGGCGGTTTTGCCTGGGTGCTGGAACAGGATCAAGGCCTGAAGCTGCCCAAGAAGATGCAGGCGCACTTCTCGAAGCACGTGCAGGAACTGGCCGACGAAGTGGGCCGCGAACTGTTTGCCGATGATATCTGGACCGTGTTCCAGAAGACCTACCACCTCAGCACGCCGCAGCACTTTGAACTGGTCGATTACGAAGAAGCAAAGGCTGCGGACGGGACCCGTCTGTTCACCGGCAAGATCGCCGTGAACGACAAGGAACAGTCCGTCTCTGGCCGCGGCAATGGCCTGATCAGCTCGGTCGTTTCGACCATCAGCGACACCTTTGGCGTGAAGCTGGAAGTCAAGGACTACGCCGAACACGCGATGACCGCAGGTTCGGACGCCCGCGCCGCTGCCTATGTCGAATGCATCGGCCCAGACGGCAAGACGATCTGGGGCGTGGGTATCGATGAAGATATCGCCACTGCCTCGGTCCGCGCTGTCCTCAGCGCAGCCAACGCAGCGGCGAAGGCATAAGAGCCAATTCCGCCTTCCTCTGACGAGGAAGGCGGATTGCTCACTCCGGCTTCAGCACCATTTTCAGCGCGCCGGCCTCACGCGCTTCGAACAGGCGATAGGCCTCTGCCCCTTCGCTCAGCGGCATCCGGTGGCTGACATACTTTTCCGGACGCAGCCGGCCAGACTGAACCAGCGGGAACAGCGCGGGCAGTTCTTCCGGAACCGAACAGGTCCCAACCCGGAAGGTCAGGCCAGCGGCAAAGGCGCGCTCCAGCGGGAAGGCAAAGCGGCGGCTCTGCTGCACGCCGATGACCGAGACCGTGCCGCGACGGCGCACAAGCCGCAGGGCGAAATCGACCGTGGCATCGCTGCCAACCACTTCGACCGCACAGTCCACTTTGGTGCCGCGCGTATCCTGCTTGATCCGCTCCAGCGCCTCATCCGGGTGAAGTGCGATGGCGCCGGACGCTTCGGCCATGGCGCGGCGTTCCGGGATCGGGTCAATCGCATAGACCACGTGCGCGCCCATCACGAAGGCGCTGTCCACCGCCATCAGGCCAATCGGACCGAGGCCGATCACCGCCACGCTGGACCCCGGCTTGATATCTGCATTGCGCGCCCCGAACCAGGCGGTTGCCAGCGCGTCAGTCATCATCAGCGCCTGTTCCATCGAGACGCCTTCCGGCACCTGCACCGCGTTCATATCGGCCGCAGGCACGCGCACTGCCTCGGCCTGAGAGCCTTGCAGCCGCGCGGAGAGGCCATAGCAGGCCCCGGCGCTGAATTCGCAATTGGCGACATTGCCCGACAGGCAGGACCGGCATGCGCCACAGCCCACGGCCGCAGGCAGCATGACCTTGTCGCCCACTTTGAGGCGGTGAACGCCCCGCCCCACTTCGACCACTTCGCCAACGGCTTCGTGCCCGACGCAGAAGCCCATATCTTCGGAAAAGCCGTGGCCGTGGTAGATGTGCAGGTCCGATCCGCAGATCGAGCAAGCCTCAACCTTGATGATCGCATCGCGTTCCGATTGCGGCGTGGGATCGTCCATTGCTTCATAGCGAACGTCGCGCGCACCATAATACCGCAGGGCCTTCATTATCGTTCCTCTCTCAGATGCGCCGTTCGCGCCCGGCCCAGAAGGGCTCGCGCAGCTTGCGCTTGAATATCTTGCCCGAATCCTCGCGCGGCAGGCTGTCGGCAAAGTCGATCCGGCGCGGCACCTTGTAACTGGTCAGCACCTTGCGCAGTTCGGTCTGCAAAGCTTCGGCGGTCAGGACCGCTCCCGGCATCGGCTGGACCACGGCCATCACGCTTTCGCCGAATTCCTCGTCCGGAATACCAAACACCGCGCAGTCCGCCACGCCGGGCAGCTTGTGCAACTCGGCCTCGATCTCGGCCGGATAGATGTTCGCCCCGCCCGAGATGATCATGTCGTTGATGCGGTCGCACAGGTACAGGAACCCGTCGGCATCGAAATAGCCCATGTCGCCAGGCGTCACGAGGCCATACTTCTCCATCGAAGCGCGCTTTTCCGGCGCGTTCTGATAGGTAAAGTCGGTGCCGTGGCGGCCCTTGCCGATCACCTCGCCAATGGTGCCGGGCGGCACGTCGTTGCCATCGGGATCGACCACGCGCAGCGTCACACCGGGCTGGACCCGACCGACGGAGCCGGGATGCTCCAGCCATTCCTCTGACGAGAGATTAGTGACATTGCCCATTTCGGTGGAGCCGTAATATTCCCAGATCACCGGCCCCCACCACTCGATCATCGCGCGCTTTACCGGCGGCGGACAGGGCGCAGCTGCGTGGGTGACATATTCCAGGCTGGACAGGTCGTACTTGCGCTTCACCTCATCGGGCAGGCGCAGCAGGCGGTTGAACATGATCGGCACCATGTTGAGGTGCGTGATCCGCTCCCGCTCGATCAGGGCGAGCAATTCCTCCGCATCAAAGCGCGGGCAGATGACGACGTTCGCCCCGGCCCGGATCGAAAAGGCCGAATGGGCATTCGGCGCGGAATGATAGACCGGCCCGATTACCGCCGTGGTGATGGTCGCGGGATCGCGCTTGCCCGCCAGCACGTCCGAATAACCATAGGACCAACCGAGCATGAAGCTGACCGCCTGGTTCTGCTCTTCCGTAAAGGCAGCACGGCGCACCCCCTTGGGCCGACCGGTGGTGCCAGAAGTATAGATGATCGAGCTTGGCGCAATTCCCGCCTCGCCCTGCCACGGCTCCGCAGCATCCAGCAGGTCGGCCCACAAGGGCAAGCCTGCCGGATTGGACACGGGACCAAGGCCATAGGCATCGCGAACCTCTTGCGGAGTTTCGACAATCACGACCGGCAAGCCAGCCGGAATGGCCGCCTTGACTAGCTCGTAAAGGTCCGCGTGGATCAACAGCAGTTTTACGCCGCTGTCCGTCAGCAGATAGTTCGCTTCATCCGGCGTGTAGTGCCAGTTCACCGGGACGGGAAATAGCCCCAGCATCCCGACACCGAACACCGCTTCGAAATAGGCGAGGTCATTGCGCAGATAGAGCGCAATGCCATCGCCTTTTTCGAGGCCAAGGGAGGCGATGACGCTGGCCGCGCGGCGCGCCCGCTGATCGAACTCTTCGCCCGAAAGAACACGCGTACCGCTTTTGATCCAGCCCATCGCCTACGCCTCCTCAGCGTTCGTTCATCGCCACATATTCCTTGATCTTCTGCTTGCCGAGCTGGCTCATGTGGACTTCGTCCGGACCGTCAGCGATGCGGACAAAGCGGTTGAGCGTGAAGAAGCGCGCCACCGGGGTATCGTCCGAAACGCCCATGCCGCCATGGACCTGGATTGCACGGTCGCAAACGGTCTGGGCCATTTGCGGCGCAACCACCTTGATCGCGGCGATCAGGTCCTTGGCAACCTTGTTGCCATAGCGGTCCATGGCATCGGCAGCCTTGAGCGTCAGCAGGCGAGACATTTCGACTTCGCAGAAGCTCCTGGCCACGTCCTGACGGATCGAGGACTGGTCCGACAGCTTCTTGCCGAATGCGGTGCGGCTGTCAGCGCGGCGGGCCATGATTTCCAGCGCGCGCTGGGCCTGACCGATCGAACGCATGCAGTGATGGATACGGCCCGGCCCGAGGCGGCCCTGCGCAATCTCGAACCCACGCCCTTCGCCAAGAATCAGGTTTTCCTTGGGTACGCGGACGTTTTCAAACCGCAGTTCGCACTCACCGCCCGGCGAATTGTGCGATCCGAACACTGTCTGATGGCGAACAATCGTGATGCCCGGGGTCTTCGGATCAACCAGAATCTGCGAATGCTGGGCATGGCGCGGGGCGTTGAAATCGGTCTTGCCCATCACGATCCAGATCTCGCAGCGCGGGTGCATCGCGTTGGAGATCCACCACTTGCGCCCGTTCAGCACATACTCGTCACCATCCGGGGTGATCGACAGTTCCAGATTGGTCGCGTCGGACGAGGCAACCTGCGGCTCGGTCATCACATAGGCGGAGCGAATCTTCCCGGCGAGGAGCGGCTTGAGCCACTTTTCCTGCTGCTCCGGGCTACCGAACTTAGCCAGCACTTCCATGTTGCCGGTATCCGGGGCCGAGCAATTGAACACCTGGCTGGCCCACGGCACGCGGCCCATCAGTTCGGCCAGCGGCGCATATTCAAGATTGGTCAGGCCCGGCGAAAACTCGCCATATTCATGCGGCAGGAACAGGTTCCACAGGCCCTGGGCATGCGCCTTTTCCTTCAGCGCCTCCATGCCCGGCCATTCCTGCCAGATGTTGGCCGGGTTGGTCACAAAGTCGTGATAGGCCTGTTCGTTGGGATAGATATGCTCGTCCATGAAGGCGCCGACCTGCGCCAGAAGACCCTTCACCTTGTCACTATGTTCGAAATCCATCTTCCCAACCTCTCTTCCAGAAAATTTTTTTAATCGCGCGATTAATGCGGGCACGATCTGCGCTTGTCAAACCCGCAAGTCGCCATAAGCTGGACCGAAATCAAAAACGGAGAGGAACGAAGCGTGAGCGAAGCAATCCTGGAACCCGAACTGCCGATCATCGATCCGCACCACCATCTGTGGGACCTGCGCCCCGTGGTCGGCGCCTTTCCGCAGCCGCTCCACCCCTTTGTCGCCAGTCTCGCGCTGTCGTCCTATTACACCTTCAACGAACTCCACGCCGATGCCACCAGCGGGCATAATGTGATCGGCACGGTCTACATGGAATGCGGCGCATTCTACCGCGCCGGGGCCGACGATGCGTTCAAGGTGGTTGGCGAAGTCGAATATGTGAACGGGGTTGCGGCGCAGAGCGCGAGCGGCCTTTATGGCAATATTCGCCTGTGCGATGCGATCATCGGCCACGCCGACCTGCGTCTGGGTGCAAAGGCCGGTGACGTGCTCGATGCGCTGATGGCCGCCAGCCCCCGCTTCAAGGGGATTCGCCATCAGGCCGCCTGGGATGCAGATCCGGAAGTGCTTGGCCCGCCGTTCCACGCTCCGCCGGGGCTCTATCACGATGCCACTTTCCGCGAAGGCTTTGCCGAACTGGGCAAGCGCGGGCTGACCTTTGACGCCTGGCTGCTGGAGCCGCAGTTGGAAGACGTCCTCAGCCTCGCCCGCGCCTTTCCGGATCAGCCGATCGTGCTGGACCACTGCGGCACGCCGCTGGGCATTGCCAGCTATCACGGAAAACTGCACGAGCGGTTCGATACCTGGCGGGAAAAGATCAAGGCGCTGGGCCAATGCCCGAACGTCTCGGTCAAGCTGGGCGGTCTGGCCATGTCGTTCGCCGGAATGCCCGATCACGGCCCGCAAGCCGGTCTTTCTTCCGAAGTGCTGGCAGCCATGTGGCGACCCTACATCGAAACCTGCATCGAAGCGTTCGGCCCGAGGCGCGCGATGTTTGAAAGCAACTATCCGGTCGACAAGTGGGGCGCGAGCTATGCGACCCTGTGGAACGCGTTCAAGCACCTGACCCTTGGCGCATCGGCAGACGAAAAGCGCGAGCTATACGCAGGCACGGCGGCGCGGTTCTACGGACTGGAACACCTGCTGGCGTAAGCAACCCTTCGACAGGCTCAGGCGGGCGGGGTTTGATCCGTCAATCTCCTCCGCCCGCTCAGGCTGAGCCTGTCGAAGCCTGTTTCCACCCACTCGGAGTTGCCTTGGAAATGGCCGCGATCCACCTTCCACGCACGATCCGCATCGGCGGCGGCGTCCTGAACGAACTGCCGGAAGTGCTAAGTGCCTCCGGCCTGTCCCGCCCGCTGATCGTCACGGACGAGTGGATCGCAGGTTCCGGCATTCTCGGGCGGGTGGAAAGCTTGTTGGCCAAGGCGGGAATCACCTCTCGCACCTTTACTGGCGTGGTGCCCGATCCAACGGTCGCCTCAACCGAAGCGGGCTGCGCCTTTCTGGCCGAAGGAAATCACGACTGCGTGATCGGGCTTGGCGGCGGCAGCCCGATCGACAGCGCCAAGATGATCGCGGTAAAGCGCGACCGCCCGATTGCCGTGCGCGACCTCAAGGCCCCGCATCAGGAGGATGCGCCGGGCCTGCCGATCATCGCGATTCCGACCACGGCCGGCACCGGCAGCGAGGCGACTCGCTTCACCATCATCACCGATGCGGAAACGGACGAGAAGATGCTCTGCGCGGGTCTGGCCTATTTGCCGCAGATTGCCGTGGTCGATTACGAATTGACCCTGACCAAGCCCGCTCGCCTGACTGCCGACACCGGAATCGACAGCCTGGTCCATGCAGTGGAGGCCTATGTTTCCAAGCGGGCCAATCCGTTTTCGGATTCGATGGCGCTTTCCGCCATGCGGCTGATCTGGGCCAACTTGCCGCTTGCCTGCGCCGATCCCGACAACCGCCCGGCACGCGAAGCCTTGATGCTGGGCGCGCTGCAAGGCGGGATTGCCTTTTCCAATAGCTCGGTGGCACTGGTCCACGGGATGAGCCGCCCGATTGGCGCGCATTTCCATGTCGCCCACGGCCTGTCCAACGCCATGTTGATGCCGCTGGTCACAGCGTGGAGCGCGCCTGCTGCTCTGCCGCGCTATGCCGACTGCGCCCGCGCGATGGGTCTGGCGGACACCACCGAAAGCGATCAGAGCGCGGTTGGCCGGCTGGTCGAGACATTGGAGCGGGTCAACGCCGACCTGCAAGTGCCAACCCCCGCAGCTTATGGCATCCCGCGTCAGCGCTGGGATGAACTGGTCCCGCTGATGGCCCTGCAGGCCCTTGCCAGCGGCAGTCCGGCAAACAATCCCCGCGTGCCAGAGCGCGAGGAAATCGAGGCGCTCTACCGCCAGGCCTACGCCTGAAACCTGCTTGGACGGCACGACGTCAAAATCAACGAAAAGCCCCGGCAATCACCCTTTGACAAACACTACAGCGCCTTGCTCGAATCCACCTTAACTTACGATAAAAGTGTTTGTTTTTCAGTTTATTAAATCGCTGACCTAACATCCAAAGTGAGAATGTTTTTACGGTTGCCCCGCCTGTCCACCAGCAAAGGCCCTCGCCCTCTCGACAGATGAATTCCGCCACTGCTAAGAACGCATTTAATTGGCCGCTTAAACGAAGGATTGTCCATGTCGCTTCCTGCCCCGTTCGATCGTCTGCGCCTTCCCGTCATCGGTTCGCCGCTATTCATCATCTCCGGTCCGGAACTGGTGATTGCGCAGTGCAAGGCTGGCGTCATCGGCAGCTTCCCGGCGCTCAATGCCCGCCCCTCTGGCGTGCTGGATGAATGGCTGCACCAGATCACCGAGGAACTGGCAGCGCACAACCGGGACAATCCGGACCGTCCGGCCGCCCCCTTCGCCGTCAACCAAATCGTCCACAAGTCGAACAACCGGCTTGAGGAGGACATGGAAGTCTGCGCCAAGTGGCAGGTGCCGCTGGTCATCACCTCGCTTGGCGCGCGTGAAGATATCAACATGGCCGTACGCGGCTGGGGCGGCATGGTGCTGCACGATGTGATCAACAACCACTTCGCCCACAAGGCGATTGAAAAGGGCGCTAGCGGCTTGATCCCGGTCGCCGCTGGTGCGGGCGGCCATGCCGGCACGCTGTCCCCCTTCGCCCTGATGCAGGAAATCCGCGAATGGTTTGACGGTCCGGTCGCCCTGTCCGGCTCGATTGCCTGCGGCCGCTCGATCCTGGCCGCCCAGGCCATGGGCGCAGACTTTGCCTATATCGGCAGCCCGTGGATCGCGACCAAGGAAGCCCGCGCGGTGGAAGGCTACAAGCAGGCCATTGTCGAAGGCTCGGCTTCGGACATCGTCTATTCCAACCTCTTTACCGGGGTGCATGGCAATTACCTGCGCCCGTCGATCGTTGCGGCCGGCCTCGATCCCGACAACCTGCCGGAAAGCGATCCGTCGAAGATGAACTTTGGCTCGGGCGGCAATACCGAAGCCAAGGCATGGAAGGACATCTGGGGCTCGGGTCAGGGCATCGGCGCGGTCAAGGCCGTGGAAAGCGTTGCCGAACGCGTCGACAAGCTGGAAGCCGAATACAATCAGGCCCGCACCGAACTGGCCGCCAAGGCCCGGATGAAGCTGGCCTAATCCGCCAGTGGCTGCGTGGCGGGCCATAGCTGGTCCGCCATCGCATCCAGTTCTGTAAAATTGAAATCGCGCCCCAGCGGATCATGACGGTTGAGCCGCAATGGTCGCCGCTGTGCCAGAAGACGGCGACGCAGCGCACGTTGCAGCCACCGCAGCCGCTCCAACGCCTCAGACGCGGCAACGTCGGGAACGCGCAGCCGCCGCGCGGACCACTGCGCCTCGATCTGCCCGACGCGCTCAATCACCATGGCATTGTAATCGCGGTGCGGCCCGCGATGCAGCGGCAAGCCAACGCGGATTGCCGCATCATCCACTGCCGGCAGCAACATTCCATTGCTCCGAAAGTCGTCGAAATTCAGCCGGTCGCGCCCCAGATTATTTAACAGCGTTCGAAAGGAACGTGTTGTAAGTACCTGTTTTGGCAGCAAGTGATGGCGCTGCAGGCCTGCATCATAGCCCGGCTTGTTCCGGCAGTTCACAGCGCGAAACGGAAGCCGCTGCCGCGCCTGTACCACCCTCGGATTCAGTAAAGGAAAACGCCTCATGCAGGTTCAGGCGGTGACCGTCACCCGCAGTTCATTTCCGCTCCCAACCGGCTCTACCGCGACCAGTTCCCCCTCAGGCCCGGTCCATTCGGCGTCGCGCAGCAGAGGCCCGGACGTGACCAGATCGTTCACCAGCCGCACCGCAATGCGCGCCAGGGCTGCGGGGGCAAGTTTGCGATTTGCGGGAAAGAACAGTTCCTGCCCGATCAGATAGTCCAATCCGACCGAGACCATTGCCCCATCCCCCGCATGACGCAGAGAGGTGAGGCCCAGTCCCGGGAAAGGACCGCCTTTCAGCCATTCCGCAATCACACCGGTAAAATATTTGCTGGCCATCCAGCAGTGCGCCGGGCGCCAGTAAACTCCCTGAACGCCGGGCAGCTGGCACAATTGCGCCCCCAGACCGGCCAGCGCGCGAACCACCGGCAGCAAGCCGCCTCCCTCCGCCAGATGCGGCGCCGGTTGCAGGCCAATCACCTCGCCCGATGGAGCCTCTGCCAGACCCAGCAAGGCCGCGTTGGGTTCAGGCGCCAGGAATCGGCCGGGCATCAGCCCATGGCAATCAAACGCCAGTCCGGCGGTCAGCAGTTCGGCCCAGCTATCGGCTTCTGGCGCGATGTGCGTGACTGCAAAAGGCGTGGCCAGACCGCCCTGCCCGGACAAGGCAACAAGCGCCCCTGCATCAGGCCGCTTGCCAGAAGCGAAGGCCAGGGCAAGAACTGCACCATCACCTTGCGAAACGGTCGCGTAATTTTCAGTCACCGTGACCCATCAACTAAGGAACCTTCCCGATCCCCCTGCCATCTTTTCAAGCAATTAGTCGAGTCCTGGAAGGGAAATTGAGACCGCTTTGGAGATAACTTTGGAACAGGATCAGAAAATGCCCTGCTCCAGCCCCAGGGTGAGCGCAGCGCCCAGCATTTCGGCTTGGGCAATAGACTGAGTATCCGGAATCTTTTCCGCCAGAATTGCTTCCGGGGTTTGCGCCCCGGTCACCACGATTACCGGCTCTGCCACCCGGCGCAGCCGCCAGCCGGTCACGATCCGGTCAAGTTGGGCCTGCGCGCCGTAGCCGTCGCTTCCGGCTGCGATCATCGTCGCATAGGCACGGCCTTCGACCTGCCCTAGCAGCGCGTAATAACAGCGGTCGAACATCTCTTTCATCGCGCCCGTCATGGTCCCCAGGTTTTCCGGGCAAACGAACAGATAGCCCGAAGCGGCAAGGAGGACTTCCGCGGTGACCTCAGCTGCCGGGATCAGCCTTGCAGCCGAACCGGCACCGCGCGCCGCGGCTTCGGCCAAGGCGCGGCTTGTGCCGGTGCGACTATGCCAAATGATTGTCAGCATGGCCTCCTTCCTAGCACCATTGGCGACCGTCCTGGCAACAGATCTATGAACAGTCGCGCCGTCACCCTTTCACCAATGCCGCCTGTGGGCTAACCAGCGGCGCATGGCCGCACCTTCGATCCTTGGCATTGACCGCTCGCTTACTGGCAAAATCTGGCGCTGGCGGGGGGGCAACATGGACCTTGGCGGTGCCATCGGGCTGGAGCACGATATTGTTGCGCAGCTACTGATGTCGCGCGGGGTGCCCGAGCATGATCTGGAACGCCACCGCAATCCTTCGCTGCGGGCCTTCTTGCCCAACCCGTCCCTGTTCCGCGACATGGATCTGGCGGCGGAACGACTGGCCCGCGCTATCGAGAACCGCGAGGCGATTACCGTCTATGGCGATTATGACGTCGACGGCGCAACCAGCGCGGCCCTGCTGATCCGCCTGATCCGCTCACTGGACCACGAAGCGCGCTACTATATCCCCGACCGCCTGCTGGAAGGCTACGGCCCCTCGGGCGAGGCACTGGTGCGGATTGCGGAAGAAGGGTCGAGCCTGATCGTCACGGTCGACTGCGGCGCCATGGCGCATGAGGCGCTGAATATGGCGAAGCAGGCCGGGGTCGACGTGATCGTCGTCGATCACCACAAATGCTCTGCGGAACTGCCCCCGGCACTGGCGCTGGTCAATCCGAACCGGCTGGACGAGGAAATGGAAGCCGCCGCCCATGGCCATCTGGCTGCGGTAGGTGTGGCCTTCCTGCTCGCCATCGCCACGGTCCGCACCCTGCGCCAGCGCGGCTATTTCGAATCACGGCCCGAACCGGACCTGTTCGCCCTGCTCGATCTGGTTGCCTTGGGCACGGTGGCCGACGTTGCCGCCCTGCACGGGCTGAACCGCGCTCTAGTGGCGCAGGGCCTGAAAGTGATGGCGCGACGCGAGGGCATTGGCATGGCCGCCCTGATCGACGCAAGCCGACTGACCCGCGCACCGACCTCCAGCGACCTGGGCTTTGCGCTGGGGCCGCGAATCAATGCGGGCGGGCGCGTGGGCGAATCGACACTGGGTGTGCGCCTGCTCACTACCGAGGACCCGGAAGAGGCCCAGGCCATCGCCGCGCAGCTTTCCGCGCTGAACGAGGAACGCCGCGCGATCGAGGCGATGGTGCAGGAACAAGCGGAAGCGCAGGTCGATTCGCAGCACAACCGCGCGGTCCTGACCCTGGCCGGACGCGGCTGGCATCCGGGGGTGATTGGTATCGTCGCCGGGCGAATCAAGGAAAAGACCGGCAAGCCCACGCTCGTGATCGCACTCGATTCGGACGAATCAGGCCATGGCAAAGGTTCGGGCCGCTCGATTGCCGGGGTCGATCTGGGCGCGGCGATCATTGCCGCGCGCGAACATGGCCTGCTGGTGGCAGGCGGCGGTCACGCCATGGCGGCTGGCCTGACGGTCGAGGCAGGCAAGCTCGACGCACTGGGCCAATGGCTGGATGAACGGCTGGGCAGCACCGTCTCTGCGGCCATGGCGAGTCAGGCCATGCTGCTTGATCTGGCGGTCGCTCCCGGCGGCCTGACCCCTGCCCTGATCGAGGAACTGGAAAGCGCCGGACCTTACGGCATGGGCTGGCCAGGGCCGCGCGTGGCCGTAGGTCCAGTGCGTCTGGTCAAGGCCGATCTGGTCGGCACGGATCATGTCCGGCTGATTGCGCGCGGCGAAGATGGCGCCAGTTTCAAGGCCATCGCCTTCCGTGCGGCATCAACCGAAATGGGCCAGACATTGCTTCACGCCACACATCAGCGCCGTCTGTGGCTGGCTGGCCGGGCAAAGATCGACGATTGGGCCAGCCGGCCCCAGGCAGAACTGCATGTCGATGACGCCGCTTTCGCCGATTAATTTTGCCGAATGTAATTTTCTTTCATTTGGTCTCTTGACCGCCTTGGAGGTCTCTCCTATTGGCGCGGCCTGCCCACCGCGCAGCCGGTTGGCCCCTTCGTCTAGCGGTCTAGGACGCGGCCCTTTCACGGCTGAAACACGGGTTCGAGTCCCGTAGGGGTCACCAAGCTGCGCAGGTGGGCATTGCTATTTCTGGCCCCGGTTAACCCGGGACCAGCCCACCCGCACAGCGTGGTTTTTTCTCCAAATCAGAACGTAGCCGAAAGGCCCAGGGTCAGCACGTTGTCGCTGGTGTCTTCGCCATTGCGGACGAATCCGTGCTGGTTGAGATAGCCGACATCGACCGAGACGTTCTTGGCCAGCGGCACGTTCACCGATGCCGCATTCCGCATCCGGTCATAACCGCTGGTGGTCTGGAAGCTGGTGGTGTTGAGGTTGATGAAACTTTCGTGGCTGACGGTGAAGGTCGACTTGCCAACGAAGGGCATCGAAGCCTTGACCTGCGGGCGCAGGCGCCAGCCGGTACCGATGCGGCCTTCGCGCCAGCGCTCTTCCATGCGGACCCGTCCACCCAGCTTCACCTTGCCGATCTGGGCGACATTGTCGAAATTCACCTGCTGGCGGAAGCGATGCTCACGCGCGCGAAAGTTGCCCTGATTGTAAGTGGGGTTGAAAGTATAGCCGAGCCATGCGGTGACGTTCTTGTTCAGCTTTTTGCCGACCATCACGTTCTGCTCGAGCTCGTAAAAACCGCGCTCGTCGCTGGAGCGAAAGATAGATTCGCTGTTGAGCTTGAAATTGTCAGGCAGGTTCACGGTGACGTTCAGCGTTTCCCAGTGCTGGGTATCTTCCTTCGCCTGAGCCTGAGTGGCAATCAGCGCGGCGGGAACAACAAGAGTGGCAAGAAGCAGGCGCATGTCGGGTTTCCTTCTGTTCGGCGCCGCAAGTATTTCTGTTTCGTGACGGTTTCATGACCGTTGACGTCAAAAATACGACACTTGGGCTACGTCCAGGAAATCAAGCCGCTTCTTTTACCATGAAATCAATGAAAATCGCGTGAGCCCGGTATGACACGCACATTACGCGGATGGCTTCCCCTGATGACAGGCAGCGGGCGCTGAACGTGATCGGCACGGTCAGGGTGGTGTGGCAACAGATCGTCCGACAGACTGTGCAAGGCCCCCGTGGCATCGGTCAGTTGCGTGGCGATCACGTGGATCACTTCATCGTCGTATTCGACTCGGCCCTTCACTTCGATCAACCGCGCGCTCATGATCACCTTGCGCTGCTTTTCCATCAGGTCAGGCCAGATTACCAGATTCACCACCCCGCTTTCGTCCTCCAGCGTGATGAAGCACACGCCCTTGGCACTGCCGGGACGCTGCCGAATCAGCACCACGCCCGCGATCTGGACGGTGGAGCGATACTTGCGGCTGCGCAGATCACTGGCCCGAATGAAGCCGCGTTCAGCCAGACTGGCGCGCAGGAAGGCAAACGGATGGGCTTTGAGCGAGAGCCGCTGGGTCTGGTAATCGGTCACCACCTCCTCGCTCAGCGGCATTTGCGGCAGGCGGGTTACTTCTCGCTCCGCGCCCTCGTCGCGCTGGGCCATGGCGGCGAACAGCGGCAAGTCCGGCGCGGCAATCAGGCTGCGCGCATCCCACAGCGCCTGCCTGCGGCTCAGCCCCAGCGAGTTGAAGCCATCCGCCGCCGCCAGCCGTTCAGCCAGAGCGGGCGAAAGCGCGGCGCGCTCTTTCATGTCGCGCAGATCACGAAATGCCCCGCCCGCCTGCCGCGCCGCCACGATCCGCGCCGCCGCTGCTTCGGGGAAACCATCCACTTGCCGCAAACCAAGACGCAGGGCGATCCTGCCGGACACTCGCTCCAGCGTGCAGTCCCACTCGCTGCAATTCACATCGACCGGCAACACAGCAACACCATGTTCCCGTGCATCGCGCACGATCTGCGCCGGGGCATAGAACCCCATCGGCTGCGAATTGAGCAAGGCCGCCGCAAAGGCTGCAGGATAATGGCACTTCAGCCAGGACGAGACATAGACCAGCAGGGCAAAGCTGGCCGCGTGGCTTTCCGGAAAGCCATATTCGCCAAAGCCCTTGATCTGGTTGAAGCAGCGTTCGGCAAAAACCGGATCATAGCCGCGCGCAATCATCCGGCCGACCATCATGTCCTGCAATTCATCGACCATGCCCCGGCTGCGAAAGGTTGCCATGGCCTTGCGCAGGCGGTTGGCCTCGGCACTGGAAAACTTCGCCGCATCCAGCGCGATCTTCATCGCCTGCTCTTGAAAGATCGGCACGCCCAGCGTCCGCCCCAGAATGCTGGTCAGTTCGTCGGGCGGGCCATGCTCTGGGCCGGGCGCGGGTATCTCTACCTTCTCGGCCCCGCGACGGCGCTTCAGATAAGGGTGGACCATATCGCCCTGAATCGGTCCGGGGCGGACAATCGCCACTTCGATCACCAAGTCATAAAATTCACGTGGGCGCAGGCGCGGCAGCATGTTCATCTGTGCGCGGCTCTCCACCTGGAACACGCCCAGCGAATCCCCCTTGCACAGCATGTCGTAAACCGCCGGGTCTTCACGCGGGACAGTGGCAAGGGTCAGGTCCTTGCCGTGATGCTGGCGCAGCAGGTCCAGGCATTTGCGAATGCAGGTGAGCATGCCCAGCGCCAGCACATCGACTTTCAGGATGCCCAGCGCCTCGATATCGTCCTTGTCCCATTCGATGAAGCTGCGTTCCGGCATGGCGCCGTTCCCGATCGGCACAGTCTCGGTCAGCGGGCCCTGGGTCAGAATGAAGCCGCCGACATGCTGCGACAGGTGGCGCGGCATCCCGATCATCTGCTCGGTGAGGGCCAGCACCCGGCGCAGGTGCGGATCATTCAGGTTGAGGCCGGTTTCACTCTCGACATGGGCTTCCTTGATCGAGCGGCCGTGGCTGCCCCAGACCGTCTTGGCTAGCGCGCTGGTCACGTCTTCGGACAGGCCCATAGCCTTGCCCACTTCGCGGATCGCCATGCGCGGGCGGTAATGGATCACCGTAGCGCACAGCCCCGCCCGGTGGCGGCCATAGCGCTGATAGATGTACTGGATCACCTCCTCGCGCCGTTCGTGTTCGAAATCGACGTCGATGTCGGGCGGCTCCTTACGCTCTTCGGAAATGAACCGGTCGAACAGCAGGGCATGGCGCGCGGGATCGACCGCCGTGATTTCCAGCACATAGCAGACCGCCGAATTGGCCGCCGAGCCACGCCCCTGACACAGGATCGGCGGCTCCTGATTTCGCGCAAAATCAACAATATCCTTGATGGTCAGAAAGTATTGCGCGAGGTTCAGTTTGCCGATCAGGTCGAGTTCGCGCCGCAAGGTATCGCGCACCCCTGACGGCACACCATCGGGATAGCGCCGCCCTGCCCCTTCCCAGGTCAGCTGTTCCAGATAGTCCTGCGGCGCCATGCCTTCGGGACAGGTCTCTTCCGGATATTCGTAGCGCAATTCCTCAAGGCTGAAGCGGCAGGCATCGGCCAGTTCCCGCGCCGCGCGAAGTGCATGGGGCCAACGCGCGAACAGCCGGGCCATTTCCTCCGGCCCCTTCAGATGGCGCTCGGCATTGGGGGCCAGCAGATGCCCCGCCGCCGCGACCGTGGTCTTGTGCCGGATTGCCGTCATCACATCGTGCAGTGGCCTGCGCTGCGCCGCGTGATAGAGCGGAAGATTGGTGGCAAGGATGGTCAGACCCTGCCCTGCTGCCAAGGCGTCGAGCCGGGCAATCCGCGCAAGGTCGTCGCCGGTGTACAGATAGCTTGCCGCCACGTGGCGCAGAGTGGGAAGCTGACGGAGCAAGTGCGGTAGCAGGTCCAGAAATGACGCCGTCAGGACATCATCGCCGTCTGCATCGTCGCCGTGCAGGGATACGACATTGCTCTGGGCCGGAATCGAGAACTGCGCGTCCAGATTGGCAGGCGGAACCAGCACCAGATGCACGCCTTCGCTATGCGCAGCGAGCATGGCAAGGTTGATCTCGCAGGCACCCTTGTCCTGCCATTCGCCGTCCAGCGTGGACATCCGGCCGGCCGAAATCAGGCGGCAGAGACGGCCATAGGCGGCGCGGTCAGTCGGATAGGCCAGGAATTCCAGCCCTTCGGTCGTCTCGATCCGGCAACCGATCACCGGGCGCAGGCCCAGCGCAGTGGCCTCGCTATGAAGCCGGACCACCCCCGCCATCGTATTGGCATCGGCAATGCCCAGCGCGTCATAGCCCAGCGCCCGCGCCGTGGTGGCAAGGTCCACCGCGTCTGACGCCCCGCGCAGAAATGAAAAGCAGGACACAAGGCCCAGTTCGACAAAGGCCGCACGGTCCTGCGGCGGTGGCAGCGCCTGCTCCACCCGGCGGCGTTCAGGCGTAAGCGGTGCCTCGGGCACGGCCTATCCGGTCAGTTCGGCCAGTCGCGCTGCGACCCGGCGCAAATCCTCGGCAAAGCGGGCTTCCTCGGCCATCCGGGCATCGTCGTCCAGGCGTAGCAGATAGGATGGGTGAACCGTGGGCCACAGCTCGGTCCCGTCGTCCAGACCATGAGCGCGGCCACGGTCCTTCTGGACACTGATCGTCTTGCCCAGCATCCCGCGCGCGGCGCTGGCTCCCAGCGTCAGGACCAGACGCGGGCGGATCAGCAGGCGTTCGCTTTCCACCCACCAGCGGCAGGTGTCGATCTCCTTGGCCGTGGGATTCTGGTGCAGCCGCTGCTTGCCGCGGGGAGCGAACTTGAAGTGCTTGACCGCATTGGTCACCCAGGCACGCGCCGCATCAATCCCGGCATCTTCCAGATGGGCGCGAAGCAGCCGTCCGGCGGGGCCGACAAAGGGGCGGCCCTGCGCTTCCTCGTTATCGCCGGGCTGTTCGCCAACGATCATCAGCGCGGCATGGTGCGGCCCCTCACCCGGTACGGCGCGAGTGTCGTTACAACCGATCGGGCAGCGGCGGCAGGTTCGGATTTCCTTGGCAATCATGGCCAGACTACTGGGGCGTTCGCTGCCAAACAGGTTCGCACCCTGATCCACCATGGCCGCTTCGCGCGCTTGGGCCCCGGCGATCAGATCGGGAATTAGTGCCGCTTCGGGCAGGTTCTTCCAGTATCGGCGGGGCATCTCTTTCAGCATGGCCCCAACCTTCAACCGCGCCGGATTGAAGATGGATGCGTAATAGCGCCGCCACAGTTCCTCTGCCGGATCACCGGACGGGGCATCCTCACGCCGTGCAGGCGGCCCTTCGCGCAGGGTTTCGCCATCCCAATGCAACGAACCTTCCGGCGTCAGGATCGACCAGCGCATCGTGGTAAAGCGGTTAACGAAGAAGGCCGCATTGGCACGCAGGATGTGATGCTGCGGCTCAAACCAGGCGACGTAATGCTCTACGCCGTCTTGTTCGACCGCGCGAAAGCGCACGAAAGCGCGCATCTTGTGAATATCGCGCCGGACGGTGCGGGCCAGATCGCCCAGCCGCCGCACATCGGGATCGGCGGCATCTTCCATCATTCCGGGCCGCGCCTGCAAGCGCCAGAGCAAACGGTAAAGCAAGGCAAAGCGCTGTGGATCGGAATGGAGCGCGGCCTTTCCAGCCAGATCGAGGAAAGCGCGCGGCACCCGTGGCGGCATGACGTCACCGGAGGGTACCGGCAGCCGGAGCGCCTTGCCGGCAGAGGCAAACAGGTCGTCACTGCTCTCACCCGGCACCTGCCAGATCACCCGGTCCGGCGGCACTTCGGCCATGATCAGGCGCCGCGCCTGTTCGCGCCAACCGGCAAAATCGTCCGCCGCTGCCAGCGTGACAGTATAGGCATCGGCGATCCGGGCATCACGAAATGGGGTCATGGCCGCATCTCACGCCGCGAACAGTTCCAGCTGCTCGCTGCGCCGGGGCGCGATCAGGGCTTTCAGGTCGTCCCGGTCAGTCAGCAGAACCGGGCGCCAGTCCGCCGTGACGATAAACGGGCGGACCTTGGCCAGCGAGACAGTCAGCTTGCCGACATCGTCGAGCCGCAAGGTGCGATGGCGGCGGCTGGCGAGGATCGCACCAACTGCACGCGTGCCCAGCCCCGGCACCCGCAGCAGCAATTCGCGCGGGGCGCGGTTGACGTCGACCGGGAAGCTTTCCCGAAACTTCAGCGCCCAGGCCAGCTTGGGATCAATGTCGAGCGGCAGCATGCCGTCAGTTCCGGTGGCCTGCTGCACTTCTTCCGGGCGATAGCCATAGAACCGCATCAGCCAGTCAGACTGGTAGAGCCGGTGTTCGCGGATCAATGGCGGACGCTTGAGCGGCAGGACGGCACTGGCATCCGGGATCGGGCTGAAGGCGGAATAATAGACCCGGCGCAGCTGGTATTCGCCATAGAGCGTGCTGGCTCGCCCGACGATCTGCGCGTCGCTCGCCCCATCGGCGCCAACGATCATCTGGGTCGATTGCCCGGCCGGAGCAAAGCGCGGGGCCGAGCGAAAACGCCGCCGCGCATCCTTCGCCTCGACAATCGCGCTTTTGAGATCGCCCATCGCCCCTTCGATCACCTGCGCGTTCTTGTCCGGCGCCAGCCGGGTCAGCCCGGCAACGGTCGGCAGTTCGACATTGATCGAGACGCGGTCGGCATAAAGGCCCGCCTGCCGGACCAGTTCCGGGTCTGCCTCCGGGATGGACTTCAGATGGATATACCCCCTGAAATCATGCTCTTCTCGCAATATCCTCGCAACTTCAATGAGCTGCTCCATCGTGTGGCTGGAGCTTTTGATGATGCCAGAGGAGAGGAACAGCCCCTCGATGTAATTGCGGCGATAGAAGCTGAGCGTCAGGTCCACCACTTCCTGCGGGGCGAAGCGCGCGCGGCGCACGTTCGAACTCTTCCGGTTGATGCAGTAATGGCAATCGAACACGCAGTGGTTGGTCAGCAGGATCTTGAGCAGCGAGATGCAGCGCCCATCCGGCGCATAGGCGTGACAGATGCCCATGCCCTCGGTCGAGCCGATCCCCTTGCCGCCCTTGCTGGTGCGGCGGCTGGTGCCCGATGAAGCGCAGGAGGCATCGTATTTGGCCGCATCGGCCAGAATGGCTAAACGTTCGATGAGACTCGGCTGAGACATATGTTCACTTTATGTTCTTTCAATCGGTCTGACCAGCCCCTTCATGCACACAGCCCCTGCAGGAACCATTCGGGCACCCCGCCCCGCCCATCTCCGGCCAGGCCATTGCGATAGATCCAGTAGCGGCGGCCCTGATCGTCCTCGATCCGGTAATAGTCACGCAGCCGCGCGGTAGAGCCTTCGCGCCACCATTCCGGGGCGATCCGTTCCGGCCCTTCGGCGCGGGCGATTTCGTGGACCTGACCGCGCCAGCGAAACCGACGCGGCAGGCCATCCGGGCTGGCATAGAGCACGGCAATCGGCTCTGCCCGGTCGAGCAGCTTGAGCGGGCGGCCATGAAAGGCCAGTTGCCCCTGCATCACCCGCTCCGGCTCCAGCGGCGGCGCCCAGCGCTGCGCCCGTTCCGGCACATGGCTGGCCACCGCCAACGGACGGCGCACTGCCTCCGGCCCCAGCCGCGCGCTCAAGCGGTCAATGCAGGCCGCCAGCGAAGTGCCATGTGCTTCGGCCGCCTGTTCGAAATCGGCCTGACTGAGCGCCAGCGGCTCGCACCACGGGGCAGAAAGGCGCGCCAGTTCGATCCCGAAACCGGCGTCGAGATCGTCCAGCTTGCCCGCAAACAGGCGCGCGATATGGCCCGGATCGCGGCTTGCTGCGGCCAGTTCCAGCCGGCGAGAGAGAACTTCGCCATCAACCTTCCACAGCGCCAGTTCCAGCCGCCGCGCACCCTGGGCCTGCCCTTCGAGCAGGCGGACCATATCACCGGCCAGATCGTCCAGCACCTGATCGAGCAGGCTGCGATGGCGGATCGGCTCCATCAGGCGGCGCTGAACCAGCGGAACCGGCACGGCGATCACCGGCAGCAAAGGCTCTGGCACCCGGCCCAGCAACTGGTCGAGCCGGATCAGCGGGTTGGCCAGCGGCGCGCGGGTATTGCGAAAGCGCCGCGCCAGGGCCGGACGGGCCACGCCGGACAGGTCGCCAATCCGCTTCAACCCCAGACGGCGCAGGACCAGCAGGGTTGCCGAATCAAGCCGCAGGGCTGCGACTGGCAGGTCGTCCAGCTGCGCAGTCCCTTCGTGCAGCAGCTCCCGGTCCGGTCCATAGTGCGACAAGGCCCAGGCCGCCCCCGCCGTCGGTGCGATGGCAAGCCGGTTGGTCAGGCGGCGCGCAGCGAGCCTTAGCGCGGCATCCTCCAACAAGCCCGCCTCTCCGCCAAACAGATGCGGTACGCCGGTCACATCGACCAGCAGCCCGTCAGGCGGGTCAATCGCCGACCATGGCCCCCAACGCTGCGCCCAGATTGCCAATCGCTCCAGAAAAGCACGATCACCTGCCGGATCGCCCGGAGCCACGGCCAGATCGGGACAGATCGCACGGGCATCCGCCAGCATGGTGCCGCCCTGCACGCCGGCCTGACGTGCTGCGGCATTCAGCGCGGTCAGGCGCGGGCCGTGGGCGGTTTCGGCCAACAGGGCAAAAGGCGCTGCGCTTTCGCCCTCAGCCAGTTGCCAGCGCTCGATCGCCAGATCGGGCAGCCAGATCGAGAGGATGCGGCGGATCATGGCGCTCACGCATGGAGGCGGCTTTCGCCAGCCTCGGCCACCGGGGATTGCCCTTGCCTGTGCTGCACCTGCAGATTGGCAAAATCGCCCTCCAGCAGCCAGGTGCCGGGAGGATGCGCGCGGGCGCGGAACAGTTCAGCCTGCCAGACCGGAGTGCCGGGGGCAGCCGGGTTCCAGCGCGGCGGCTGCGAAGGGGCAGAACGCGCCGCCCAGCGCTGGCGGGCAGAAGACAGTTCCCGCTCTGCATCCAGCCGGACCAGCCACAGCGGCACGCCATGCCGTTCTACCGCGAGACTGAGCCGCCGCGCCGCCGTGAAATTGAGCGCTTTCGGATTGCCGGCCACTTCCCCGATGACAAAGGCCAGATCGCGGCAGCGCAGCCCCTCTTCCAGCGCAAACAGGGCATCTTCCGGGCTTTTCGCGGTGACATGGATCAGCCGGTGGCGCAGTCTGGGCGGCAAGCCCGGCTGATAGGGCCGCCCGCCCAGCTTGATCGCCCGCGCATCCTGTACCCACAGCCAGCCGCGTTCCTCCTCCTGCCCTTTGCCGTCCAGCGCCAGGGCAAGGGCAAGGGCCGCCCCGCTCCCCTCTGCCGCCGAGGCGAACACTTCACCATGCAGGGGCGCGGCATCCAGCCCCGGCCGCCAGCGCGGCAGGCTGTCTCCAGCGGTCCGGGAAAGCGGCGCAAAGGCGGAAAGAGAGGTGATGACAGTCATGAGGGGCAGAACCTTTGTTCTATTTATGTTCTCATTTTCCTGATTCGCAAAGCCCCCTTTTTGCCCCCTACCCGCCATCATCTTCAGGCATCGGCCAAAGACCGAAAATTTCCTCAGCAAGTCAAAAGAAAAGGGCCGCCCTCACCAAGAGAGCGGCCCGATTCTTTTTACCCGCAGGTGGGATCAATCGTTGATGTCGATCCCGCCCGGCAGCGGCGGAACCGGCTGCTGCGGTGCATCGGCATCACGCTCATGCACTTCCACCAGACCGCGGCCAACATGGCTCTTGCGGCGGCCGTACGAGAAGTAGACGACCAGACCGACAGCTGCCCAGCCGAGGAACATCAGTTCCGTATAACCCGACAGGTTGAAGAACAGGTAGGCGCAGCCGGCAACTGCCAGCGGGCCGACCAGCCACACCATCGGCGTGCGGAACGGACGATGACGGGTGGGCGAAGTGCGGCGCAGGATCAGCACGCCGATCGCCACGGTCATGAACGCAAATAGCGTGCCCGAGTTCGAGATGTCCGCCAGCTGACCGACCGGGAAGAACGCCGCCGCCAGAGTGACGAAGGCGCCGGTGATCATGGTCACGATGTGCGGGGTGTGGAACTTCGGGTGAACCTTGGCCAGGCCTTCCGGCAGCAGGCCGTCACGCGCCATCACGAAGAAGATGCGGGTCTGGCCGAACAGCATCATCAGCACCACCGAAGGGAGCGCCAGGAATGCCGCAAGACCGATCAGGTTGCCGACGTTGACATAGCCGATTTCGCGAAGGACGTGGGCCAGCGCCTCGTCCGAGCAGACCAGCGGAACATTGCCCGCACCGGCCAGCGCGGCGCACTGCTGCTGCAGTTCCTTGCTGCCCGTCGCCAGGGCTTCACCAGCGGCGCCGAACACCGGCTGCGCACCCACCGCGCCAATCGCGCCCGAGGCCACCAGCAGGTAGAACACGGTGCAGATTACCAGGCTGCCGATCAGGCCGATCGGCATGTTGCGCTGCGGATTCTTGGTTTCCTCTGCCGCGGTCGAAACCGCGTCAAACCCGACATAGGCAAAGAAGATCGAGGCCGCAGCCGCCGAAATCCCGCTGAAGCCAAGCGGCGCGAAGGGTTCGAAGTTTTCCATCTTCATCACCGGCACGGCCAGAATGACGAAGGCCGTCAGCGCGACAACCTTGATCACCACCAGAACGGCGTTGACCATGGCCGATTCCTTGGTGCCCAGCACCAGCAGGCCGGTAACCAGCAGGGCAATCACCACGGCCGGCAGGTTGATCCCACCATCCACCGCGGCAAATGCGCCCTTGGTGAAGAAGGCCGGCAATTCCACGCCTAGCGCGGATTGCACCAGCCCGACGAAATAGTTGGACCAGCCGACCGACACGGCAGAGGCCGCAATCGCATATTCCAGGATCAGCGCCCAGCCGACGATCCAGGCGACGATTTCGCCCATCGAGGCATAGCTGTAGGTATAGGCCGAACCCGAAACCGGCACCATCGATGCCATCTCAGCGTAACAAAGCGCGGCTACGGCGCAGACGAAACCTGCAATGATAAAGCTGATCATCATGCCCGGCCCGGCCTTCTGCGCTGCCTCTGCGGTCAGCACGAAGATACCGGTGCCAATGATCGCGCCCACCCCCAGCATGGTCAGCTGGAATGCACCCAAGGAGCGGTGGAGCGATTTCTTTTCGGCAGTGGCCAGGATGGCGTCTAATGGCTTGACGCGTCCAAACATCGAAATCCCCTAAAAATAGCAACCCGATACGGTGCCGGGCAGCATGTCTTGACTGGCGCGGAAGCTAGCGGCGCGCTCCATATTCGCAAGGGTTAACTGCCAAGCCTTCCCCAGATTGTGCGGAACGTATAAGGCTTCGACCATGTCCACGACTTTCCAGCTCGATACGGCAACCAGCCGTGCCAACCCCACGCCCGCTCCGATGAAGCGGCTGACCATCCCCGCCATTCGCCGCCGCAAGGTGGACGGTGTGACTGCCGAACCGGTCGTCATGCTCACCGCCTATACGGCCCGGCAGGCGCAGTTGCTGGATGCCCATTGCGATCTGCTGCTGGTCGGGGATTCGCTGGGTCAGGTGATTTATGGACTGCCCTCATCCGTGCCAGTGACGCTGGACATGATGGCCGCCCATGGCGCGGCGGTGGTGCGCGGTTCATACCATGCCGCTGTCGTGGTCGACATGCCGTTCGGTGCCTATGAAGCCTCGCCTCAGCAAGCCTTTGAAAGCGCCTCGCGCCTGCTCAAGGAAACCGGCTGCGCGGCGGTAAAGCTGGAAGGCGGCGCGGCCATGGCCGAGACTGTGGCCTTCCTTACCCAGCGCGGTATCCCGGTAATGGGCCACGTTGGCCTGACCCCGCAGGCAGTCAATGTGCTGGGCGGCTATAACGCCCGCGGCCGCAGCGATGCCGAAGCGCAGAAGATCGTATCCGACGCGCAGGCCCTCGACGATGCGGGTGCCTTTGCCGTTGTGGTCGAAGGCGTGGTCGAACCGATCGCGATTGAAGTGACCAAGGCCATCAAGTGCCCGACCATCGGCATCGGCGCTTCGGCCCAGTGCGACGGGCAGGTGCTGGTTACCGAGGACATGCTGGGCATGTTCGATCGCGTACCGCGTTTCGTGAAGCGCTATGAAAACATTGCCGAGACCATTTCCGGAGCGGCAGAACGCTATGCCAGCGAAGTGCGCGCCCGCACTTTCCCCGGCGTGGAGCAGACCTACCAGCCGAAGTAACCGCCTGACGGTTGACTTCCATGCTCTGGAATCACAGGACAATTTGATGTTGATGAAGTTCTACAAAGGCTCGATCCTTTTCACCGCAGTCTGCCTTGCGCTGGGCGCCTATTATGGCTGGTCGCAGACCGGCGATCTGACCGCTACGGCTTCGATGCTGTGGATCATTTTTGTCCTGTCGATCCTGGAAGTGTCGCTTTCGTTCGACAACGCTGTGGTCAATGCCGCCGTGCTGAAGGATATGGACGATGTGTGGCAGCGCCGCTTCCTGACCTGGGGCATGGTGATTGCCGTATTCGGGATGCGCATCGTGTTCCCGCTGGCGATTGTCGCGATTGCCGCCGGACTTGGGCCGATGGCCGCGCTCGACCTCTCGCTCAACAATCCGCAGCAGTATGAAGCGATTGTTTCCAGCGCCCACGTCGGCATTGCCGGATTTGGCGGAGCCTTCCTGGCGATGGTTGGCCTGTCGTTCTTCTTTGACGGTGAAAAGGACGTTCACTGGATCGTCTGGGTGGAAAAGAAGCTGAGCGTGGTATCGAACATCAAGGCGGCAGAAATCGCCGTGCTGCTGGTTTCGCTCTACTTCATTTCGCGGATGCTGCCGCCCGAAGACGCGCTGGTCTTCATGGTTGCAGGAACGCTGGGCCTAGTCTGCTTCATCGCGGTCGAAGCGATCAGCACGATCCTGGAAATGCGCGATCAGGCGCTGGCCATGCAGGGTGCCGTGGTCCGCTCCGGCCTTGGCGGGTTCCTCTACCTCAACGTGCTCGACGCTTCGTTCAGCTTTGACGGCGTGATCGGTGCCTTTGCCCTGTCGAACAACATGGTGATCATTGCCCTGGGCCTGTCGATCGGTGCGATGTTCGTCCGTTCGATGACCATCCATCTGGTCAAGCAGGGGACGCTGGCTGAATACCGCTATCTGGAACACGGCGCGTTCTGGGCGATCATTGCGCTTGGTGCGATCATGCTGCTGTCGGCCAAGTTCCACATTCCGGAAACCGTCACCGGGCTGATCGGTGCAATCCTGATCGGGCTGTCGCTGTGGTGGTCGGTGCGCCACAACCGGCGCAATCCGGACTCCGAACTGGAACAGGCTGTCAGGTCTGATTGAGCCGCGTTGCTATCGGCGCAGCCATAACTAGCTGCGCCAGATGGTATAGCAGGATCGGCAGCAGGACCACGCCCGCAACCGCCGGGCTGAACAGCACCGAGGCAAGCGGCGCGCCCATGGCGATACTCTTTTGCGCGCCGGCAAACAGCATCGATACCCGATTGGGCCGGTCGAGCCGGACCAGCGCGCCCAGCAACCATGCGCCAAGGTGGCCGACCAGCAGGAACAGCGCGACGCCGCCCAGCAGCCAGCCCCACCCCGCTGGCTCCACCTGCGTCCAGAAACGTTGCTCCACCGCACCCGAGAAGGCGACGTAGACGGCAATGGCGATGGAACCGCGGTCGAACCAGGTGGTCAGCTGCTTGTTGTCCTTCACCCAGCCAGACAGCCGCCCTTGTAACAACTGCCCCAGCATGAAGGGCACCAGCAGGATCATCACGACCTTGAGCAGGCCGTCGGCGTGAAAGCCCGCTTCTCCGCCGCCGCCCATCAAGGAAAACAGCGGCGCGGTAACGAACACGCCGAGCAGGTTGAGCAAGGCCGCAGCAACGACCGAACTGGCGACATTACCGCCCGCCAGCGAAGAATAGGCCGTCGCTGACTGCACCGTCGAAGGCAGGCAGCCAAGGTAAAGAAAGCCCAGGGCAATCAGCGGCGGCATCCAGCCCTGCCCGGCCTGCCACAGCGCCCAGCCCGCCAGGGCCATGCCGCCAAAGCACCACAGGGTCAGCGGCCAGAGCAGGCGATGGTTGGATAGGCCCGCCGCAACCTCATGGCGCGGCAGGCGCACCCCGTTGAGGAAAAACAGCAGGAAGACGGCGGCATTGGCCACGAATTGGGCGATGCCACGCGCCGTGCCGGTCACGGGGACCAGCACGGCCAGGGTGATGGCAATGGTCAGCAGGCGGACCATCGGGTCGATGCGGTTGAACAGATTCACACCGACCCTCTAGTCCGCTTTCAAGCGTTTAGCGACCCGCCAACTTCGGTGCCGGAGCAGGCGTGGCCGAGAAGCGCGGTGCCGGGGCCGGCTGAACCATGCCGCCTTCCTCGATAAAGGTGCCGCGCACCACGTTATGCGGATGCTTCGGCGCTTCCTTGAGGCTGAGGACAGGTGCGAAGCAGATGTCGGTGCCGTCCATGATCGCGCACCATTCGTCGCGGGTCTTGGTCAGGATCAGCGCAGTCATGCGCTCCTTCAGTTCGTCCCACTTGGCCGGATTCATCTGCTGGGCAAAGTCGGCATCGTCCTTCAGCCCAGTCTTTTCCATCAGCAGGGCATAGAACTGCGGCTCGATCGAACCGAGCGAGATCCACTTGCCGTCCTTGGTTTCGTAGGTTTCATAGAAGTGCGTGCCGCTGTCGAGCAGGTTGACGCCGCGTTCGTCCTTCCACTGGCCATTGCCAAGGAAGGTATAGGTCATGGCCGAAAGGATCGCTGCGCCATCGACCATCGCGCAATCCACGACCTGGCCCTTGCCGCCAGAACGGGCATGAAGCACGCCTGCGACCACGCCGAAGGCCAGCATCATGCCACCGCCGCCGAAATCGCCCACGGCGTTGACCGGGAAGCTCGGCTTTTCGCCCTTGCGGCCATAGGAATGGAGCGCGCCCGACAGCGCGATATAGTTGATGTCATGGCCAGCCAGCGGTGCCATTGGCCCTTCCTGGCCCCAGCCGGTCATCCGGCCGATCACCAGCTGCGGGTTGACCGCGTGCAACACTTCCGGGCCAAGGCCAAGCCGCTCCAGCACGCCCGGACGATAGCCTTCGATCAGGGCATCGGCAGTCTTGACCAGTTCCTTGATCTGTTCGATCGCCGCCGGATCCTTGAGGTCCAGCTCAATCCGTTCACGGTTGCGATTCAGAATGTCGCGGTTGCCGCTGTCGCCAAACCGGCTGCTGGTGCCCGGACGTTCAACCCGGATTACCCGCGCGCCGTGGTCGGCCAGCATCATGCCGCAGAACGGACCCGGCCCGATTCCGGCCAATTCGATAACGGTAACACCCTGAAGTACACCAGCCATAACAATCCTCTCCAAAATTTAATCGCGCGATTGAATTTGTCTTTAAGGGGCTGCCGCGCGGCTTGTCGAGAGGGCTTTGTGCAATTTCCGAAATCGGGCGTCAGGTCTGCAGATCGTATTGCTTGAGCAGGTCGTACAGTGTCGGGCGGCTGATCCCCAGCAGCTTGGCCGTGTTGGAGATATTGCCCTCGCTGCGGGCCAGAGCATGACGGATCACCTTGCGGTCTGCCGTCTCGCGCGCGGATTTGAGGTTAAGTACCTGCGCCTCGCCCTCGTCTCCGGCTGTCAGGTCAAGATCCTCGGCCCCGATCAGCTTGCCATCGGCCATGATCACCGCGCGCTTCACCCTGTTTTCCAGTTCGCGCACGTTGCCGGGCCAGGGCCAGGCATCAATCGCGGCCAGCGCATCGGGGGCAAAGCCCTTCACCGCGGGATTCATTTCGCGGGCAAAGCGGGTGAGGAACGCCTTGGCCAGCAAGACCGCATCGCCGGGCCGTTCGGCCAGACCGGGGATTTTCACCACGATTTCGGCCAGACGATAGAACAGGTCCTCGCGGAACCGCCCTTCGGCAATCATCGTCTCAAGGTTCTGGTGCGTGGCGCAGACGATCCGCGTGTCGACTGCAATCGACTTGCGCGATCCGACCCGTTCGATCACCCGTTCCTGCAGAAAGCGCAGCAGCTTTACCTGCAACGGCAGCGGAATATCGCCCACTTCATCGAGAAACAGGGTGCCGCCATTGGCCAGTTCGATCTTGCCCTCGGTGGTCTTGATCGCGCCGGTGAAGGCCCCCTTCTCATGCCCGAACAATTCGCTTTCCAGCAGGGTTTCGGGAATAGCCGCGCAGTTGATCGCAACGAAGGCCCCGCCTGCCCGGTCGCTGGCTTCGTGCAAGCCGCGCGCCAGCAATTCCTTGCCCGTGCCGCTTGCCCCCAGCAGCATGACCGAGACATTGGTATTGGCCACCCGCTCAATCGTGCGCGCCACTTTCAGCATTTCCGGCGCCGCTGTGATCAGGCGGCCCAGCACGCGGTTGTCCTCGCCGGCGCGTTCCGCCAGCTTGCGGTTTTCCGCCTCGATCCGGTGGAGTTGCAGCGCACGGCGCACGATCAGGCCCAGCGCATCGATATCGACCGGCTTCTGGTAGAAATCATAGGCCCCGCGAGCGATCGCCTGCAGCGCGGATTCTCGCGCGCCGTGGCCCGAGGCGACGATCACCTTGGTATCGGGCTTCAGCGCCATGATCTCGTCCAGCACCGCAAAGCCTTCGGAAGTGCCATCGGGATCAGGCGGCAGGCCGAGGTCAAGCGTCACCACTGGCGGCTCCTCGCTGCGCAGCAGGGCCAAAGCAGAGGCACGGTCGGTCGCCTGAAGTACTTCGAAATCGGGATAGGCCCATTTCAACTGTGCCTGCAGCCCAGCATCATCCTCGACAATCAGCAGTTTCGGCCTGGTTTCAATCATCTCATGCTGCCTTGGTCTGCGCATCCTTATGCGCGAGCGGGATCATCACGGTGAAGCGGGTACCCAGCCCTTCGCGGCTGTCCACTTCCAGCCTGCCGCTCATGGCCCGCACCAGTTCGCGCGCTTCATAGGCGCCGATGCCAAAGCCGCCCGGCTTGGTGGAATCGAACGGTCGGAACAGGCGGCTGCGGACGAATTCCGCGCTCATCCCCGGACCGCCATCGACCACTTCGATCACCCCGTTGGCGCCATTGGTGCCGACCGAGACGACGACTGGCGCGGCAGCCGGGCTGACGTCGATGGCGTTCTGGACCAGATGCAAAAGGACCTGCTCCAGCTTATCCCGGCTTGCCTGAACCGCGCACTCACCGTGTTCGACCAGGCTGAGGCTGTGCCGCGCCTTCAACTGATCCACGACCGAACGGGCAATCGCATTGGCCCGGACCGGAACCAGTGCTTCGAGCGAACCCGGCCCATAGCGCGACAGGCGCGAGACCAGCGCGTTGAGCTTGTCGGTCGAATTGCGCAGCGTCACCAGCATATCGGCGCGGAATGCAGGGTTCTCGGCATGAAGTTCAGCATTGCGGGCCAGCAGGCCCAGCTGGCTGGCAAGGTTCTTGATGTCATGCATCACAAATGCGATGCGGCGGTGAAATTCATCGAACCGCGCGGCTTCGGCCAGGGCCGCCTGTCCGGCATTTTCAGCCAGATAGCTGGCCAATTGCCGCCCGACGACGCGGAGCATGTCGAAATCCTCCCAGTCAAGGCGGCGGACATGGACCGGACGGGCGAGGACGACCACACCTTCCAGCTTGTCAAAATGCAGCAGCGGCACCACGGCCCAGGCCCTGGGATCGGCGGCCAGCCATTCCGGCAGGAACAGGCCTGAACCGCCCTTCCCGCGCTCGACATCAAGGTCGGCAATGAAGCCACCGCGTTCAAACCGGCGCGCCGAAATCAGATCCATCGCCGTCGATGGCACTTCTGCATCGGCCCAGTTCCAACGTGCGGCCAGTTGCAAGACGCCGCTGTCGCCGGGGGTCAGCAACAGCCCTGCGGGACTATCAGTAATGTCGCCAAGTGCCCGGATCACGCGCTCGTTCAGTGGCGGACTCTCTGGCCCGGCCTGACCGATGGTGCGGGTAAAACGCAGCCATTCCGCGCGGTAGTCATAACGGTGCTGGAACAGGTGCTTGACCAGCATGACGCGCAGCCAGCCGCGCAGCCACGGTGACAGCGCAATAGAAGAGCCGAGGATCGAGACGGCCACGACAAAGGCAATCTGCAGCAGTCCGGCATAGTCGCTGCCCGCAAAGGACAGCCACTGCGCGGCAGCGACCATCAGGATCAGATAGCCCCCGATCAGAAGCAGGGACACTGTCTGGAACGTCACCGCGCGCGAGGGCTGGAAGCGCAGGCTTTCACTCTTGTCGACCGCACCCAGCGCCAGCAATCCCGCCGCAGCCAGCGCGAATATCCCGCGCAGCGCAGTGATCACTGCGGGCGAATTACCCGCCAGATAGGCAAGCGCATAAAGGTTGAGGTCTATCCCCCACAGCAGCGTCAGAGCCATGGCAGGCCAGCGAATGGTCAGCCGCGCCTGCTGCGCAGCCCCGGCATAAAGGTTGTGGACCAGCACCAGCCCGCCCACTGCAACGAGCAAGCGCAACGAGGCGAGGCTTCGCAGCGCGATCCCATCTGAAAGCGATATGCCCTGCGTGGACAGAGCCAGCCCGCTTGCCGCCTGCAGAACCTCGACGAAGGCAAGCGCCATCAGCAGCGGCCTGACCGGACGAACCGATTCCAATCGGCCATCCATCGCAAACAAGCGATAAAGAGCGAATATCCAGGCAAGATTGCGCAGGCTTTCACCCATCTCCGCCGCTGTGGATTCCGCTCCTGCAAGCGCGCCGACAAGCGACCACAGCGCCGTCAGCCCCAGTGCGACCAGCAGCGCCGTTTCAGCCGCGCCAAACCGCCCGCGACGCCGCTGCAACCAGGCCATGGCCGTCAGGCAGCCGATCGCACCGGCTGCCCACAGCACCGTTTCGATCCCCCATTGCAGCGGAGCAAGCGTGATCATGTCTTGGCAGGGGCCTCCCGAGCGTTGCCCGCCAAGTCCTACTGGCCAGATGTGAACTGTCGGTAAATTTTACAGCGACAGCCGATGGGTCACCGATCGAAGGCAAAGGGCGTCAGGCCGCGACTGCGTTCATCGAATTGCAGCGCCGCCCCCTTGGGCGGAAGCGAGCGTTGCTGGCAATCGCTCCGGTGACAGCGGGTGCAGCCCGGCCCGGTCCGCACCTCTTGCGCAGGATCAAGCGAAAGCCCCCGCGCCTGCGCCAATTGCCGGGCAAGCTGGGCATCCAGCCCCAGTACTACTGCAAATTGCGCGGCATTCCGGCCCGGCGCAGCACTGCCTTCAACCGTGCGGGCCATGGTGAACCAGTGCGAGACTTGCCCCGACGTTTCAGCGAACTCGACCGACTGGACCTGAATCTGCCCGGCCTGTTCAAAGGCGCGATGCACGTTCCACAACGGGCAGGCGACATCGCTTTCCAGCATGGTCGTCCCGCTTGCCCCGGCATAGCGTTTGGAAAACTGACCCGCACGGTCGATCCTGGCCATGAAGAACGGCAGCCCGCGCTGGCCAACGCGCTGCAGGGTGGTCAGCCGGTGGGCAAGCTGTTCGAACCCGACATTGAAGCGGCGCTGCAAGATCGTCAGGTCATAGCCGGTCGCCTCGCAGGCACGCATGAAGCGGCCATAGGGCATCAGCAGGGCCGCAGCGAAATACCCGGCCAGATGGCGGCGAAACAGACGCCATGCCGCGTGGTCCGCGAACTGCGCCCCTTCGGCCAGTGCGGCAATCGCCTCACCCTGTTCCAGCATGGCGAGTTGCAGCGCGACCTGAAAATTGCGCGACGATTGATCGAGCAGCTCGGACAACTGCAATTGCCGCGCGTGAAGATCGAGCCGCCGCAGCGCATCGGGCATGACGTCATAGGGCAGGATACGCACGGAAAGCTGATGCTTCTGGCGCAGCCGCTCGGCCAGAGCCGCACCGATATCGGCATTCGACAGGCGCAGTTCGTCAGCCAGGGCCTCTGCCGCACTATCCAGATCGGCGAAATGGTTGCGCCAGCGCTCGATCTCGCGCCGGGTCAGGTCCATCGGATCGCTGGCGGTAACGGCCCCCACCCCGCCTCCGGCATCATAAAGCCGGGCAAAGGCCAGTGCCGCTTGCGGCGCAGCGGCAAGCCATTCGGAAATCTCGTCCCGATCGATGCCAAGATCGGCAAAGCGTTCGTCCGCGAGGCGGCGGCGCAGGCCGTCGATCCCGCCGACAGCTTCATCCTGCCGCAGACTGCGCGGATCAAAGTCGAATGTTTCGGCCAGTTGCACCAGCAGGCGCGCGGAGATCGGGCGCTGGTTCCGCTCGATCAGGTTGAGATAGCTGGGCGAGATCGCCAGCCGCGCCGCCATGGCGGCCTGGGTAAGCCCTTCGCGGCGACGAAGCCTGCGGATAGCCGGTCCGGCCAGGAATGCACTTTCTGCCATATGCCGTTTATGTAAATTTCTTCACAACTTTGCAAGACATGCCTGCACTGCAGCGCCACGGATACAACTATTTTTGTAATTTGTCGTACGAGAATCAGGCTGGGCGGGGTTACGCATTGGTCAACCGCTCCCCGAAGGAGGATTACCATGAGCTACACCGACATCATCGCCCAGGCAGACCAGACCATCGGCCAGAATGGCCACTGGGATGGCATCAGCGCCGAATCCGTCGCCCGCATGCGCCTGCAGAACCGGTTCAAGACCGGTCTGGACATCGCCAAGTACACTGCCGCGATCATGCGCAAGGATATGGCTGCTTACGACGCCGATCCGGCCAACTACACCCAGTCGCTGGGTTGCTGGCATGGCTTCATCGGTCAGCAGAAGCTCATCTCGATCAAGAAGCACTTCGGCACCACCAAGAGCCGTTACCTCTATCTCTCCGGCTGGATGATCGCCGCCCTGCGCAGCGAATTCGGCCCGCTGCCCGACCAGTCGATGCATGAAAAGACCTCGGTTCCGGCCCTGATCGAAGAACTCTACACCTTCCTGCGTCAGGCTGATGCCCGCGAACTGGGCATGCTGTTCCGCGACCTCGACAATGCCCGCAAGGCTGGCGACGAAGCAACCGCCAAGCAGATCCAGAGCAAGATCGACAACTACGAAACCCACGTCGTTCCGATCATCGCCGACATCGACGCCGGTTTCGGCAATGCCGAAGCAACCTACCTGCTCGCCAAGAAGATGATCGAAGCCGGTGCCTGCGCCCTGCAGATCGAAAACCAGGTTTCGGACGAAAAGCAGTGCGGCCACCAGGACGGCAAGGTTACCGTTCCGCACGAAGACTTCCTCGCGAAGATCCGCGCCATCCGTTACGCCTTCATGGAACTGGGCGTTGAAGACGGCATCATCGTTGCCCGCACCGACTCGCTCGGCGCCGGTCTGACCAAGCAGATCGCCTACACCCGCGAAGCTGGTGACATCGGCGACCAGTACAACAGCTTCCTTGATTGCGACGAAGTTGACGCTGGCAATATCGGCCACGGCGACGTGCTGATCACCCGCGATGGCAAGCTGCTCAAGCCGAAGCGCCTGCCCAGCAACCTCTACCAGTTCCGCGCTGGCACGGGTGAAGACCGCTGCGTTCTTGACTGCATCACCTCGCTGCAGAACGGCGCGGACCTGCTGTGGATCGAAACCGAAAAGCCGCACATCGGGCAGATCGGTGGCATGGTCAGCCGCATTCGCGAAGTCATCCCGAATGCCAAGCTGGTCTACAACAACTCGCCCAGCTTCAACTGGACGCTGAACTTCCGTCAGCAGGTGTTCGATGCCTGGACCGAAGCTGGCAAGGACGTTTCGGCCTATGACCGCGCCAAGCTGATGAGCGTCGATTACGACAACAGCGAACTGGCGGCAGAAGCTGACGAGCGTATCCGCACCTTCCAGCGCGATGCTGCCCGCGAAGCTGGCATCTTCCACCACCTGATCACGCTGCCGACCTATCACACCGCAGCGCTGAGCACCGACAACCTGGCCAAGGAATACTTCGGCGAACAGGGCATGCTTGGCTACGTCAAGGGCGTCCAGCGTCAGGAAATCCGCCAGGGTATCGCCTGCGTGAAGCACCAGAACATGTCTGGCAGCGACATCGGCGACGACCACAAGGAATACTTCGCCGGTGAAGCCGCCCTGAAGGCTGCTGGCGAACACAACACGATGAACCAGTTCGCGGCATAAACCGCCGCACCGATCTCCTGGGGAGGAGAAACGACGGCCGTCGGAGCGCCCCTTTCGCTCCGGCGGCCGTTTATTTTTGAGTTTGGGCAGGACACCCTTCGCCAGGCTCAGGGTGACCGGATGGAGCGAGTGGTTCTCACACCCCGCTCAGGCTGAGCCTGTCGAAGCCGGGTTGGTGCAGGACGCCCTTCGACAAGCTCAAGGCGAGCGATCCCCGCTTTCGCAGGGATGACGGCGGAGGAGCAATTTGCCCTCGCGATGCGCGAAAGCACCTATCCCGCCCAGCATTCGCAGCCGCACAAAGCGGCCCTTGGCGGACCGCTGCGGGAATATGTCTTTGGCTGTCGGGAGATGCGGCACTGACCGCAACCCTGGTGCCCCTGGCCCGACTCGAACGGGCACGTCTTGCGACAAACGATTTTGAGTCGTTCGCGTCTACCATTCCGCCACAGGGGCACTGTGGGTGAACCCCGCGCTTAGCGGCGCGGTCTGTTCACTTCAAGCACGGATCACCATGCTTGGCAGATTAGAAGGCTGGTCCGAAAATCCGGATCAGCCCTTGATCGCGCCGGCAACAACCTTGTGCAGGCGCGAATGGAGCGAATCATTGCCCGCCAGAACCTGCGCGTCGCAGATCGGCTTGCTCATTCCGCGATAGTCGGAAACAAAGCCACCCGCTTCACGGACCAGGAGGCAGCCAGCCGCCGTATCCCACGGCGAAAGGTCGCTTTCCCAGAACCCTTCGTAACGGCCCGCTGCAACCCAGGCGAGGTCCAGCGAAGCCGCGCCAAAGCGGCGGATACCGGCAACCTGCGGCGCCAGTGCATTATAGATCTTGGTCCATTCCGGCGCATCGCCGCGTCCGGCAAAAGGAATGCCGGTGGCGATCAGGCTTTCATCCAGATGGCGGCGCGCGGAAACCCGCAGGCGCGCATCGTGGAGCCATGCCCCGCGGCTCTTTTCCGCCCAGAAGCTTTCGTCAGTCAGCGGCTGGTAAACCAGCGCCGCCGTGACATCGCCCCAGCCAGAACCATCCAGCTTCGGCTCCTGCACCGCGATCGAGATCGCAAAGTGCGGGATGCCGTGCAGGAAGTTGCTGGTGCCGTCGAGCGGATCGATGATGAAGCGCGGCTTGCCTTCCTCGCCCTCGATCTCTCCGCCTTCTTCCATCAGGAAGCCCCAGCCGGGACGCGCGACGCGCAGTTCATCCCACAGGGTGCGTTCAGCCCGCTGATCCGCCTTGGAGACGAAGTCTGCCGGCCCCTTGCGGCTGGCCTGCAGATGTTCGACCTCGCCAAAGTCGCGGCGCAGGCGGCCACCCGCCTTGCGGGCGGCCTTTTCCATCACACGGATCAAGCCGGACAGGACTGCCATGTCAGGTCCTCAATCAGCCTTGCGGACGTAAGTGCGTTCGTACACGTCGACGACGATGCGCGTACCGCTTTCAATGTGCGGCGGCACCATCACGCGCACGCCATTGTCGAGGATCGCGGGCTTGTAGCTGGACGAGGCGGTCTGCCCCTTCACCACGGCGTCGGCTTCGACGATGGTGGCTTCGACCTGTTCAGGCAGCTGCACCGAAATCGGGCGTTCGTCATACATTTCGAGCAGCACGGTCATGCCGTCCTGCAGGAAGGCGTCGGCCCCGCCCAGCAGGTCCTTGGGCAGCGTGATCTGGTCGTAGGTTTCGACGTCCATGAACACCAGGTCGTCGCCTTCGACGTAAAGGAACTGGAAGTCCTTTGTGTCGAGCCGGACCTTTTCGACCGTGTCGGCGCTGCGGAAGCGGACGTTGGTCTTGCGGCCGTCGATCAGGTTCTTCATTTCAACCTGCATGAACGCGCCGCCCTTGCCGGGCTGGGTGTGCTGGGTCTTGGCGACTTTCCAGATGCCGCCTTCGTATTCCAGAATGTTGCCGGGACGAATGTCCACGCCGCTGATCTTGGCCATGATGCCTGCCTTCAAGGATGAGAAAGAAACCGGCGCAAAAGTCCGGGAGGCCGCGCCCTTAGCGCGAAGGGGCCTTCGGGGCAAGGTGTGGCGTAGCGGGCCAAGCGGTGCTACGAGATGCAGCGATGCTGAAGTACGCCATTCCCGCCGTTCTGCTTGCCGCCTCCGGAGCCGCCCTTGCTGTGCCCGGCGGACCGATCGACGTGCTCGCCCCCGCCGCCTATGCCTGCGAAATGCCGGGCGATGCAACCAATGCCGCCGGTTACCGGGTGGACGAGGAAAACTTCGCAATTGCGAATTCCACCTCGTACTTCACGCCGGAAGGGCGCGGCACCTATCTGCTGACCGGGGACGATCTGGTGCTGACCAGCGGCCCGAAAAAGGGCAACCGCTATCACCGGGGCAGCGACAATTTCCTGCGCAAGCTGGGGCCGGATGGCAAGGAAACGGCGCTGCGCTGTGTCCGCAAGGTGCTCAACAATACCAGCGCTCCGGCCTGCACCGGCGCGGACGGCGAAAAGCTTGCCAGCTGTCAGAGCAAGGGTCCGGCCCAGCTTTAACTGCGGCTGACCGCGCGGCGCGTCCAGCGATAGAGCGCGGCAACTGCCCCGGCAAAGACCAGCAGTCCGGCCACTTCCGCCACCGGATTGCCCTCCATCACGGCCAGCGCCTCCGGGCTGCCGGTCGCAGCGGCAATCCCGGCGAAGGCGACGCCGAACAGGCTTTCCCCGACGATCAGACCGGTTGCGGCGAGCACGCCCATCCGTTCTGCAAATTCCGGGTCGGCCTGACGCGCGGCCCAGCGGTTGTAGAAATGACCCGCCAGCGCGCCGAGCGGGATCAGCAAGGTAAGGGCCATCGGCAGGTAGATTCCCATGCCCACGGCCAGCGGCGGCAGGCTGCGCTTACCGGTCTTGCGGAGCAGTTCGTCCGCCACGATCACCGCTGCACCGATGGCTGCGCCCAGACCGATCAGCCCCCAATCGAGGTTGCCGCCCAGCACTCCCTGCGCAATCGCGGTAATCAGCGCGGCTTGCGGCGCGGCGAGCGCATCCTCGCCCGCACCCGGTGCCCCTTGGAACCCGAACGTGGTATTGAGCAGGTCAAGGATCGGCGGGATCACCAGGGCACCAAAGACCACCCCCAGCACCAGCGCGACCTGTTGCCGCCACGGCGTTGCGCCGACCAGCTGTCCGGCCTTGAGATCCTGCAGGTTATCGTTGGAAATGGTCGCCACGCCAAAAATGATCGCGGTGACGAACAGGGCAAAGGCGACCAGCGCCTTGGTCGCGGCGGCATCCCCACCCTGCCCGAATATGCCAACCAGAATCAGCGAAATACCCAGGCTGGACAGGATGCCCACGCCCGAAATCGGGCTGTTCGAAGCACCGATCAGGCCCGCCATGTAACCGCAGACCGAAGCGATCACGATCCCGGCAATCAGCACGTAAAGGATCGACAGCCCCAGCGTCGGCCCAAGCGCGGCGGCAATCGGCCCATCGGCAGCGAAGCCCGCCAGCAGCAGGCCAATCGGCACCATGGCCAGCAGGATCGTGCCGCCCACTACGCCAATCGGCAGGTCACGCTCGGTAATGTCGAGGTTCTCGCCCTGCCCGCTCTTGCGCGCTTTTGCCGCGGCCAGCGCCCCGGCAATGCCCTTGCCAATCGGCCCGAGCATCTTGAGCAGGGTCCAGATCGCGGCAACGCCAATCGTTCCCGCACCGACAAAGCGCACCTTTTCACGGAAAGTGGCGGACACGAAATCGGCCAGTTCCACGCCATTCGGCGCGCCGCCAGCGGTGAAGGCCGGCAGCAGCACGAGCCAGCCGATGAACAGGCCGACCAGCATCGCAATCCCCACCGCCAGCCCGACCAGATGGCCAACACCGATCAGGGCGAGCGAAAAGCTGGTCGAGAGGCTGGTCGCGCCGCTGCCCAGCTTGACCACGGTTCCGGCCTCTTCCGCTACCAGCTTCATCTTGGCCAGAAGGGTATAGCCAGCGGACAGGACCGCAGCGAGAACAATGGCAGCAAGGCCCTTGCGGTTTTCCTCCGCCCCGCCCACGCCCGCGCCGACTTTCAGCACTTCGGCAGCGGCAACGCCTTCAGGATAAGGCAGGTCCGATCCGGTCACTAGCGCACGGCGCAGCGGCACGGAATACATCACGCCCAGAATGCCCCCGACCGCGATCACCGCGACCGAAAGCCAATAGGGAAAGCCGGTCCACCACCCGATCATGATCAGGCCGGGCAGGACGAAGATAATCGCCGAGAGTGTCCCCGCCGCCGAGGCAATCGTCTGGACAATGTTGTTTTCCTGGATCGAACTGTCGGCAAATGCCTTGAGCAGCGCCATCGAGATCACGGCCGCAGGAATGGACGTGGCAAACGTCAGGCCAATCTTCAGCCCCAGATAGACGTTGGCCGCTGTAAACAGCACGGTCAGCACTGCGCCCAGCGCAATGCCGCGCAGGGTCAATTCACGCGTGGACTTGGTTTCGGCAGCCATGCTTCACCCCTCAAAGCCAGAACGACATGAAATCTCACATTCCGGGGAAGAAGCAACCATGTCCTTTCCGTGCCGTGGGTCAGGCCGCGCTCAGCACCCGATGGAAAGCGCGGATCGCCTCTGCCTCGTCGCCGTTCCAGACTGCACCGGACACGGCAAGGAAATCGGCCCCCGCCTCGATCAGCGGAGCGCAATTGTCTGGCGTAATACCGCCAATCGCGACGCAGGGAATTTCCATCAGTTCCTGCCACCAGGCCAGCAGGTCAGGCTCTGCGACATATTCGGTCTGCTTGGTCGTGGTCGGAAAGAATGCGCCAAAGGCTACATAGTCCGCCCCGGCTTCACCCGCTTCCATGGCAAGGTGGCGGCTGTTGTGGCAGGTCACGCCAATCTGGGCTTCCCGGCCCAGACGCTGGCGGGCTTCTTCAACCGTGCCGTCATCCTGCCCCAGATGAACCCCGTCAGCCTTGATCCGTTTGGCCAGGCTGATCGAATCGTTGACGATGAAGGCCACTTCGCGCTGCGCGCAGATTTCCTGCAAGGGCGCGGCAAGGCGGGCCGCCTCATGCTCATCCACGCCCTTCACGCGGAACTGGAAAGCGGCCACCGCCCCCGCATCAAGAGCGCGAGCAAGGCGGTCCGGGAAAGCGCCGCCGACTTCGAGCGGCGAGATCAGGTAAAGCTGGCAATCGGTCATAATGCGCCCTTAGCCGCTTCAATGCGGTTCCGGAACCGTTGATCGCAGCGGTGCAATCTTTGCCGCGAGAACGCACCAGACCGATACAGAAAAGGCCGGTCCTGTCGCTGGCAGAGCGCCAACCGACAGGTCCGGCCTTATTTTCCGTTTCCGGCTTACGCCGCGAACTTAGGCAGTCTTGACGGTCGAGCCGGTGTAGATCTGGTCGATCGCTTCACCCAGGGCTGCGTCGAATTCCGCTTCGCTCATCTGGGCGCGCAGGTCTTCCAGCAGGGCGCGGCTGAAGCTGGCGATGATGCCACGGTTCTTCGACAGTTCGACACAGGCTTCCGGACGCTTGTAGCCGCCCGACAGGGCAACGACGCGCAGCACCTTGGGATGATCGACCAGTGCGTCGAACTTGCCCGGCACAACCGGCAGCGACAGCTTCAGCATGACCTGCTGGCCTTCCGGCAGGGCATCGAGGTTCTTGAGGATTTCTTCGAGCAGGATCGCGTCGCATTCAGCGCGGGTTTCGCTCTTGATGTTCACTTCCGGTTCGATCATCGGCATCATGCCGTGAGCGAGGACCTGCTGGCCTACTTCGAACTGCTGCTTGACCACGGCGGCAATGCCTTCGCGGTTGGCCGAATTGATGACCGAGCGCTCCTTGGTGCCATAGACGCCCAGACCCTTCGCCTTGGTCAGCAGCGCGTCCAGTTCCGGCATCGGCTTCATCAGCTGCACGCCGTTGACTTCGTCTTCCAGGCCCTTGTCGATCTTGATGAAGGGCACGATGCCCTTTTCGATCAGAGCCGCCGGAACCGGCTTGCCGCCGGCAGTGCCGTCCATGGTGCGTTCGAACAGGATCGCACCGATTACCTTTTCACCGGTGAACACCGGCGAGGTGATGATCCGTTCGCGCATGGCGTGGATAAGACCGAACATTTCGGCTTCGGTGGACCACGCATCTTCGCTGACGCCATAGCCGGCCAGCGCCTTGGGGGTCGAACCGCCCGACTGATCGAGAGCTGCGATAAAGCCGTTTCCGGCGGCCATCTTTGCGGTCATGTCGGCAGTGTTCATCGAAACGTTCCCTGTCTTTGCAATTGGGTTTGCATACGTATGTAAGTCGGAGCGCTTAGCGGCGAGGCTGCCTTCCCGCAACCTCACCCCTCAGCTTTTTGTCAGGCAGTCTGCAGTGCGACGACGCCGGGCAGTTCCTTGCCTTCCATCCATTCCAGGAAGGCACCGCCAGCAGTCGAAATATAGGTGAAATCGTCAGCCACACCGGCGTGGTTCAGCGCGGCAACGGTATCCCCGCCCCCAGCCACCGAAGTCAGCACGCCTTCCTTGGTCAAGGCAGCGGCAGAACAGGCCAGCGCCACAGTCGCCGCATCGAACGGCTGGGTTTCAAATGCGCCCATCGGGCCATTCCACACCAGGGTGCGGCAGGTCTTGAGCACATCGGCCAAGGCTTCGACAGCCTGCGGACCAACGTCGAGAATCATTTCGTCTTCGGCCACTTCATGCACGTTGCAGGTGCGCAGCGAGGCCGGGTTGGCGGCAAATTCCTTGGCCACCACGACATCGTACGGCAGGTGGACGGTGCAGCCGGACTTGTCCGCCGCTTCCAGGATGCCCTCTGCCGTTGCGGCCAGATCATGTTCGCACAGCGACTTGCCGACATTCACCCCGCGCGCCGCGAGGAAAGTGTTGGCCATGCCGCCACCGATGATCAGGTGATCGACGCGGGTAACGAGGTGGGTCAGCACGTCCAGCTTGGACGAGACCTTGGCCCCGCCAACCACGGCCGCAACCGGACGAACCGGCTCGCCGAGCGCAGCTTCCAGTGCCTTCAGTTCGGCTTCCATCGAACGTCCGGCATAGGCCGGGAGCAGATGGGCCAGACCTTCGGTGCTGGCATGGGCGCGGTGCGCGGCGGAAAAGGCGTCGTTGACGTAAATGTCGCCATTGGCGGCAATCGCCTTGGCCAGTTCCGGGTCGTTCTTTTCCTCACCCTTCCAGAAGCGGGTGTTTTCCAGCATGGCAATGTCACCGGGGCGCAGGATGCCCACGGCCTGTTCGACCACGGGACCGGCCACTTCCGGCACGAACATCACTTCCTTGCCCAGCACGGCCTGAACCGCGTCCAGCGTCATCGACACCGACATGGTCGAAACCCGCTCACCCTTGGGCCGGCCAAAGTGAGCAAGAAGCAGGACCTTCGCGCCCTTTTCGGCCAGTTCGAGAATGGTAGGAGCCGAAGCCCGCACGCGCGTATCGTCAGTCACGGCCCCATCCTGCATCGGCAGGTTAAGGTCCACGCGAACCAGTGCGACCTTGCCGGTCAGGTCCCCGAGATCGTCGAGCGTGCGGAACTTGGTCATTCACATCCTCCGTCATCCCGGCACAGGCCGGGACCCAGGTCGAAACAAGGCCGCCATGACAGCAGCGGCTTCACTGTAAAATCAGCCCCCCGGATTTCGCCGGGGGGTGACGGACCTTAGAGCAGCTTGCCCATTGCGCCGGCCGTATCGACCATGCGGTTGGAGAAGCCCCACTCGTTGTCGTACCAGCTAAGCACGCGCACCAGCTTGCCGTCGATCACAGCCGTTTCCAGGCTGTCGATGGTGCTGCTGTTCGGGCAGTGGTTGTAGTCGATCGAGACCAGCGGTTCGTCCGAGAAGCCCAGCACGCCCTTGAGCGCGCCTTCCGACGCGGCCTTGAGCAGCGCGTTGACTTCTTCCTTGGTCGTGTCGCGCTTGGGCTGGAAGGTCAGGTCGACGACCGAGACGTTCGGGGTCGGCACGCGGATGGCCGAGCCGTCCAGCTTGCCCTTCAGTTCCGGCAGCACTTCACCCACGGCGCGGGCGGCGCCGGTGGTGGTCGGGATCATCGACATCGCGGCGGCGCGGGCGCGGCGCGGATCTTCGTGGATCTGGTCGAGGATCTTCTGGTCGTTGGTATAGGCATGGACCGTGGTCATCAGGCCGCGCTCAATGCCGATGGCGTCGTTCAGCACCTTGGCAAACGGTGCCAGGCAGTTGGTGGTGCACGAAGCGTTGGAAACGATGGTGTGGCCAGCTTCCAGCTTTTCGTGGTTCACGCCGAAAACGACGGTCAGGTCGACGTTCTTGCCCGGAGCCGAAATCAGCACCTTCTTGGCGCCAGCAGCCAGGTGCTTTTCGCAGGAAGCGCGGTCGGTGAAGAAGCCGGTGCATTCCAGGGCAATGTCGACGCCATTGGCGGCGTGCGGCAGGTTGGCCGGATCGCGCTCGGCAGTCACCTTGATGCGCTTGCCGTTGATGATCAGATCATTGCCATCGACTTCGACCGTGCCGCTGAACGGGCCGTGGACCGAATCGCGCTGGAACAGCATCGCGTTGGCCTCAGCCGAAGCGAGATCGTTGATCGAAACCAGTTCGAGGTCGTGGTCGGTCCGCTCGAGGATGGCACGTGCCACATTGCGCCCGATGCGCCCGAAACCGTTGATCGCAACCTTGATCGCCATGGGTCTTACTCCTTTGGAATTCCATAAAGCTCGTCATTGCGCCCAATGACGAAGGGGTTTGTCATTCGTGTCGAACCTGTCAGCCCAAGCGGGCCTTGATCTGCGGAACAATATTGTCAGCCGTGAGGCCGAAATAGCTGTAGAGCTGCTCGGCAGGTGCCGAAGCGCCAAAGCGGTCGATCCCGAAACGCAGGCCATCAAGGCCGGTGTAGCGTTCCCAGCCCGTGGTGACGCCAGCTTCGATCGAAACCTTGAGCACGTCTGCGGGCAGAACGTCGGCACGGTAGGCCGCATCCTGCGCATCGAACAGTTCGGTGCACGGCATCGACACGACGTCCGCGCCAATGCCGGCGGCTTCGAGTTCAGCGGCGCAGGCCACGGCGATTTCGACTTCCGAACCGGTCGCAACCAGCACGACCTTACGGGTCGCCTGAGCAGCGCGGAGGCGGTAGCCGCCCTTGCTGCTAAGCATGCCGCCTTCGCTGCGCAGCTGCGGCAGGTTCTGGCGCGACAGAGCGAGGACCGAGGGCGTGCCTTTGGCTTCCAGCGCCAGTGCCCAGCACTCTGCCGTTTCAACTACGTCCGCCGGACGGAAGGTGAGCAGATTCGGGATCAGGCGCAGCGACATCACGTGCTCGATCGGCTGGTGGGTCGGACCATCCTCACCCAGGCCAATCGAATCGTGGGTCATCACATAGACGACCTGCGCGTGCTGCAGCGCCGACATGCGGATCGCGTTGCGGCAATAGTCGGAGAAGACCATGAAGGTGCCGCCATAAGGCACCACGCCGCCATGCAGCGCCATGCCGTTCATCGCCGCAGCCATGCCGAATTCGCGGATGCCATAGTGAACGTGACGGCCAGCATAGTCAGCCGCGCTGAACGTGGTGGTCGCCTTGGTCTTGGTCAGGTTCGAGCCGGTCAGGTCAGCCGAACCGCCGATCAGTTCAGGCAGGCGCTCGGTCAGCGGACCCAGCGCCATTTCCGAAGCCTTGCGGGTCGCAACCTTCTGCGGGGCAGCGATCAGGCCGGCGATGTAATCATCAATCGCCGGAGCGACGCGGCCAACCACGCCCTGCTGCGCAGCTTCGAATGCGGCACGGCGCGGCGATGCGGCCAGACGCTTTTCCCACTCGGCGCGGGCGGCAGCACCCTTGGCACCCAACGAACGCCAGTCTGCCAGGATTTCAGCCGGAACCACGAACGGCTCCGAAGCCCAGCCCAGCGCCTCACGGGTCGCGGCAACTTCGTCCGATCCCAGCGGGCTGCCGTGGACCGAGTGGCTACCGGCCTTGTTCGGCGCACCCTTGCCAATCACGGTGTTGCAAGCGACGAGCGACGGACGCGGATCGGCAGCAGCCTCGGCCAGAGCGCGGGCGATATCGGCAAAGTCATGCCCGTCGCAGCGGGTGACGTGCCAGCCGCTGGCAGCATAACGTGCCGGAATGTCTTCGCAGGTCGACAGCGCGGTATCGCCGTCAATGGTGATCTGGTTGTCGTCCCACAGGACATTGAGGCGGCCCAGCTTCAGCGTGCCGGCCAAGCCAATCGCTTCGTGGTTGATGCCTTCCATCAGGCAGCCGTCGCCCGCGATCACCCAGGTGCGGTGGTCGACCAGATCGTCACCATGCACGGCGTTAAGGTGGCGCTCGGCCATTGCCATGCCAACTGCCATGGCCAGACCCTGGCCCAGCGGGCCGGTGGTGCATTCGACGCCGTCCAGCTCGGTGTTTTCCGGGTGACCCGCGCAGGGGCTGTGCAGCTGGCGGAAATTGCGGATGTCCTCGATCGTCGGCGCGGCGTAACCGGTCAGGTGCAGCAGCGAATAGATCAGCATCGAGCCGTGACCGGCCGACAGGACGAAGCGGTCACGGTCGGGCCATTTCGGCGCGGCCGGATCGAACTTCAGGAACTGGCTGTAAAGCACGGTCGCAACGTCGGCCATGCCCATCGGCATGCCGGGGTGACCGGAATTGGCCCCCTGAACCGCGTCCATGGAAAGTGCGCGGATGGCATTGGCCATGGGCGCAAGGCGGTCTGGGCTGAGGCTCATCGGTATAAGGCTCCTGAGGAAATGCAGGAAAGTGCCGCGATTCGGCGCGGTGTCTCCTTTGCGAAGGCACGGCCCCCCGTCAAGGCGCGGGGCAAGGCCGCCTTTACCAAAATGGGGGAAATGTGCGGCGCAAGGCTTTGCGGCTTTGTGCCTTTGCGCTAGCCAGCAGGCATGAGCGAAGACCGCAGCAGCCGCGCGCTCGCGCGGATCGAACAGGCGCTGGCCCGGATCGAGGCCGCTGCAAACCAGCCTGCGCCTGCCACAAATGATGCCGAATTGTCCGAACTACGGGCCAAACATCAGCAGCTGGTCAGCGTGGTCGCAGAGTCGCTCGAACAGCTCGATCTGCTGATCGAAGGCACGCAGGAGTAGGCCATGAGCAATGTCTCGCTGCAAATCGGTGGCCGCTCCTATTCCGTAGCTTGCGCTACAGGCGAAGAGGATCACGTCGCCAACCTTGGCCGCCTGATCGACCAGAAAGTCCAGTCGATGGGCGCCGGGCACAATGAAGTGCGCCAGTTGCTGTTTGCCGCGCTGATTCTGGCGGACGAACTGCACGAAGCGCGTCAGGCGACCGCCCCAGCTGTCGCTCCGCCCCCGGC
>CAZLPK010000007.1:0-57890 GCA_964561375.1 uncultured Novosphingobium sp.
GCATGCGCCGCACATCGGGATGCTCGACAATTGCCACCGAGGTCTTGTCGGGCGATCCGGCCCGCGCCGACTGGACGCGCTCGCGCGCGTAATACTGCGCCTGTTGCAGCGCCCGTTCGGCAACCTGGACGCCCTGATTGCCGACGTTGATCCGGGCAGAGTTCATCATCGTGAACATCGCCTTCAGGCCTGCATTCTCCGCGCCGACCAGTTCGCCGATGCAATCGTCGTTGTCGCCAAAGCTCATCACGCAGGTGGGCGAGGCGTTGATGCCCAGCTTGTGTTCGATCGAGACGCAGCGCACGTCATTGCGTCCGCCCAGCGCGCCGTCGGCAGCCACGTGGAACTTGGGCACGATGAACAGTGAGATGCCGCGCGTCCCCTCGGGCGCGCCCGGCGTGCGGGCCAGCACGAGGTGGACGATGTTGCCCGCCAGATCGTGTTCGCCCCAGGTGATGTAGATCTTGGTTCCCTTGATCCGGTAGCGGCCCGCGTGCTCACCCTCGGTGATTGGCGTGGCGGTGCTGCGTAGTGCGCCCACATCGGACCCGGCCTGCGGCTCAGTCAGGTTCATCGTGCCCGACCATTCGCCGCTGATCAGCTTGTCCAGATAGAGCGCCTTTTGCGCGGCGCTGCCATGATGGGTCAGCGCCTCGATCGCGCCGACGGTCAGCATGGGCAGAAGGCCAAACGCCATGTTGGCGGTGCCCAGATTTTCGATCACGTTGGCCGAGAGGGTAAAGGGCAGGCCCTGTCCGCCAAATTCCGCATCGCCCGAAATCGCGTTCCAACCCTGCTCGACATAGCCGCGATAGGCCTCGGCGAACCCGGCGGGCAGGGTCACCGTGCCATTGGCCAGCACCGCGCCTTGCGTGTCGCCGATCCGGTTGAGCGGCGCCCATTCACCCGCGGCAAATGCGCCAATGCCCTCGACGATGGCTTCGACCATGTCCGGGCTGGCGGCGGCGAACCGGTCATGGGCGGCGATTTCGTCGATCCCGGCGTTGACCTTGATGGCCAGGACCTGTTCGGCAGTAGGGGCGGTGAATTCCATACGGTCTTTCCGGAGGTAGGAATAGGGCAGGTCGGTCCCATTGCGAAAGCACAACGAAATGCCGCACAAACTGACGGATCAAGGCTGCCTGTAAACGTGTGATGCCCGGACAGTACCGTCCGGGCATCCGGTCATCCAGTCATGATGAAATCAGTTCTGGATCAATTCTTCGCAGATGCTTTCGATCGGTGGATCGTTTTCAGTGAGCGCCTCCAGCGCTTGCATCGGCCCGCGCATGACGCGCAGAATGTATTCGCGGATCATGTCACTACGTTCGGCCGCGGCATTGCCCGCCGGAACGAATGCCTCGATATCAGCGCGCGAAATCGTACCCTTGGCATCGAGCAGGCGCTCAACGGTATCCAGACGCTGGCGCATTACCGATACTTCACCAACCAGTGACAACAGGATCGAATAGATCTCTTCGTTCTGCGGATCGGCGAAGTAAGACGGGCGCTTACCCTTTGGCTTGCGATTGGCCAGAACCATCCAGTCCAGATTTGCGTCAGTCATTTCGGTGCGCCTCCCTTCCAGGCACCATAGGCGTGCCAGGCCGCAGCGCGGCCGTGATCCTCGGTCTCATCGGTTGCCGCTTCAGGGAAAATTGCCCGATCGGCCACCGCCTTTACGGCGGCCACGAACAAATCATCCTTGCCAAAGCCGGCCTCGACCATTTGTTGCTTGAGATCGAGCGCGTGCATCGCCGACCAGAACGGTTCGTTGTTGTTGAACGCGTCCCAATCGCGAATGAACTGCTCGTACAGCGGCATTTCTGGAGAGTACTGTGGCTGCTCCACATGCAGCATCAACCCATGCGGCGCCAGCACTCGGAAACCTTCGCGAATGATCGCGGGCAGCGCCTTGCCGCTCAGTTCGTGCAGGAACATCGTGGTCTGCACCCAGTCGAAATGGCCATCGTCCCAACGCGAGAGATCTTCACCGTTACACTGGATAAAGGTGATGTTTGTCGCGCCGAGGGCCTGCGCGCGAGCATGGCCATACCGCAACGAAGCAGCCGCCGTATCAATCGCCACAAACTCTGTTTCAGGAAATGCGAGCGCAAGTGGAACGACGTTGTGGCCAACCGTGCAACCGATATCCAGCACGCGACGAGGCTTCCAATTAGGATAGTTCTTGCGCAGCCATTCGACAACGGCCTGCCCGCCTCCATCCGACAGCCCGCCCAGAGCGCCTGCCGTCGTAGCAAAAATGCCGCAGTCGTAGTTGGCGCCCGCCGACACATCTCCCGGACGCTCCTCGCCATGATAGCAGCCAGGCATACAGTGAATGTCCACCGCCGACTGATACCGGGGCACTTCGACCGAAGGATCAAGCCGCAAGGTCGCCTTGCCCTCATTCAAGGCATTCGCGCGGGCATCCAGTTCATCAAGTTGGCGCAGCACCACCGAACGTCCGTTCTGCTGCCGCATTTCCATCGTGTTGCGCTTGGACGCGGACCAAAGCTGATGGAACGGATCCCTGTTCATGGCGTGCCGGATTTCGAACCGGTCCTTCGGATCGCGCCCCTTTTCCTTTCGGAATGCGGGCAAAACGCGCCGCTCGTACGCCAACTTATTGCCCGGACCAAGCGACGACGAAAGGAACTTATTCATGTGCGTTATGAAATCAAAACGCGCAGCCTCATCAAGAGTGCTATCCGGAAACATTTCATGCTTGCTGACAGCGCGATATGGCGGAACATTTGGTCCGACTGAATTGCTCATACGATCCCTTCCTTGATCATATTATTTATGGATTCTTCCTGTATCCGCTGAAAGAAATGCCTGTCCGGAATTATTACTTCATTGTTCTGGATCAAACTGTCGGCCCGATGCGGCGATTTGGCAGCATAGACGGCGGAAAAAAGCTCCAGCCGCTGGCGCGCCAGAAAATTGGTCATCGCAGGCTTTCGCCGCGCCGCGCGCAGAGCGCCAAGATCGATTTCTGCAAAGGCGGTAAAGGTTTCGCGCGCGTTTGATTCCGCCAGCACCCGCCCCTTGTAATCCACCACCATGCTGTTGCCGTCGCCTGACGCGACCGGCAAACTCGACAGCTCGATGCCAGCCGTGTTGGCGGACACGACATAGGCCATGTTTTCCTGGGCGCGAGCGCGCTTCGCAATGGCCTTGGGCGTTTCGATGGGCGAACCAATTTCGGAGGAGCTGTGCACGAAAATTTCCGCACCGCGCAGCGCCATCGCCCGCGCGATTTCCGGATAGAGGATTTCTTCCGATGCGATTGCCGCAAGGTTGCCAATATCTGTGCGGGCAACGGGAAACACACCGTCGATTCCATAGATGTCGAGATATTTCGACCAGACATCATGCGGCGTCGGCGCAAACATCGAATTGAGCCGGCGATACCGCAGCACAACATCACCAGAGGGATCGATGATGAAGCTTGTCTGGAAATAGAGGCCGGGGAAATGACGGTCGACCTCATAGGCATTGCCGGCAATGAACATGCCGAGGCGCTGCGCCATCGCGCCCATTGCCTCGTATTCGGGACCACCCACCTCCAGCGCAGCCATGTCCGCGAAATCGGGGATCGAGATCCGGCCGGGATAGCTGGTCAGCACATATTCCGGCAGCACTGCCAATTTTACCGGGGATCCGGCATATTGTTGGACGAAAATGGCCGCCGAGCGAATCTTCGGCTCCATCGATGCAATGGTCCCAAGCATCTGCTGGCGCGCGGCTGCCTTATCGGGCGCTCGTTCGACCGATTGGGCGGCCAACTGCATCGCCACTGCTGCATAGGTTTTTTCGTCAGCCATTTTCCGTTGCTTTCGTTCGCTGGCAAATGCCGGCGCAATCCCATCGATCATCATTCCGGAGGTCGCACCCGCCAGAAAATGCCTGCGCGCGACCTCCATTTGCGTTCTCCTAAAGTCCCAGAGAGCCGGGATTCATGATGCCACGCGGATCGACCGCAGCCTTGAGAGCGACAAGCAATGCATCCGCAGCCGGAGCCAGGCTGTCGCGATAACGATAGGTCCGTCCGATCTGGAAATGCGCAGCATTGTGCGCAAAGAAGACATCAACAATCGCGCACTTCATTTCCTGCACGAACGCCCAGATTTCCGGATCATGGGGGTAACTTTCCAGCTTCTTGAGGTGGGCCGGTTCAACCGTGTTGTCGATCAGCGGATTTCGCGCATCGAACCAGTACAGGCACGGCTCGATCACTACACCCGATCCACCCACGGCGGCAATCAGCGTGCCGTGCGTAACGCCGAACCGTTCCATGCGGTCGGCGTTTGCATCGAACAGCTCGACCACTGCCTTGTAGCAGGCCTGCGCACGGCTGTGCGGAACCAGCCCGTGGATTGGCGCCCAGCGCTCTCCTTGCGCGCCAAGCATCATGTTCAACGGACCGAAGGGATTGGCCCGGACGATCTTGGGAATGGTATTCTCGACTTCAGTCCCGCCATGACGAGCAACGATGGCGCGCGCACTGGCGATATCCGCATCGGCGGCCTGCTGGATGTTGGCTTCGGCCAGAACGTGCATCGAGAAGCTTGCCTCGTCGATGAAGCTCCGCCCCGCAGCAACCACTTTGACGCCTTCCTTCAGGGCTTTCAGCACAGAGCCCTGCTTCTTCATCATGCCAACCAGTTGCTTGGCGTCGGTTGCCAGACTGTCGCGCTGCATCCGGATTGCGTTGAGACGGGGATCAAACCCGAAGCATTCCGTGGCGATGCCGGCGCGCTCGATTTCCGCCATGGCGGCCAAATACGCATCCGGATCGGTGAACGTGAAGCTCGCATAGCCGTGGGCACGTGCCTCAGGCACCATGCGTAGCGTAATCGTTGCCTTGATGCCCAGCGCACCCGTATCGGCCAGAAACAGCCCAGTCAGGTCTGGGCCGTAGGGACGCGTATGCTCGCTGCCCGTCTTCAAGACAATGCCATCCGCAAGGACCACTTCCATCGCCACGCAGCTTTGTGCCGCTGTGCCATAGCGCCCCGTACCCCAGAAAATGCCATTCTGGCTCATCCCGCCGCCGACCGTAGCGTGAATGCCGGACAGCGTACCCCAAAACGGAGTCCGCAGACCGCGCGGACGCAGAGCTTCATGGAGTGCGGCCCAGGTGCAACCGGCCTCCACCGTTACGGTCATATCCGTTTCGTTAATGTCCAGAATGCGGCTCATCGTGGCCGTGTCGAACAGAACGCCGCCCTTCTGATCCAGCGTATAGCCGCCGGTATAGCTCATGCCGCCACCGCGCGGCACCACTGTCAAGCCGCGGTCGCTGGCCGCCCTTACCGCAGCCGCCAGTGACGCCGTGTCAACCGGGTGGACCACCGCCGCCAAATCGGCACCCCGCGAAAAAATGTCGTGCGCAAAAAGGTCCAGGGTGGCCGGATCGTTTGATACCCGTGCACCGCCAGCAGCAAGGGCCTGAATCAGATCGGGTTCAGCAAGCGTGGCCATGTTGTATCCTCAGTAGGTCAGAAAAGGGGATTAGGTTGAGCTGACGGGCAGTTGCGCAGCGTCGTCATCAAATGAGTTTGGGTAGCGGCCGAGCAGCAGCAACAGTGCTCCGCCGCCGACAAAGCCGAAAATCGCCACAAGCAACACCGGATCATAGGAACCGGTTACGTCGCGAACATAGGCGTACAGGATCGAGGAGAGCGCAGAAGCGATCCCGAACGGCATGTAAAGCATGCCATAGATCTTGCCGTAGTGAGCCATCCCGTAATAGCGCCCCGCCAGGTAGGCGATCAGGTCCGCCTCTGCTCCGGCAGCAAAGCCAAGAAAGAATGCGGCTAACGAGGCAAGCATGAAGGTTACGTCGCCACCCAGCAGGATAAGGCAGGTGATGGCGGGAAGGCAGAGCAGGGGAAACGCGACAAAGCCTTGCCAGAAGCGATCCAGCAAGGCCCCGGTGATGACCCGTCCCGCAAAGATGCCAAGACCGAGCACACCCATGATGCTGGCGGCCGATTGGGCGCTCATCCCGTCATCCATCAGGATCGCAGGCATGTTGATGAAAGCCCCGGAATAGCACCCGGCCACGATGCTGATCGAAATCCACATGACGTAGAAACGATAGCCACGCATCGCCTTGCCCAGCGTCATCCCGGCTAGTCGCCCATCGCTGTTGAGCAGTGCCTGTGGCCGTTCCTCCGGACGCGGCTCGCGAAAGTATAACCATGCCACGGGCAATGCGACCAGCAATGGCAGCAGGGCCATGATCGCAAACATCGTGCGCCATCCGAACTGGGCAATGGCCCAGACCGCCAGTTTCGGCACAAACAGCGCCGCCAGGCTGGTGCCCATCAGCAGAATGCCCAGCGCAAGGCCGCGATGCTTGAAAAACCACAGGTTCACGGCCCGGCTCCACGTCACCGGCGTGGAGCCAATGCCCACCAGCCCGATCACAACCCAGAGGCCATAATAGAAGTACAGCGTGTCCGGTGTATTGGCAGCTGGCGTCAGCGCCACCGCCGAAAGGGCCACGGCAAACGCAAACACCGAACTGAGCGCAACCCTGCGCACCCCGTAACGATCTGCCAGCCAACCGAACACTGGCGCCATGAGCGAGGCGATCAGACCATAGATCGTGGCGGGAAGAATGATTTCGGTCCGGCTCCAGCCAAATTCCGCCGAAAGCGGCTCAACCGTGAAACCGATGAGATTGAATGGGATGGGCGATGCGCCGCAGGTTACACCCAGCATGCCGGCCAACAGCACTTTCCAGCCGTTCGCGAATTCGCGGTCGGATGATCCGCTCGCTGTTTGCGGGAGTGCTTTCATCTGCGAAATTCCATCCGTCGTTCAGGGTGGATCGGGAGAGCGGCAAAACCGCCCCCCCGATCCTGTTCAAGTCAAACGCTCATCAATCAGAACGAGAACCGGCCCTTGAGCAGCCAGGTCCGCGGCGGATTGATGTATTCAAGGTTCGCCAGGGTCGATTCCACAGCTTCCTCGTCAAAGCAGTTGCGGCATTCCACCGAAAGCGACCAACCCGCCTCACTCTTGAGCGTGAGCGTGGCATTGGCGATCCACCGCGCCTCGCTCAGCGAACCTGCGATGCGGGGACCATTGCCCAGCAAATTGTTGGCATATACCGGCCCGGCGGAACTGGTCACGGCATCGTCATAGAAGGTCACATTGCTGGTGCCAACTTCGCTCTTGTCGCGCCAGTTCGCGTTAATGGCAGGAATCAGGCTCAGCCCGCCGCCCAGTTCAGCTTCATAGCTGCCACCGATCGAAAGGTTGAACTTGGGCGTACGTACCGGGCTGGCAAGCGAGCCGTTTGCTGCCACGATCCCCTGCGCGCAATCCGTTGCATTGCCGCCGGGCACCAGACCTGCTGCAAGCTGAGCCAGGCACTTGGCCTGCTGGGCACCCACCGACTGCACGCCATAGGCGTCGAGTACAGGCCGATTGAGGTCGATCTTGTACTTGTCGTCCTGATACCCGAACGATGCGAACACGTTCAGACCGCGCGCCGGAACGGCATTGATTTCAAGCTCGATGCCCTTGTTTTCGTAATCCGCAAAATTGCGCGTAACGAAACCGATCGAACCATTGGCGCGTACAAAACCCGACGGGGTTTGCAGGCCGCTGACATCCAGCCAATAAGCGGAAAGGTTCACGCGAAGCCGGCGATCCAGCAGTTCCGATTTAACACCCGCTTCATAGCTCCAGGCGTTTTCGGCATCGAACGGCAGCAATTCGGACGGGCTGGTGCCACGGGCATTCCAGCCACCCGACTTGAAGCCCTTGGTTGCGGAAGCGAAAAGCAGGATGTCGTTGCTGGCCTTGTAGTTCACAGCGAAGCGCGGCGTCCAGATCTTGACGTTCTGCTTGCGGGGAATCACCGTGCCATTCGGAACGACCAGATTGACGTCGGCAAGGCAGGTCGCTTCGACCGTTCCATCATTGCACGATGCGCGATTGTCGCGGATCGAGAACTCCTTGGTCTCATCCGTGTAGCGCACGCCCGCTGTAATCTTGAGCTGTTCGGTCAGATTCAGGTCGCCCTGTAGGTAACCGGCATAAGCCCGCGTCGAATTCGTCATGATGCGGTCCGCAAGAACCAGCGTATTCCCCTGCGGGGCGGGCGTTGCGGCGCTGGCGATCGTGAACAGATCGGCGAAATCGCTGAAGTTGTCTTCTTCGAAGTAGTAGACACCCCCAACCAGGTCGACCAGGCCGTCACCCACAGTGGCGTTTACCTTGATTTCCTGCGAAAACTGGGAAAATTCGCCTTCATTTGCCACAGTGAAGCCGCCGCGGACAAAGCTCTGCACCGGGGCATTCGGAACATTGATGCTGGGCAGCGCGCGCCCGTCGGAGAAATCAAGCGCGTAATCCTGGGTCGTGTAAACGTAGCCAGTGATGAGGCTGACACTCAGGTCGTCGTTGCCCAGCTTCAAATTCGATGAGACAAAGTCCATCGATGTCTTCACGAAATGACCGAAATCATTCTTCTTGCCGGCAATCCGCCCGCCAAAGTTGCCGTCCCGCCGGAAGCCAGTCGTCACAAAGCGACCATCGCACTGCGCAGGATTGGCAGGGTTGCAATCGAAGTTGGCGATGTTGGCGCCGTCAGCAAAGGTGTGGATATACGAACCGGTCCAGGTCGCGTTTTCGGACAAGTCCGCGCGCAGCCCCAGTCGCACACCCCACCCGTCATTCTGGTTCTGGCGCTCTCCCGTGACGGTGTTCTTCGCATAGCCATCGCTGTCCTGGACATAGCCAGAAACCTTGATCGCGAAGCTGTCGCTCAGCGGAATGTTCAGCGAACTGTTGAGCTGCCACAGGTTATACGAACCATAGCCGGCCTGAACATAACCACCAAGGTCCGGTTCGGGATCCTTGAGGAACACTGCAACAGCACCGCCAGTGGTATTCCTGCCAAACAGCGTTCCCTGGGGCCCGCGGAGCACTTCCACCCGCTCGACATCGAACAGCGAGAGGTTGTTCGCATTCTGCCGCGAAAGGTAAATGTCATCCACATAAGTACCGATCGGGGGGTCGAATGTGGGGATGGATTCAGTGTTGCCGAGGCCGCGCATATAGTACGCGTTTGCCGATCCGAGACCGGTATTGTTGATGCCCACGAGGTTCGGAACGTACTGCGTTACTTCAAGCGCGCTGCTGACGCCGCGCGTGGCCAGTTCCGCATCGTTGAATGCGCTGATGGCGATGGGAACAGACTGTACGCTTTCGCTGCGCCGCTGAGCCGTAACAGTAATCTCGTTCAGGCCGTATGTATTATCTTCGCTTTCCTGGGCCACTGCTGCCCCAGCCCCATCCTGTGCGAATGCAACGTTGCTGCTGGCTACTGCGGCCAAAGCGGCGATGGCAACACCCCGGTACAATACTGTCCTCATGTACAAACCCTTCCTGTCGGATGACATTGTATTTGTCCGGACAAGTTTGCACAGCGCCACAGCTTATGCAAGGGAGGCAATGTCAATCGTTGGAAAAACGCACGCGGCATACCGTTTGCCGCTGCCAAGCGAAGGGGGTTCCGAAATGCCGGAGATGTCAGTTACCCTGTATCAAGTTCTTGTTTTCACACACTTGCTGTTGTTCGTCCTGTGGCTTGGCGCCGACGTCGGTGTGTTCCTGCTGGGCCAGCACTTCAGGAAGCGCGAGAAGTGGACGCTGCCCCAGCGACTCGCCTTGCTACAACTGCTGGTCAATGTTGATATGGTCCCGCGGTCGGCCTGGGCGCTGATGGTGCCCCTTACCCTTTCCATGGTCGACGCCGGTGGCTGGTGGGATCTTCCCGCCTCCACGATCGTCGCGGCATGGGCAATCGGGGGCTTTTGGCTCTGGCTGGTCTGGGACAGCCATTTCCACGATCAAACTCCGCGGGCAAAGCGCAACAATCGTATCGAGTTCGTGCTGAAAATCGCGCTTACGGTATTCTATCTTGCACTTGGCGTGGTTTCCCTTGTGAAGGGTGCCCCGCTGGCGCCGCTGTGGCTGGCGGGGAAGGCTGTCATGTTCGGCCTGATCTTTGCGGCCGCGATCATGATCGACGTAGCATTCAAACCGGTCGGGCCGCAGCTTGGCCGCCTGATTGCCGAAGGCTCCAGCGATGAAACGGAAGTGCCACTGCGGCGTACGATGGACCTGACCCGAATCTGGGTCTGGGTTGTGTATATCCTCCTGCTGGGAACGGCCTTCCTGGGCAACATCAAGCCCTTCTGATGCCTCCTGCCCGGTCCGGCATCTCGACCGCTGATGCGGCAAGCCGGACCGGGAAATCTCTCCTGTACCGACAAGGCAGGCACGGCCGCGCAAACCGACCAGAAAAACATTGACTTTACCACTTGTCCGGACAACTTGGGAATCATGATCCGCTTCACAAACTTCTTGTTCGTGCCGGCGAACCGCCCGGACCGCATCGAAAAGGCACTTTCGAGCGAGGCCGACCTCGTCTGCATGGATCTGGAAGATTCGGTCCCTGTTGCCGAAAAAGATTCGGCTCGCGTTATTGCATTGGAATCGCTGGCGCAAATCGCGTCGCCGCGCTTGGCTCTGCGCATCAATGGCTTGGCCACGCGGGCCGGCCTTGCAGATCTGCTGGCCCTCGCGGATGCCAAAGTGATGCCGGACACACTGTTTCTGCCCATGGTGCAGGAAGCGGCCGAACCGGAACAGGTCACCGCCATTCTGGGTGCCGCCACGCCCTCGCTCATTCCGTTGATCGAAACCGTTCGAGGCCTAAGGAATGCCGATGCGATCGGCGCATGCTCCACGGTTGGCGCCCTGATGTTTGGCGGCGGGGATTTTTCCGCCGAGTTGGGTGTCAACCTTGCCTGGGATCCACTCCTCGCGGCACGCAGCGCGCTCGTGATGAGTTGCGCCGTCAACCGGATCGCCGCGATCGACGTGCCGTTTATCGATCTCAACCATGATGCAGGGCTGGAGACGGAATGCCGCGCCGCCAAGGCGCTGGGCTTTTCGGCCAAGGCAGCAATCCATCCACGTCAGATCGCAACGATTGCGGGCGTGATGCGCCCGTCGGATGCCGAAGTTGCAGAAGCACGGGAAGCACTGGCGGCTTTCGAGGCTGGCGGGGGGCGTCCCATCGCGTTTCGCGGCCGGATGCTGGAAGCGCCAGTGATGCACCGATACCGCAGGATCCTGGCCGCATCCAATCCGGCAAGAGCTTGAAAGCGACAGAAACCGAATAAGAAGGAAAAAGCCTATGCGTGCAGGAGTTATCGAAGTCTCTCCCGGTCGTTTCCGCGAGACTTTTGGCCGATTTTTCGAAGATTTCGTGGTCGGACACATTTACGAACATCGCCCCGGACGGACCATTACCGATGCCGACAACGTGGAATTCACGCTGTTGACGATGAACACGCACCCGGCGCACTTCGACTATGAATTTGCCAAGAAGACCGAGTTCGGAAAGCCGCTCGTCTGCTCTCCGCTGACCGTCGCGCTGATGGTGGGGATGAGCGTTTCGGACTGCAGCCAGAAGGCAGTCGCCAATCTGGGCTGGGACAAGATTCGGCTGACCCACCCGCTGTTCCCTGGCGACACGCTCTATGCGGAGAGCGAAGTCCTGGACAAGCGCGAGTCCAGCTCGCGCCCCGAACAAGGTATCGTCACCGTTCGCACCATCGGCAAGAACCAGCACGGCGATGTGGTCTGCACGTTCGAACGGACCATGCTGATCTGGAAGCGCGGCTTCGGCCCGGTCGACGATTGAATTGATACATTGGCGGCACGCTGCGACTGGGCGCGTGCCGCCCTTCAAGCGACTGAATTTGGAGAATAGATATGTCGGCAAGCGATCCACGGTTCATCGAGCCAGAAGAGGAACAGGCGTTCCTCGACACGATTGAACGCTGGGTGCAAAAGGAAGTCCGCCCGGTTGTGATGGAACATGACCACGGCGACATCTGGCCTGAAAAGCTGGTTCACCAGATGGCCGAACTGGGGCTTTTCGGGGCGACCATTGGCCGTGAATATGGCGGCCTCGGCTTGCCGGCTTCCACCTACGTCAAGATCATCGCTTACATCTCGTCCTACTGGATGGCGATTACGGGCATCGTCAACTCGCACCTGATCATGGCTGCGGCTGTCGAGCGATTTGGCACCGAAGCGCAAAAAGCAAAGTGGCTTCCGGTCTTCGCCACGGGCGAAATTCGAGGCGGCCTGGCGCTGACGGAGCCTAACGCCGGGACTGATCTGCAGGCAATTCGCACGATCGCCCAGCGCGAAGGTGACGAATACGTGATCAACGGCACCAAGACCTGGATCTCGAACGGCATCCAGGGCAGCTGTTTTGCGCTGCTGGTCAAGACGGACCCCAAGGCCGATCCGCGCTACAAGGGCATGAGCCTGATGATCGCCCCCAAGGGCGAAGGCTTCCATGTCGGCAAAAAGTTCGACAAGCTTGGCTACAAGTCAATCGACAGCGCCGAGCTGGTCTTTGATAATTATCGGATCCCGGTCGATAATCTGATCGGCGGTGTCGAAGGACATGGCTTCTTCCAGGCCACTGGCGGGCTGGAGCTGGGCCGGATCAACGTTGCGGCGCGCGGTGTCGGCCTGGCAGAAGGCGCCCTGCGGCTTGCTACCGAATATGCGCAGGTCCGACAGACGATGGGTCGCCCGATTGCCGATCATCAGGCCATCCAGCTCAAGTTGGGCGAAATGGTAACGCGCGCGCGTGCCGCCCGCCTGCTGACATTCGACGCTGCGGAGGCCTATGATCGCGGTGAACGCTGCGACATGGAAGCCGGCATGGCCAAGTACTTCGCCTCCGAGGCCGCTGTCCGTAACAGTGAAGAGGCGCTGCGCATCTACGGCGGATACGGATATTCCAAGGAGTACGAGATCGAGCGCTATTATCGCGACTCCATCCTCATGTGCATTGGCGAAGGCACCAATGAAATGCAGCGCATGATCATCGCCAAGCAATGGATCAAGCGGAACCCTGCATAATGGCACAACGTCTCCCCCTTTCCGGATTTCGGATCCTTTCTGCAGAACAATACGGCGCTGGCCCGTATGGCACGATGTTCCTTGCTCAGCTTGGCGCAGAGGTCATCAAGATCGAGCCGCCTGCCACCGACAATTCGAGTGGTGGGGATACGGCCCGTGCGGTTGGTCCTCATTTCTTGCGAAAGGGGGAGAGCCTCTATTTTCAGGCCTTCAACCTCAACAAGCGGTCGCTTACGCTCGACCTGCGCACCGATGAAGGCCAGGAGATATTTCACGCCCTCGTCGCCCGGTCCCATGCCGTTGCAAACAACATGCGCGGGGATCTGCCAGGCGCGCTTGGCCTGACATATGATGCGCTGAAGCAGGTGAATCCGGCAATCGTGTGCGCACATCTTTCGGCATATGGCCGGGATAACGAGCGCGCGCGCTGGCCCGGTTACGATTACCTGATGCAGGCTGAGGCGGGCTTCATGGAACTGACTGGGGAGCCCGATGGTCCGCCGTCCCGGTTCGGGCTGTCGATGGTTGATTTCATGACCGGTACTATGATGAGCATCGGCCTCCTCGCAGCACTGGTAGATGCGCAGCGCACTGGAGAGGGACGCGACGTGGACGTGGACCTGCTTGGAACCGCGCTGCACCAGACCAGCTATCCGGCCGTGTGGTATCTCAACACCGGTGACGTCACGACGCGGAGCCCGCGGTCTGCCCACCCGTCTGTAACGCCGAGCCAGCTGGTCAAATCAGCCGATGGCTGGGTTTTCGTCATGGCGCAACTGCCGAAGTTCTGGACAATTCTATGCGAACGGATCGGCCAGGCCGGTCTGGCGAATGACCCCCGGTTTGCAACCCCCGCTGCGCGCCTTGCCAACCGTGACGAGTTAACCGGGATCCTGGACAGCATCTTCTCGGCGCAGCCGACCAGTCACTGGCTTGGCCTGCTGGAAGGCCACATGCCGGTAGCGCCGGTCTATGGCCTCGACATGGCGCTGGACAACCCCTTCATCCATTCGACAGGCATGGTCCAGACCACGGATCACCCGGATCTGGCCGGGATGAGGGTACTGGGCAACCCCATTCGACTGGATGGCAAGCGCCTGCCCACGCAAGCCGCACCTTTACTGGGCGCCGATACGGACGCGATCCTGGGCGAAATTGGCTATGACGAGGAAGCCATCGCCCGTCTGCGTTCCGCCAGGGTGGTGTAAGACCGATGGGGAAGCTGACCGGCATCAAAGTCGTTGATCTTTCCTTGTTCCTCCCCGGACCAATGCTGACCATGATGATGGCAGACCAGGGAGCACAAGTGACCAAGGTTGAGCCGCCCACGGGAGACCCGGCCCGCGCGATGGAGCCGATGGAGGCTGGTGAATCCGTCTGGTTCAACAACCTGAACCGGGGGAAGGAATGCCTTCGCCTTGACCTGAAGTCGGACGACGGGCGCGCGGCACTGTGGCGTTTGATTGATGAAGCTGATGTTCTTGTGGAAGGTTTCCGGCCGGGCGTGATGGAGCGGCTGGGCTTCGGTTACAAAACGGTCGCGGATCGCAATCCCGGCATCGTTTATTGTTCGGTATCCGCCTTCGGGCAAACCGGTGCCATGGCGCATCACCCGGCCCACGACATGGCCGTACAAGCGCATGCCGGCTTTCTGTCGGTCAATGATGGGCCGGATGGAACCCCGGTGGTTCCAGGCGTGCCATCAGCGGATATGGCTGCCGGGCTGACCGGTCTTGCCGCCGTCCTGATGGCCCTGATCGGCCGACAGGCAAGCGGACGTGGCGATTACATCGATGTGGCCATGTTCGACAGCCTGCTACCTTGGTGCTCGCACATTGCCGGATCGGCCATCGCAGGCGGGCCGTCGCCGGTTTCGCGCACGCAAAGGTCGCTAGGGGGCGCCGCCTTCTATCAGGTCTATCGCACTGCCGATGATCGGCATGTGGTACTGGGCGGCCGTGAAACGAAGTTCGCGGCCAACTTGCTCAATGCGCTGGACCGGCCCGACCTGATCGCGGTGGCGGACCAGCCGGCAGGGGAGCAGGATCAACTGATCACATTCCTTGCCGGCGTCTTCGCGACCCGTACCCGCGCGGAGTGGGAAGCCTGGTTCGCGGATAAGGACGTCGCCTTTGCTCCCGTGCTGGATTTCCGCGAAGCGCTTGACCAGTCGTTCGTGACCGAACGCGAACTGATCGAACAGGTTGACGGCGCCCATCTGTTTGCTCCGGCCATCCGCCTTTCCGACACGCCGGACTGGCGGCGTAACAAGGATGGACAACAATGACGGAAACGTCAGTCCACTTCGATATGCATGGAGTACGTGAACCGTTCGCCCGGATGGTAGCTTGCCGAAATTTCGAACAACTGGTCATCCCGATCGAAGTAGCAGCGCAGGATCAGCAGGACCGGATCATCCTCCTTGATACCAAGCACGTCAGCGGTTTCTTTGGTTGCCTTGACGGCCTGGATGTCCTGCGTAACGCGATTGACCGAACGATCGGCATGTTGCTCGATCTGGCCGAACAAGGTGGGGCTGCCGTTTTCAAACTTGGCCACGGCATCGGCCAGATCGGGATGAATCCAGGCAAGCGTCAGCGCAATCGGCCTGGTCCGGCCTTCTGCGGTGCGTACGCCGCGAAAGACAAACCACTTGCCGCTCGGACGCATATCCGTCTTTTCAGCGATGTCCGGGTCAACCTCTTCGCTCTCAAGCTGCTCGAACGAAATCGTAGTGCCCTTGGCGTACTGAAGAATTTCGCCAACGTTGGAGAGCGGCTGATGCAGGGTGCCGCCGCGCGCAGAAGGCGACTTCACCACCGTACCCGATCCGCGGCGACGCTTGATCAGGCCTTCCTGGGTCAACTTGCGCAATGCCTCGCGAACCGTAAACCGGCTGACCCCATACTGTTTGCAGAGCACGGACTCCGTGGGAAAAGACTGCTTCGCACTGAAATCACCGCGCAGAACTGCAGCACGCAGTTCGCCGGCAAGTTCAAGGTAACGGGACTGCTTGATCTTCGCTTCGTGCATTTAGGAATTCTGCCTCTCGCATCGTCCGCGCACATTCATACCAGATGTGCATTTAATCTGTCCGTACCGGTGCGGTCTGCGTGACGCAAGATAGCCTGACATGTCAGTTGGCAAGCCGCCTGATCCGGCCGGTGGAGCCGAAGGTGCGCGCACGGGCCAGACTGCATTTGCTGGACTGGTTGGCTTGCGTTGCAGGCGGCTTGTCTTCCGAAGCCGGTTCGATCGCCCGAAAAATTCACGGCTCCCCAAGCGAGCGGGTCGCCTGGATGGGCAACAAGCTGGAAATGGATGACGTTCACCGGATGGCCATTCTCCATCCCGGCCCGATCGTCTGGCCTGTGGCGCTGGCTGCCGCCGGGCTGGATATGGACCGAATGCTTGACTCTGCCGTTCGCGGTTATGAAGCGATGATTGCCGTGGGCGCCACTTTCGATGCACAGCACTATGCGTTCTGGCACAACACGGCCACGGCAGGCGTATTCGGTGCGGCAGTTGCGGCTCTGGATGGCATGGCATCTGCCCCCGGCGGGAACAGCGTTGGGTCGGCACCGACCGATGGCCTGATGCATGCCCTTGGTCTGGCCGGGTCCATATCCGGCGGTCTATGGCAAATGCGCCATGAACAGTGCGATGCAAAACAGTGGCACGTCAGCCATGCAGTTGCGACCGGACTGCATGCGGCCCGGTCTGTCCTTGCTGGCGCACGCGGGCCGGCCTTTGTCCTCGAAGGACCACAGGGGCTTCATGCTGCGACCACCGCTGCCCCGAACCCGCTTGAACTGACCGATCACTGGCGGATCGAAGAAGTAAGCTTCAAGCCGTGGGCAGCCTGCCGCCATGCGCACCCCGCAATCGACGCCGCGCTGGAACTGAAAAACCGGCTCGGCGGTCTCGATGGTCCGATCACCGTGGAAACATATGCGGACGCCCTGACATTCTGCAATCGTGCAAATCCGACCAGTGAAATCGAGGCAAAATTTTCCATCCAGCACTCAGTCGCGCTGGTCGCGGATCGCGGCGTGCCGCAGCATGCGGATTTCACCCCGTCGGCAATCGCCGCAACCGCCAGCACGCGGGCCCGCATTGCGGTTGTGGAAAGTGCCGAGTTCACCAGCCGCTATCCGGCCCATTTCGGCGCGCGGGTGCGGTGTGGTGGTCACGAAGTGGCCATTGTCGATACGCTTGGCGATCCGGAACGCCCCATGACAGAAGCCGATATCCTGGCCAAGGCCCAGTCCCTGTTTGCCCTGACCGATCACGTCGCTGATTTTGAACACGCCGCCGACGCGGTATTGCACGGCCGCACCACCACTCCCCTCATCGGCATCCTGAAGGACTGGCTGCAATGAACCCGATTCAGCGGATCATCGATTTTGCCAGCGGGCCGATCGAACTGCCCCCCGCTGTCAGGGCTGATGCCCTGCGGTTGCTGGCAGATACCCTGGCGGTGGGCGCGGCTGGCGCCGCTTCCGCCGAAGCAGAACCGATAGCACGCGCTGTCGTTGGCTGGGGTGCCGGTACCGAAGCCCGTTCTCTGGCGGGCGGCACGCTGCCCTGTCCTTCGGCGGCATTCTTCAATGCATTTTCCATTCATTGCCTTGAATGGGATGCGGTGCATGAGCCGGCAGTGGTGCACGCCCTGTCCGTGGTAACGGCTGCGCTGCTGGCGTCATCCGATCGCCTGGGCGGCAGCACGACCGATGCGTTTCTTACTGCCCTTGCCGTCGGCGTGGACATCGCCAGTGGCCTGGGCCTTTCCGCTGCGGGCGGCATGCGGTTTTTCCGACCCGCGACGGCCGGCATCATCGGGGCAACGCTGGCCGTGGCAAGGCTTGAAGGACTCGATCCGGCACGAATGACCAATGCGGTGGGACTGGCCTACAGCTTCCTGTCCGGCACCATGCAGGCGCATGTCGAAGCATCCACTGCTCTGCCGATCCAGATCGCCAATGCAGCCCGAGGCGCAATCATGGCGAATGATCTGGCCAAGGCAGGAGTCGATGGCCCGCACGACATACTTACCGGTCCTTTCGGTTATGGCGCGCTGATCGAACCGATACAGCTGGAAGATTATCTCGCTTCGCTGGGGAGGGTCTGGCGGATCAGTGAGGTCAGCATCAAGCCTTACCCGTCTGGCCGAGCGAGTCATGGCGCGCTGGGCGCGCTGGCGGATTTGCGGGACGAAGGGCTGGTTTCGATCGAAAACGTCGAATCCATCGAACTGCTGGCCCCGCCTTTGATCCAGCGGCTGATCGGTCGACCATTCCGGCCTGATGCGCCCCAGTCCTATAACCGCTTGTGCCTTGCCTTTCTGGCACCACTCATGCTTCGCGATGGTGTGATCGACCCGCGCCTTGATACCACGATCGGTGCACTGGCTGAACGGGTGCGGGTGACACTGGATGGCAACCCCGATCACAATGCTCTTTCGCCGCAAGTACTGGTCGTGCAACTGACCGATGGTCGGACGTTGCGCAAGCCGGTTGCAGCCAATCCTGGCAGCCCGCAGGCACCGCTCGATCCGCGGCGCGCCGGATCCAAGCTTGACCTCTGCCGCTTGCTCGCCGGACCGAACGCGGCCCAGATCTTTTCCGACCCCATCGCCTTCGCCACGGAGCCAAAATGAGCTTTCCCACCTACTTCGAAACCTTCGACCCAAAGCAATTGCTGGCCGACTATCCCGTGGGCCAGGCATTCGTCGACCGATATACCCGGATGAGCCGGGACGAACTTCACGCTTTGCAGAACGAGCGCTTCATCAAGCTGATGAAACGCGGCTGGGAAATTCCCTTCTACCAGCGAATGTGGGGCAACAAAGGCATTGAGCCGGGCGATATTCGTGGGCTGGACGACATCACCAAGCTGCCGGTTTACGACAAGTCAGACCTCATGGCCTCGGTCAACGAGCACCCGCCCTATGGTGATTTCGATGGCCGTGGTGATACGCCGGTCGTGTTCCACACTACCAGCGGCACCACAGGCCGCCCCCAACCGCTGATGTTTGGCCCCAAGGGGCGTGAAATCACCAACCTGATGATCGGCCGCATGTATCGCTGGATGGGGCTGGGCCGCGATGACGTGGTTCAGTCAGTCTATGGCCACGGCATGATCAACGGGGGACACTACATCCGCGAGGCGGTAACCCATTATACCAATTCCTTGTTCCTGAGCGCTGGCACCGGGATCGAGACGAGGTCGGTCAACCAGGCCAACCTGATGGCTGACTTCGGCGTGACCTGCATGGTCGGCTTCGTCGACTACATCCGCAAGCTGGCCGAAGTGGCCGACGCGGAGAAGCTGTTCGACCGCATCAATCTCAAGATGATTATCGGCCACCTGGGGACGGAAGATCGCGCATCCACCGAAGCGGCTTGGCGGGGCGCCAAGGCATTCGACTGGTACGGCGTGGGCGACACCGGCACGATCGCGGGCGAAGGCCCGGAGCGCGACGGTCTCTATGTATGGGAGGACGCGCAATTCCTCGAGCTGCTGAACGTGGACACCGGCGCCGCCGTGGCACCCGGCGAAACAGGCGACATGGTGGTAACCTGCCTGTTCAAGGACGACATCGCGCCCTGCATCCGGTTCAACACCCATGACATCACCGAGGAACTGACCGGCAGCAACCAGACCGGCATGGTGTTCAAACGGATTTCCGGCTTCAAAGGGCGCAGCGACAACATGGTCAAGCTGCGCGGGATCAACATTTTCCCCCACGCCATCGGCGCGATCATCGAGAACCGCCCGGACCTGACGGGCGAGTTCATCTGCCATGTTGTCCGCGACGCCAGCGGCCGTGATGAGATGCTGGTACGCTTGGAAAGCCGCGGTGGCAGCGACATGGGCGAAGTGGCCGCATTGCTGCGCAAGGGCATTGGCATCGAAGTGGGAGTTGAACTGGTGGCACCGGGTGAAACCGCTGCTGAAACCCAGATCGATTCCCGCCAGAAGCCGATCCGCCTGATCGACCGGAGATCGCTGTGACCGATCGCACCCCGCTTGATTTCGCCGCGCTGGCAGAGGCCAACCAGCCGCTGAACGCCTTTGTCGATTTCGACCGGGCGGCGCGGTTCGGCGAAGGGCCGCTGGTCGGCGTGACGGTCGGGGTCAAGTCCAACATCGCGGTGCGCGGCCTGCCGTGGACGGCAGGCATGGCGCTGCACCGTGGCCGGATCGCCGCGCGCGATGCCGCCACGGTAGCCGCGCTGCGCGATGCGGGCGCTGCAATCATCGGCACGCTCAACATGGAAGAGGCGGCGCTGGGGGCCAAGACGGACAACCCGTTCTTCGGCGCCACCCACAACCCGCACCGCATCGGCTTCACGCCCGGCGGGTCGTCGGGCGGCAGCGGCGCGGCGGTGGCGGCAGGGCTGTGTGATCTGGCGCTGGGAACCGACACCATGGGGTCGGTGCGTATCCCGGCCAGCTATTGCGGCGTGTATGGCTTCAAGCCGGCGCAAACCGCCGTCAGCCGCGACGGCCTTGAACTGGCGGAACCCGCGCTGGACGTGATCGGCCCGCTGGCCCGATCACTTGACCTGCTGGAACAGGCCGCCAAGCTTACAAGCACGTTCGGCAACGCAGCGCTGCCCGGCAAGCCGGTAACGCTGGCCGATCTGGGCGGAGTGGAATGCACGAGCGACGTTCTGGCTTGCTTCCAGCAGGTCTGCAGCCTGCTCGACATGGCTGCGCCGCTGGCCCTGGCCGATGCGCCATCGCGCATCCGCTATGCCGGGTTCATCGCCACCGCCGCCGCGCTCCACGCGGAACTGGCCGACGCGGACGCAGCTCTGCTTTCGCCGACGCTGGCAAAGCTCATCTCCTATGGCCCGCACCGCAAGGACGAGGACCGGCAGGCCGACCGCGAAGTTCTGGCCCGCACCGCCGAGCGCCTCAATGAAATCGTCACGCAAACCGGGCCGCTGGTTCTGCCGACCGCACCGCAGCCGGCCTTCGACCATGCCGAACCGGCCCCCGCCAACCAGGCCGATTTCACCTGTCTCGCCAATGTCGGCAACCTGCCCGCCGTGACCATCCCGGCCGGCACTGCCGCCAACGGCATGCCGATCGGCGTCCAGATCGTGGGCCCGCGCGGGGCCGAAGCCGGCCTGTTCGCCCTCGCCCGCCAGATCGACGGGCAGCTTCGCGCCTATCGGCAGCCAGATCATTTTCACGCAGGATAGAAGGTTTTCACCATGCGCATCATAGTGCTTTTCAATCTCAAGGATGGCGTTGATCCGGCGGCTTACGAGGCCTGGGCACGCGGGTCCGACATCCCCGCCGTCAACGCGCTGGGTTCGGTGATCCGCTTCACGGTCCACAAGTCGCTCGGCCTGTTCGGTTCGGGCGAAGCCGCGCCTTATCAGTATGTCGAAGTGATCGACATTGCCGACATGGAAGGCTTCGTCGGCGACATCTCGACCGCCGCGTTCCAGGAAATGGCCAAGCCGTTCCAGGACTTTGCCGACAATCCGCAGTTCATTCTCACGGAAAACTTGTGATGCCGGGCCGCTTTTCGGGCAAAACGGTCGTCGTCACCGGATCGGGCAAGCAGAAGGGGCTCGGTCAGGCGATCCTCCAGCGTTTCGCTAACGAAGGTGCCAACTGCGTCGTGTCCGATCTTGTCATCGATGCCGAGGCGGAAGCCGTTGCCGAAGACCTGCGCAGCCGCAACGCACAGATTGCCACGATCGCCTGCGACGTCAGCCAGGCCGACCAATGCCAAGGCCTGATCGATCAGGCCGTGGCCCGTTTCGGCAGCGTGGACATCCACGTCAACAACGCCGGCATCGGCTTCATGATGAAGCCCTTTCTGGATGTCGATCCGGCCGACTGGGCCAAGGTGATCGGGGTGAACCTGTCGGGCGCGTTCTATTGTTCGCAGGCGGCAGCCCGCGCGATGATCGCCGGCGGCAAGGGCGGGCGTATCATCAACATCGCCTCGCAAGCAGCGAAAAGCGCGTTTCCGGATCTTCCGGCCTATGTCAGCTCCAAGCATGGTATGGTCGGCCTGACCCGCGCTGCGGCGCTGGAACTGGGCAAGCACAAGATCACCGTAAACGCGGTTTGCCCGAACCACGTGACCACCGGCCTTGGCGCGCAGCAGAACGAATACTTCTCGCGGCTGCTGGGTTTCGCCACGGTCGAGGATTACATCGCTGACATGCACCGCAAGAACCCGATGGGTCGCCCCGGTCTTGCCAGCGATACGGCGGCGGCCTGCGCATGGCTTGCTAGCGATGATGCCTTTTATGTTACCGGCGAGGCGCTGAACGTCTCGGGCGGGGAGGAAATGCACTGATGCACGAAGAATCGATCCGTTGGCCCGATGGCAACATCATGGCCCTGTCCGTGGTGGTGAACGTCGAGGAAGGCAGCGAAATGACCGTGGCCCGCGGGGACCGCGGCATGGAGCCAGTCGACGAACTGGGCATCCACATCCGTTCGCCGATCCGCAACTACGGCAACGAAAGCAACTACCTGTATGGCATCAAGGCCGGCGCGCCGCGTATCGTGCGCCTGCTCAAGGCCTATGACATCATGGCCAGTTGGACGGTTGCCGCACTAAGCCTTGAAAACTATCCCGAAATCGCCGCCGCCATCGCGGAACTGGGGCATGAGCCGGTCAGCCACGGCTGGCGCTGGGTCCACCAGTTCAAGATGAACGAGGAGCAGGAGCGCGAATTCATCCGCAAGGCGGTGGAATCGATCGAACGCACCGTCGGTGTGCGCCCCTATGGCTGGCTCTCGCGCTATTTTCACACCGATGCCACGCGCCGCCTGCTGATCGAGGAAGGCTTTGCCTACCACATGGACGATTATTCGGGCGACGTGCCGTTCTGGGATCGCACGACCGTTCCGGGCAAGCCGCTGGCGATCGTGCCTTATCAACTCGACAGCAACGACATGAAGATGTGGACCGATCCGGCGCTGACCCCGCACCAATGGCTGGACTATGCCAAGGCCAACTTCGACCAGATCTACCGCGAAGGGCAGCAGGGCCTTGGCCGCATGATGTCGCTGGGCCTGCACTTGCGCATCATCGGCCGTCCGGGCCGCATCTGGGCGCTGGAAGAATTCTTCCGCCATGTCCGCGCCCATGAAGGCGTGTGGGTGGCAAGCCGCCACCAGATTGCGCAGCACCTTGCCACGGTCGATCCGGCATGACCCTGCGACTGGAACGGCAGGGTGCGGTGGCTCACCTGCTGATCGACCGCGCAGACAAGCGCAATGCCTTCAACCAGGAAATGTGGGACTTGTTCCCGCAACTTCTGGCCCAGGCGATGGCCGATCCGGCAGTCAATGTGCTGGTGGTGCGCGCGGCCAAACCGGACAGCGCATTCTGCGCAGGTGCGGACATTGGTGAATTTGCCACCGGCGCACGCGATCGGGAATGGCGCGCCGCCAATCAGGCCGCGATCAATCGCGTACAGCATGAACTGGCCCGCGCGGCAAAGCCGACCATTGCCTTCATCGAGGGCGATTGCGTGGGCGGCGGCTGCGGCATTGCACTGGCCTGCGATTTCCGCGTCGCTGGTCCAAAGGCGCGCTTTGGCATCACCCCGGCCAAACTGGGGCTGGTCTATCCCTTGCACGACACCAAGCTGCTGGTCGACCTGGTCGGTCCGGCCCAGGCCAAGCGCATCCTGTTCACCGGTACATTGCTGACCGCGGCAGAGGCGCTCGCGATCGGCATGGTAACGCTCCTCGACACCGATCCTGCCGCCGCACTTGACCGCATCACAAGTGAACTTGTGGCGGTTTCGGGTCACAGCCAGCGCATGTCCAAGGTGATGGTCCAGCGCATTCTGGATGGACAGGTCGCTGACGACGATACCACCCGCGCTGAATTCGCCGCCGCTTTCGACGGTGATGACTTTGCAGAAGGCGTCAGTGCGTTTCTGGCAAAGCGGCCGCCAGTCTTCCGATGAGCGCGCCCTTTGCAGACTCGCCGCGCCACGGCCAGATCGTGGGCGGCCTGTCCGTGACCCCTGATCTTGACGCGGCGATCCTGGACTACCGCGATGTCCTTGGCCTGGAACTGGTCGAAGCCTCGCGGATTAACGACAGCCTTGCCGCTGCCTGGGGCGCGCCCGCCAGCGCCGGTTCGCGCATGGCCGTTCTTCGACCGCAAAGCGGGTCACCCTGCGCGCTTCGTCTGGTCGAACAGCCCGATTGCCCGGCTTTCGTGCCGACCACGAGCCACGGCTGGGCCGCCTTCGAACTTACCGTCCAGGACGTGTTCGGCTGGCCGGACCGGCTGGACGGGTCCGGCTTTTCAATCCAGGGCTTGCCGCGCGAATTGGAAGGAATGGCCTATTTCATTCCGATGCAGGTATTGGGCCGCGGCCGGGAAATGGTCTATCTGAACGAAGTGCGCGCGGACATGCCGAACTGTGATCTGCCCCGCGCACAGTCATCGGTGGATCATCTGTTCATCGCCATCCTGGCCACGCCCGATCGGGCGGCCTCGGTTCAATGGTATGAGCGGCATCTTTGCTTGCAGGCTGCCGACACATTCAATCTGACCTACAGGATGATCAATCAGGCCTTCGACCTGCCGGACAGTTACCGCACTGATCTGACGATGGTCCAGAACGGGCGGATGACGATCTTCGAGGTGGATGGATACCCTCCTCAGGCCAAGGCCCGCCCACAGCACGATGCTATGCTTCCGCCTGGCAACGCATTGGTCAGCATTGGCGTCGCCAATCTTGATGCACTGGACATCGAATGGCTTGCACCGCCGGCTACCCATGCCGGTTTCCCCTACAATGGCCGCCGCGCCGCAACCCTGCGGGGGCCCAGCGGCGAACTACTGGAGTGTATTGAATATGGCTGACACAACAAAGTTCATGCCGCCTGCCGGATCCCGTATTGCCGTGCTGGGAGCCTGCGGCGGGATCGGCGCAGACGTCGTTCGGGCGCTGGTCGATGGTGGCGGCACGGTGATTGCCATGGACTTGCCCGGTTCGCTGGCCGAAGCGCCCGGCCCTGCACACCATGCCATCGCCTTTGATGGGCGTGACCCGGAATCGATCTCCTCGGCGTTTGCACAAATGGCGCAGATCAGCCCCCGGCTCGACGGCCTTGTCATCGCTTCGGGTTTCGCTGGCCCACGCCAACCGATCGATCAGTGGGAGATCGATCAGATCGACGATGTGCTGGATGGCAACCTGCGGTTGATGACGCTGTGCCTTCGCGCCGCCGTGCCGCTGCTGAAGCATGACGGCACGGCAAGCGTGGTGATGTTGACAAGCGACATGGCCTACATCCCGCAGGCAGGTTATGCCCCTTATGTGGCAGCCAAAGCCGGGATGGTCGCGATGGGCCAATCCGTTGCGCGTGAGTTGGCCCCCGGAGTGCGGATCAACTTCGTGTCGCCCGGCGCGGTGGACACTCCCTTCCTGCGGGGTGGCCGAGGGCGGACGCTGGACCCGGCTGCACCGCTCCGGTTCGACATGGACGCATATCTCGCGCAGATCCCGCTTGCGCGGATGGCGACGGCCAGCGATGTCACAGGCCCGATCCTGTTCCTACTTGGCCCAGGATCAAGCTATATGACCGGAAATGTGCTGCACGTCAGCGGCGGGGCTTACATGGGTTAGGCCGAAAACGCATGAACGGCGCCATCGGGATCTGAAGCAAAATCACTAAGTGCAAGGAGGCGCGGAAATGGCCGATATTTCGATGCTTCCTGACGCGGCGATTGGCTATTCAGGCGCCTCGATAATGGATTTGTGCGTTTGCGGGCTGGAATGGCAACCGGGCGCAGCATGTCGCTGCGCCCAGCTCCATCACAGAGCCAACCGGTTCAGATAACGGCCTCGCCCGGGGCCAGGCTGTTGTCCATGTCCCGCCAGACACGCCAGTTGCCATCGTCGCCCCGCTTGTAGACCAACAGGGTCCGCCCCGCGATCTGGTAGGCGTCATGGTCCGATGGGGCAATTGACATCACAAAGCGCAGCACCTGATAGCCAAACGCGCCTTCAACCTCGATTGACTCGATCGTTGATTCCACCTCGACCCGGTTTCCGGACCGGGCATGACGGGCAAAGTGATCGATCACCGCATCGACCCCTTTCAGCAACGGCGCGGCGTTGGGGCTGACCAGGCAGTCCGGCTCGTAAAGATCGCGCATCGCCACCAGGTCGCCAGAGGCATAACTCGACTTCCAACGCTCGCCTGCCTCCACGATTCCGGCGATGGCGGCGGCGCGGTTATGCCCTGCCGCATCTCCGCCTACAGCCGGAGCGTCCGGGCTTTCCAATGCGAGAACCTTGCAGCGGGCAATACCCTCACGCAGGGGGCGGATGCGGGCGTATTCCTCACTTTCCCAGAACGCCCGCAGCGCGGCCATGTCAGTCCACTGGGAGACGACGACCGAAGCGCCGTCCAGACCATCGCCTTCCAGCCCAAGTGCGCCCGGCGCGCGCAGCAGGTATCGACCGCCCATCCGGGTCACCAACGCGGCGGCTACCCTTGCATAGCCGCCCATGAAAGCCTCACGATCATCAACGTGGGCAATGACAACAAGATAAGCAGCCATGCAGCTTGCTCCTAAGAACGATCAACCGGACAGTTTGAGGATGGCGCGCAGATTACGTGCGCGGCCAGCGGGCCTTGTCCTGAAGGTACCTTCCCGCATCAAGCGCGTCGGTAGGCTGATAGGCGTCGAACAGGTTCGGGCCATACTGCGAGCGATATTGCTCAAATACCGGCAGAAACAGTTCGGTGTGAACCACCGGCTGGCGATGGCGCGTACGGAAGGCTCCGATCGGAATCCGTTGGCTGACCAGAGTTTCGAACGCCAGCTTTGCGCTTGCCAGTTCGCCCCCATCCGGCCCATAGATTGCGCTGCCACCGCCGCCGGTATCGGCAAAATAGCGGGTATTTTCGGGTGAGGCAGCATTGTTGGCCACCGCTGTATACACCCCGTTGTACAGCGATGTTGCCTGGATATCGAGCGGCGTGAAACCACCCGTTGCCGTCCGGAGGATCAGTTCCGCCCCCTTCATCGCAAAGGCGCGGAACAGCTCTGGTTCTTTCTGCGTGGAGCTCGTCGCGATGTTGCCCAGCGGCGTCCGGGTGACCGGCAGGACCGCATCCGGACCGTACATTTCCACATAGCGGTCCAGCACATCGTATATGGTGGTGGTGAACAGCTCTTTGCGTCCCCCGAAGAAGCCCTTCAGGTTCCGCGCCTTCCAGTGCCGGTCGACGATTTCCCCCTTGTCGTTCATGATGACCGTGATCGACAGTAGCGACTTCGGCCAGGCTGGATCGCGAACGTACGAGCCGAACACTAGCCAGCACCCATATTCGCGGGCCTTGCGCGCCAGCAGTTCCGTTTCCGGGCCGGGCAGCTCAATCGCCACCTTTCGCGCATCGTCAAGGTTCCAGCCATGATAGTAGCCGGTGACCGGGAATTCATGGAAGAACAGGATATCGTGCCCGACGAGCCCGTTGGCACGATCGATAAGGTCCGCCATGTGCTGGACGTTGGCAAAACGCGACTGCTTGAGGTTCGCCAGCTCGACCGGCACTACCCGCGACTGGACCACGCCGAGCATGATGGCATCCTTGGCCAGCGCAACGGTTTCATAGCTGCCATCCGGACGCATCGACAACGGCGCTGGTGCACCTGCGGCTGTCGCAGCCTTCGCACTGGAGCCAACTCCTGCAGCAGCTGCCGTTGTCAGGGCCGCGCAGGCTCCCATCATGCCACGTCGCGAAATGCTCATATCCTACCCCTTGCGCTTGCTTGCCGCCGGAACCGGTTGTGGCCCGGGGCGGTCAATTTGTACGGACAAATATATTCATCGAGGAGGGTTCACCGTCAAATGTTAATTTCATAACAAAAAGGGGCGGCCGTGGATCACGACCGCCCCCTTCCTTCATCCGCCTGACCAGCGTCAGATCGGCTTCACCGCCCCCAGGAAGCCAGCGGCACCAATGGTGATCCAGTAGATCACGGCCACGATCCGGGCTGAGCGGATGAGATCGGCCAGACGTGCCTCGGCAGCGGCGTCTGGTCCTTTCGCAAGCCGGGCGAAAATCCCCGGCCACTCGTGCAGATAATATCGCAGGACAAGCCCGACGATCAGGCTTAGCCCGAAAACGATCAGCTTTGCCGAATACCATTGCTGTCCATCGCCTGCTTCAAACGGCCCCATGCCCAGCAAGGATGTGATGCCGGTGCCGATGACGGCGGGGATAGCCAGATAGCGCGACCAGTCCTCCAACTTGCCGAACACGGTATCCTTGCGCCGCATCTTGTCGCGGAAGGCCAGCAGGGTGACGATCACCCAGGCCACCCAACCCAGCCAGACCGCGACGAGGAAATTGCCGCCATAGGGTTGCACACCCCACAGGTGCCCCATGTGCAGGCCCAGCGGCAACAGCGAGATGATACCGATCCGCGAGACAACGTCGATGCGGAAGACCGTGTCGAGATGGCGCACTCGCTCTGCTACGGGCAGCGCTGGGTCGACAACCTTGTAGGATGTCTGGAAGACGGCCCATTCCCCGCCCAGCCAATAAACCATCGCCAGAATGTGCGCGAACCGCAGCAGAGCCAATTCGTAGACTTCGAGGAATCCACTCAAGGAACTTCTCCTTACTTTCCCGCTAGAATGTCAGGCTAAAGCGTGTCTAATCGCAACTAATCGGATTTTGAGAGCATCGAACGCAGCGCCAGCGCCACCACTGCGGGGCGCATCAGCTTACCGGCCAGGCGAACCAGTTCCTTTCCGCCGATTTCCACCGTGCAAGGCATCGCATTGGCGACGCCGGCGAGGATGAGGCGCCCATCCTCAACCCGGCTTTCGCGCACTTCAACGCCCAGCTTGATCGCGGGAGTCTTGACCAGCATCTCAGGCCTGCCCTGCCGAGGTCGGCAGCACCGAAGGTTCCAGGGCCAGCACGCTGCGCGCTGCGCCGCGACCGGTAATCATCGCTTCGGTCAGGTACGATCCGTTCTGATAGAGGTCAGAAATGAACGAGCCGAGTTCACCTGCTTCGTAAAGCCGCGCAATCGGCTTGTCGTCATGACCGAAAACCACACCGTTCATATTGCGGCGCGCACCGCCGCCGGTACAGACAATGGCGGGCGTGATCGGCAGGGCATAGAACGGGCCGTTGGCCACCGGCAGCAGGGTTTCCGCATTTCGGCCGAAAACCTCGTCGTTGCCGGCAGCGCAACTCGCGTTGTAACGCGCGACCTGTTCCTCAAGAACGGCCACTTCGATGCCAATCTTGGCGGCCAGTTCAGCAATCGTGTCGGCTTTGTGGATGAGGCCGGAAGCAATCTCGGCGCTGTTGTCCTCGCTCCATTCTTCTGCAACGACAACCGCGCTCCAGGTCATGACCTCCAGCACCAGCTTGCCTGCCTGCCGGGTGGTTTCGTCAAAGATCATGTGGACCGGGTGGGCCACGTTGAGCGGCACATCAACGAAACGACCGTGCTTCTTTTCCTTGTAGTGGGTCAACTGCAGCTCGTTCGCCTCGTTGTAGAAACGACGCCCTTCGCTGTCGACGTCGAACCAGCTGAACGCCGGCAGCATGAAATTGCGCAAGTAGCAGGTCTGCTGATGCGGCTGGCGGATACCCGGCCAGATACCGCCCGACTGCCCCTGATTGCGCAGATGCCACATGTCCGCGCCAGCCTTCTGCATGATACGCAGGCCATCCCCCGTGTTATACGGTGTCCCCAGCGGCACAACGTTCGACAGGCCATAATAGTCGCGCTGCATCTGGGGCGACGCTTCATAGCCCCCGATTGCCACAATCACGCCGCGTTCGGCGCGGATCGCCTTGCGCTGACCGTTCTGTTCGATCCACGCGCCGAAAACTTCCAACGTGTCCGGGTCCTGGATGAGGTCCACAAGTCGGCTATCAAACCAGACGGGCACGTTCCGCTTTTCCACGTTAGCCTTCAGGGCCAACCAGACGCCTGACGGGATCGGCAGGATCGTGGAGGTGTAGGCCACGGCATCGCGCGCGCCCAGTTCCGGGAATTCCAGTACGGCGTCGCGCTCGGTGAAACCCGTGCCGCGCAGGAATTCCTGACCAGCGCCGGCTGCAATCTGCTGAATCCAAGGCTCAAGGTTGACCATCCGGTCGGCCCAGTCGTCGAGCAGTTCCTCGCTGACGGGATTGGCAGCGCTCATCTTTCGCTGATAATCCTTCAGGGCGTCCTTGTTCTTTGAAATCAGCAGCGACTGCCCGGAAACGCGGCAATTACCGCCGGCAAATTCCTGCGGCGCCTTTTCCACGATCAGGATGCGCGCATCGGGAGCAGTGTCACGAGCCTCGATGGCGGCAGACGCACCCGCGCAACCGTAACCGCAGATCAACACATCGACGACTTCGTCCCACTGGGAAACGCTGTTCAGACTAGCCATGGTTCAATACTCCCAAGAAAGGCATTTGACCCAAGCTTGTGCGGTACACTTCGATCGAACTAGCAACCGGTTGTCATTTTGTACAACTTATGGTTGATGGTTTGGCTATGGAACTGCGCCAACTTTCCCACTTCCTTGCCGTCGTCGATGCCGGCAGCCTGACACTTGCCGCAGATCGCGTGGGGTTAACTCAGCAGGCCCTGTCCAAAAGCCTTGCCAGGCTGGAACTGGAACTGGGCGGAAAACTGTTCGAGCGTGCAGCGCGCGGCATGGTCCTGTCCCGGCTAGGCGATGCCATTGCCGAACACGCCCGGCAGGTTCTGGCAGATGCTGGCCGCCTCAGACATGCAGCCAGTGCGGAACTAGGCTTGCAGCGCGGTCGATTGGTTGTGGGGCTAAGCCCGATTGCCGCATCCAGCCACCTGGGCAGCCGGGTCATGCGCTTTGCCGAGCGTTATCCGCGCGTGCGCATCGATGTCGAAAGCGGGATCGATCGGGAATTTGTCGCCAAGCTTCATCGCGGAGAGATCGATGTAGCCATTTCATCGCAAACTGCGGAGCAGACGGACAGCGTACTGCTTGAACAGCTCGCAGTTGAGCGATGGGGCGTTACCAGCGCTGCGGACAATACCCTGCTCTCGAACGCCAGCGGCCTGGCCGATCTCGCAGAGGCTCAATGGATCATAGGCCGCAACACGGCGTTATTGGATGCGCAGATCGGAGAAGCGTTCGTCAACGCGGGGATGGCCCCTCCGCGTCCCGGTATCATGACAACATCGGTCTTGTTCACGCTGCAGGCGCTGCGCCGGTCCCGATGCCTCGCCATTCTGCCGCATTCGCTGTGCGAAGACCTGCCGGACCTGCTGTGGCGCGACATGGGTAATGGTGCCTGGACAACGCCGATATTTCTGATGCGGCGCAAACGCGCCTTGATCGACGACCTGATCAAGGCGCTATTGATTGAACTGGGCAGCCAGACGGCCTGAGCCCGGCTGCTGCCCAGATCAATTCCTTACCAGGGCTTGCCGCCCACCCAACTGCCAGCTTTGACGCCGATCCGGCTGATCTCCACCGTGTCCCAGATACCCGCTTTGTAATAGGGGTCTGCTTCGATGAAGGCCTGTGCATCGGCCCGGTCGGACGCGCTGACAATTACCAGCGAACCGACGAAACCGCCATCCTCGCCGTGGAGCGGGCAAGCCAGCGCAACCCGGTCGAACACTTCGTCAAGGTGAGCCAGATGCTCCTTCAACCCGGCCATGCGGGTCGGCTTCGTGTCGGCCTTGTCACGGCAAACGATCGCAAAGAATTCAGACATGATAACTCCTGGTGGTTGAAATCGAGGACGACCGCTTCATCGGGACGAACAGGGAAAACCCAGAACGCCTGGGTTCATCAGGTTGTGCGGATCGACTGCCAGCTTGATCGCCCGCAACAAGTCAGCCGGCTCATCCCGCAACACAGGCATGAACGGATAGGTTCGTCCAATCTGGTTCGATGCCGCACCGTGCGCGCGAAACAGGTCCACCGTCATCGCCCGCAACCGCGCGACGAGTTCCCTTGCCGCAGGATTTGGCGCGGGTTCGTCCAAACGTGCTAGAGCCGCAGCGTCCGGGGCACTTCGATGCAGCGGCAGCCAACTGTCGCTCCAGTGGAATACGCCTTCGAAACTGAAACACGGAGTGGAGAGTGCTGACGCCAGACGCGTTACACGCACACCGTGACGCTTCATTTCACTGGCCATTGCCGCAATCATCTGGTCAAAAGCCGCAACGACCCGATGTGCTTCGCCAAGCGCCACTTTCGCGTTGAGAGCGGCCCAGCGCCCGCCGCCCGGCCCCAACACGCCGTTCAGGCCGGGGAAGGGGTCTGCTCGCGCAACCATCGGGATTGTCGGAGCAACTCGGCGTCCGTCATGCGAATGCGCGATTCTGGCGCAATTGGCCAAGGCTTCGTTCAGCCCGGACCGGGTGCGCTCAGCGCAAACCAGATGCAGTGAAAAGTGCCCTTGCGGGATCACATCCAGTCCACCGCGCGACATGGCCAGCAAAGATTTCGCCGCCCCCAGCACGCCGCCCGAATTGCGCGACACGGCCCGCACGGACCGGGCCACGGCCGCCGCATCCACATCGAGATGATCGGTCGCGCCCGGATCCATGATGTATCCGTCTTCGATCAGCCCTTCGCGCTGGATGGCACAAAGCGCATCCACGGCATCGACAATCCGCCTAAAGGCAAAACTGGCATACCCCGTATGGGCCGGACGGCGTATCACGCGAAGGTGAGCTTTCGTCTTGATCCCGAAGGCGCCTCCATCGTGCAGGAACAGCCCAGTCAGATCAGGGCCAAGACCACGAAACACCGGATGGCAAGGTGCCTGAAGTGCGGCCTGCCCGGTGCGCATGGTACTGCCATCGGCCAGCACGACGTCCATCGACAGAACAATATCGGCAACCGTTCCATACCGTGCCGACCCGAAGAACAGGGCACCATGCGACAATCCACCACCGACGGTCGCGCCGGCGCCTGAGAAAGTGCCGAAGAAGGGAAGTCGAAGGTCATACTCAGCAAGAGCGGCGTGGATCGCTTTCCACGTCGCGCCTGCCTCTACCGTCACGGTCATGTTGACTGGGTCGATCACCAGAATCCGGTCCAGCCTGGACAAGTCGACAAGCACGGCCTCACCCGCTTGCCTGACATAACCTGCGGTATAGCTCAGCCCGCCGCCACGTGGGACCACGGCCAGCCCATGCGCTGTGATCTCGGCAATCGCCACCCCCAAATCGGCCGCATCTTTCGGAACCAGAATGGCAATTGGCGCGACGCCCGATGCATAGACATCATGGCTGGCCGCTGCCAGCCGGACCGGATCAGTCAGCACGGCCTCGTTACCGTACCGCTGACGCAGGCTGGCGATCAGCGAGACCCGGTCCGGCTGCGTCATACAGGCTTGACCACGCTCACCACGACGATCGCCGCGATGAACACCCATAGCAGAACCAGCACCGAAGTTGCCCGAACATAAGTCCGTTCGATCACCGCGTTGCGTTCAGGCGTGACGCCATCGCGGGCCATTACGGCCCAGGTGCGGAAATGCGCGATCAGCGCAAAGCGGATGCCAACCCCGCAAGAGATCACCCCTGCGAACAGGCCCAGCTTCAACCGCAGCCAGAGCGGCATACTCCACTCACTGCCGACAATACCGGTCGCCAACGCCAGCAGAATGATGATCAGCACGTATCGCGATGCCCGGTCGATTGCGGCCAGGACCTGGCCGATCGCACTGTGGTGCAGTCGATGCACCGCCTCGACGAAGGCCAACCAGGCGATGCCGATGGCCAGAGCGATATTCGCCACCGTTTCCCCGCCCGGCACAAGTCCATAGGAGGCGGCCAGCATCGTCCCCAGCATTGCCTGCAGGACGAGTGCATAACGCACATGCTGATCAACGATCATGACATGGTCCATCAACCGCTGCCGCTCATTAAAGGGCATGGATCCGGCATAGCTGACGTAACGATAAGTCGAATTGATCACCAGTTCGGAGCCAAGCCAGTAGCCCAGAACCGCGATGTGTAAGACAAGAATCCAGACAGTCATGAAAGCAGCTCCCGCATGCAAAGGGATTGAACCTGGGCCGTAGCAAAGATCACTTCGCCCAAGCTTCGCCCGCGTCGCCCTTCTGCAAACGACGCACTTCCGCGACATCGGCTGGCGGCTTCAGCCACAGCGACATGCTTTCCCTGGCCCACGCCAGCAACGGCGCCGGAAATTCCTTCTCGCTCTCAACCCGCCACGAAACCAGATGGTAGATTGCCTTGCCCTTGCCAGCCCACGCAGGCAATGCGCCAAAGCGCTGCCAGCTCATCTGATAGGGTTCATCCAGCTTTCCGGCACGGTGGAGGAAGAAATCGTAGTTTTCCCAAGCTTCGTACCGCGCGCCACCGGGCAGCGGAAAATCAAGAAAGATGGGAGCGGTGACCGCCAGCGTATCCTTGCCCAGCCAACGATAGCGGATGCCATCCCGGGCCCTGATGGTACGCACATCCTTGCCGGCCCCCTGTTCGACATCGGCAAAGATTTGATCGCCTTCCTGGCGATAGGAGATCATCTGATAAGGATACGCGATCGGCGTAACCGGCTGCCCGTTGAATTCGCGCAGAATCTCTCCGGTCTGGGGATCCGTATAGGCGAATGTCTTGCGCGTAAGGTGAAAAACAGGCTCGCCAGCCTTGGCGGGCCAGATCACGCGACTGCTGTCAAACCCCACCATCCCAAACAGCTTGCGACCGGATGGGTATTCATAGACCCCACCCTCGGCAACCCAGTGCACAGGCTGCCCCGTTCCGGCCCGCGCATCAACCCAAGCCCGGAATTCCGGAGTCGCCGCATCCCGTGAAGCGGAAGCCGGCTTGTCGGCGGCCAGCGCGGGCGTCATCGGCAGCAAGGCGAAAAGCGCCAGCGCCGCTTGAGTAGATTTCCAGAACATAGCCTATTCTCCCTTATGGAATCCGCGAAGCCTACTGCCGAAGGGGGCACCGCAGGATCAGTTCATGACGTATCGACGCCCCTGAATCAGCCCACCGACCCTGCAGCCAGTAACGCTTCGATCCGTTCCGGCGCGTACCCCAGTCCCGCCAGCACCATGCGGCTATCGGCGCCGGGTTCGGACAGTGTCGATGCGGTGCTGGGCCGGCGTCCGTTCATCATGATCGGCAAGGCCGGAAGCGCGGTCTGGGTGCCGTCGGGCAGCCTGACTGGTTCAAGCCCGCCGCTAGCCAGCAGGTGCGGATCGTCAAACATGTCCTGCGGGCGCCCGATAGGAGCAAAAGGCAGCCCCGTGCCTTCCAGCCGGTCGATCAGCTCGGCGCGGGTAAAACCGGCGATCAGTTCACGAATACGCGGCAGTATCCGGTCACGCGCCTGGACGCGGGCATTGTTGATGCGGATGCTTTCATCCGACCACAGATCGTTCAAACCGAACAGCTTGCAGAACTTTTCCCACAAGCCATCGGTGACGACCCCGATGAAGATCGGGTCGTCGCGCGTTTCGAACACGTCATAGATTGCCCAGGCCGAAATGCGCGCCGGCATCGGGTCCGCGGCTTTCCCGGTCACGGCCTTCTGGGCCATGTGCTGACCGATCAGGTAGATCGTGGTTTCGAACAGAGCACTTTGTACAAACTGCCCGTGTCCGGTTGTGTGGCGCTCGTTGATCGCTGCAAGAATCGCGATTACCCCGAACATGCCGCCGGTGACATCGATCACGCTGGCCCCAGCGCGCAGCGGACGGCCCGGAGGTCCGGTCATATAGGCCAGACCGCCCATCATCTGCGCCACTTCGTCCAACGCGGTACGATTTTCGTACGGTCCCGGCAGAAAGCCTTTTTCCGAACAATAGATCAGCCGCGGATTGACCTTGGACAGGGCTTCATATCCCAGGCCAAGGCGGTCGAGTGCGCCAGGCCTGAAATTTTCGATCAAGACGTCGGCGTCGGCGGCGAGGTCGCGGGCCACGCCCAGGCCTGCTTCGCTTTTGAGATCGAGGCAGATCGACTGCTTGTGCCGGTTGTACATCGGGAAATAACCTGCGCCAGACCCAAGAAGACGGCGCGTGTTGTCGCCGCCGACCGGTTCCACGCGGACCACATCCGCACCAAGCGACGCCAGCATCGCGCCGACGGCCGGCCCCATGACCATATGGGTAAACTCGATAACCCGGATGCCCTTGAGCGGCATGGGGACATCAGCGGTGGACGTCATTCAGCGATCCTTTCAAAACCCAAAGGCACCCCAGCGTCGGGAATGAACCCATAAAGCGGCTCACCCGGCAGGGCGTCCGCGATGATCCGGCGCACGGCGGCCAGACCTGCGATATCGATCCCGGTGTGCAGCCCCATCGCTTCCAGCATGAACACCAGATCTTCGGTCACGATGTTGCCCGATGCGCCTGGCGCAAATGGGCAACCGCCGATCCCGCCCATCGACGAATCGAACGTCGTGATCCCTTCCTCCAGCCCTGCCAGCACGTTGGCCAAGCCAAGTCCGCGGGTGTTGTGGAGATGCAGCGTATTCAACCGGTCCGCGCCGATTGCACCCTTCACCGCGCGCACCAGCCGCCGGACCTGCGTCGGGTTGGCATAGCCCGTGGTGTCCGAAAGGCAGACTTCGGCCACGCCCGCCGCGATCGACTGTTCTGCCAGATGAACGACCTGGTTTTCCGGCACCGGGCCTTCGATCGTGCAACCGAATGCCGTGGACAGCCCTACCTCGAAGTGCGGGCGGCGCCCCTCAGGCTGGGCAGCAACCAGCGCCGCGATAGCAGCGATCTGGTCCAGCATTTTAACGTGAGTCTTGCGCACATTTTTGAGACTGTGCGATTCCGACATCGAGAACGGGATCGACATCTTGTCCACCCCGGCTGCGATGGCTCTTTCCGCGCCTTTCAGGTTGGGAACCAGCGCAACCACCTCCAGCCCCGGCACCGTCTTGGCGAACGCAATGATTTCAGCCGTATCCGCCATCTGTGGCAACAGGCTGGGCGGCACGAAACTGCCCACTTCCATCTCGGTCACGCCAGCGGCGACCTCGGCCAGGATCCAGGCCTTCTTGGCCTCGGTCGGCATGACGCGATCGATGCTTTGCAACCCGTCGCGCAGACCGACTTCGCTAATCCGGATATGCTGAGTCATGCGGTTTCCTCCAGGTAAATCCAGGGGCGTGCTGCGCGGTCACAGCCCTGCCATTCGGCAATTCGTTGCGCCTGCTGCAAGGTCAGGTCGATGGCATCCAGACCATGACGCAGCATGGCCTTCGCTTCCGCATCGATGGCGAAAGTCCAGCGCTGTCCATCGGCCGACGTAACGTCCTGCTCGTCAAGCCGGATGGTCACGGGAGCATCCCTGACCGAAATGGCGGCTATGGCGTCTGCTTCCAGCACGATCGGAACGATTCCGTTACGCACGCAGTTGCCGGCAAAGATCGGGGCGAAACTCTCCGCCAGAATGGCCCGAAAACCAAATTCCGCGAGGGCCCAGACCGCATGCTCACGGCTTGATCCGCAACCAAAATTACGCCCGGCCAGGATGACTTCACTTTGCGCGTAACGGGGATTGTTGAGCACAAAGGCCGGATCGGGCTCGCGGCCCGACGTGCCGATATAGCGCCAGCCCGCAAACAGGCCGCCTGCCAGACCGGTCTTGCCGGTACTCTTCATTTCGCGCGATGGGATGATCTGGTCGGTATCGACGTTATCGCGCAGCAGTGGCAGCGGCAGCGAGGTGATTTGTGAAAGCGGCTGTGCCATCAGGTAATCTCCCGCGGGTCGGCCAGGCACCCTGCCAGCGCACTGGCCGCCACCGTTGCTGGACTGGCGATGTGGGTTTTGACATTCGGCCCTTGCCGGCTTTCGAAATTCCGGTTGGTGGTGGAAGCCACCCGCGCACCATGCCCAAAGCTTTCGCCACCGGCATAAAAGCACATCGAACAGCCGCTTTCGCGCCATTCGAACCCGGCTTCAAGGAATACCCGGTCCAGCCCTTCTGCCTCGGCCTCGCGCTTGACGCGCGACGAACCGGGCACGCAGATCGCTTTTACCCCATCAGCCACGCGCTTCCCGCGCAGCAGCGCAGCAGCCTGGCGCAGATCGGAGAGCCGGCTGTTGGTGCAACTGCCGATAAAAGCCGCGTCGATCCGGATACCCCTCAGAGAGGTCCCTTTTTCCAGTCCGATATAGTCCAGCGCCCGCTGCGGCGCGTCTTCGGGGACGCACTGGTCAATCCCGACCGCGTGCTCAGGGCTGGTTCCCCAACTGATCATTGGTGCAAGGGTGCCCGCGTCGATTTCGATTTCCCGATCGAACCTCGCCCCTGCGTCGCTGATCAGTGTGCGCCAATGGGCCAGCGCTGCATCCCAGGCCGGGCCCGCAGGCGCGTACCGGCGCCCTTCCAGCCATGCAAAGGTCTTTTCATCCGGCACGATCATGCCTGTCATGGCCGAAAACTCTGTGGCCATGTTGCAAAGCGTCATGCGCCCTTCCATGCCAAGAGCGCGCACCGCATCGCCGGCGAATTCCACTGCATGACCTGCACCGCCACCCGCGCCGTAACGGGCGATCAACGCCAGTGCCATGTCCTTGGGTGTCACCAGGGCGGGCAGCGTTCCGGAAAAGGTGACGCGCATCGTGCCGGGTTTTTTGAGGCGGAGCGTGCCGGTGGCCATCGCGTGTTCCGCTTCCGAAGAACCAATCCCCCATGCCAGCGCACCGAATGCCCCCTGCGTGCAGGTGTGGCTATCGGGGGCGATCAGGGTGGCCCCGGGCAGGACAATGCCCAGTTCGGGGGAAATGACGTGAACGATGCCCTGATCCGGATCATTGACGTCGAACAGACGGATTCTGGCAGCCTGCGTGGCAGCTCGTGTTTCTGCGATGAACGCCTGACCGCCGGGCATCAGCGTTTGGTCGGTGCGCCCCGGACGAGTATCAACGATGTGGTCCGTCACAGCGAAGACGCGCGCCGGATCGGCCACCTTGCGCCCGGCGGCGGCCAGCGCGTTGAGCGCGGCGGCCCCGGTGCGTTCGTGCAGGAAAATCCGGTCGATGGCTATCAGGTCGGCTCCGCCCTCAAGCGAGGCGACGACATGGGATCGCCAGATCCTGTCGAACAGGGGCAGCGGTTCAGACAGCGGCGGCCTCCATCTCGGCGTCGATCGCACGCCAATCGCGAGTCACGAACGTTTCGTTGATCGCAGTGCGCGTTTCGAGCTGGCCATTGCGAATCCAGTGCCAGGTGCGGCAACGGTGCTGACCGTCGTCGGAAATCTGGATCTGCTCATAGAGGTACAGCGAAGGGTCGCCCGTGCGCTGCCAGTACAGCATGACGGTGCGGTTGTATTCGTCGAGCGGGACTTCCGCTGCCCAGCCCTTGATCAAGTCGTTGTCCCACCAGACGCGGCCATCGCGGTAAAGCGCCGGGAAATCCCGCGATTCACGGCGTCCATCGGCCCAGGTGTAATGATTGGTCTGATGATAGGGAAACGGGCCGCCATCGGGGAAGCGGCAGATCAGGCGGCTGGCGTGTTCGTCCACTTTTTCGTTGCGGGCATTGAAATAGCTGTAAACGCCGTCCCAGACGCCTTCATGGCGCGCCAGCAGCGGCATGGCCGAACGAATGTCGATGGGTGTGTCGGTCACGACAGAGGAACTCCTTGGTTACAGAATGTCGGCAGCCTGCCGAGCCTGATGGCACGCACGTGCCGAGACGCCCCGAAGGCGGGCAAGATGGGCAGATGCCAGCGCCTCTGGAGTCACGGCATCGACCTCAAAGGGAATCGCGGTGTCGGAACTGGCGACATACCAGGGGGCGAAGAAGCGTTCGGCCCGAACGATGTTCCATGCCCGCGTGAGGTATGCGCCGTGGCGATCAGGCGAAAGGTTGGGATACAGCTGATCGTCTTCACCAACCGGCAGCGGCTCGAACGCCAGGGACGTTGCGCCAAGCCGGGTTGCCGCAACGTCGATCACTTCCTGCCAGGAGGCCCAATCGGTCGGCGCATCCCCGATCCACCCGTGTGACAGGCCATGCCCCGGCAGGTCGATCGCCAGCGAGGCAGAAGTGTCGACCTGCGCCGCCGAACGCGCGGGGGCGTGGATCGTCAACCGCCCTGAACCAGTCTTGCCAGACCAGTGGATCAGACCGTCGAACGCATCCGTCTTCACCGCCACGAAACCTGCATCATCGACTTCCGGAAATTCCGCAGCGGTGATGCCGCCCTGGCTCAGCAGGAATTCCTCGCTGGCGACCTGATGGTCGGCCGGTGTCACCACCTTGCGGGCCTCCCAGTTGGCCGGCAGCGCCCCCAGCCGGTCGATATGCGCCTGAAGCGGATCTCCATTGTATGCCGTAATCAGGCACGGCGGCACCACGGCATCCGCTGCCGGAATGTCGCGCGGCGCGTTGATGACCGCGCCATATCCGTCGCGGTAGGCATTGCCCGCATCAAGCATGTCGATCACCCCCCCGTGGACCCGGACCGGATCGTCATGGGCAACGGACATGCGCGTCTGGGGCCGCGTATCGAACCACGGGAAGAACCAGGTCTGCTCCAGCATCCGGTTCCACAGCCAGGTGAGGTGCTCCCCATAGGCCGACGGCAGGAAATGGGGCAGGTAGTTCTGGCCGAACAGGGCAACTTCCTCTGGCGTCCAGATCGCATAGCCACCAATGGCGAGCGCCCGAAACCGATCCGGGTGCCGCCGCAGCGCGGTCACCAGAATAATGCCGCCAGAATGAAAGCCATAGGCCAGCGTTCCCGCGATTCCCATCGCGTCGACGAATTCGACCAGCGCATCGGCATAATCATCGATGTCCGGGCCGGGTTTGGCCAACCGATCAGATTGCCCAAAGCCGGGCGTATCAGGCGCGATGCAAGTGAACTGGCGCGACCATTCGCGCATCAACGGCTCATATTCCACTGAAGATCGCGGACTTTGGTGGATCATCAGCAGCGTGGGCCCGCCATTGCCGCACTTGCGATAATGAACTCTGCGACGCCCCGAATCCGTATCAATATCGACGTAATGGCGTGTGATCGTGCTGGTCATAAGTTGTCCGGACATTTTCGCTCGACATCTCGGTAACGCTTGGCCAGAATGGATGCAAGCACGAGTTTGGAGGACACCCATTGACCCTGATAGGCACCAAGATGGTCCGCGATAACCGCACCGCCCGCGAAATCTTCGAGGCAGTGATCGGCAACCCCGCGCGTCGCAAGTTCGGCTTCGGGCAGAAGCTTGCGATCGTGAACGTGGACGTGCAGCAGGCTTATACCCGCACCGATCTGTTCCGCACCGCTTACGAAACGGACCCCGATCAGATTGCCTATATCAACCGGATCTCCGCGCTGGCGCGCGCCAAGGGTATGCCGGTTATCTGGAGCCAGGTCGCGTACAAGGCGGACAGCGCAGATGCCGGTGTCTGGGGCACCCGCACCGATACCGAAGATTCGCTGCAGAACATCAAGTATGGCTCAGACCGCCACCTGCTCGATCCGCGCTGCGAAGTGGGGCCGGACGATCTGCAATATACCAAGCGCATGCCCAGCGCCTTTTTCGAAACTCCGCTGGCCAGCTACCTTGTGTGGCACAAGGTCGATACGGTTGTGGTGACCGGTGGATCCACATCGGGCTGTGTAAGGGCAACCGCGGTCGACGCGCTAAGCCACGGTTATCGCACGATAGTCCCGATCGAAACGACCGCCGACAAACACGAAAGCTACCACTTCGCCAACCTGACCGATCTGCAACTGAAATATGCAGACGTCGAACCGGTGCAGGCGGTGATCGACTGGCTGGAGGCGTACTGATGACCGACACGCAGGTTTCCGATCCCGGCCTCTATGATTACGCCCCCTGGCGCGAACGGCCCCGGCTTGAATGGCCGGGTGGCAAGTCCTGTGCCGTATGGGTTGCCCCCAATCTGGAATTTTACGAACTGGATCCCCCGGCCAATCCCCACCGCAAAAGCTGGGGGCGCCCGCATCCTGACGTCGTGGGTTACAGCCACCGCGATCACGCCAACCGGGTGTCCCACTGGCGCATGGCAGACGTGATGAGCAAACACGGCTTCCCCGGATCCGTCAGCCTGTCGGTCGCGCTTTGCGACCATATTCCCGAAGTGGTGGACGACGCCGCGCAGCGCGGCTGGGAATTCTTCAGCCATGGCATCTACAACACCCGCTACAGCTATGGGATGGACGAAGCCCAGGAGCGCGCGATCATCGAGGACAGCATTGCCACGGTGAAGCGCGCCACGGGCCAGACGATCCGAGGCTGGCTTGCGCCCGCGCTGACCCACACCCCGCGCACGCTGGACCTGATCGCGGAATACGGGCTGGACTACACCTGTGACCTCTACCACGATGACCAGCCGACAGACATTCGCGTCGCGTCGGGCCGGTTGACGGCAATTCCCTATAGCCTTGAGGTCAACGATCACTACGGCTTCTTCATCTACAACATGAGCCCGCGCGAATATGCCGACACCCTGATTCGGCAGTTCGAGCGATTGGCCAGCGAAGGCGAAAAGTCGGGCACGGTGATGTGTATCCCGCTGCACAGCTACCTGATTGGCCAGCCTCATCGCATCGGCCCGTTCGAGGAAGTGCTGCGCCACATCGCGGCCGATGGCCGGGCCTGGATCGCCCGTGCCGGAGAAATCGTCGACAGCTACCGCGCACAAACCGGAGAAGCAGCATGACGCTCGATCCGAGCTATCTGGAATATTCCATGCGCCGCCGGGGCATGGACCATGACAGCTATCCCTATTCCGCTCTGCCCACGCGCCCCCCGCTGCGCTGGCCGGGCGAACGCCTGCTGCTGATCTGGCCGGTCATCAGCCTGGAATATTTCCCGATGGTTCCGTCGGACATGCCATTCCGTGCGCCGGGTCACATGCAGACCGCATATCCCGATTACCGCCACTATACCGCTCGCGAATATGGCACGCGGATCGGGATATATCGCCTGCTCGACGCGTTCGAGGCCGTTGGCGCGCGGATCTCTGTCGCCTGTAACGCCGCCATCGCGCAACGTTATCCGGCACTGATCGAGGATATCCTTGCTGGCGGCCATGAAATCATCGCGCACGCCACAGACATGAACGCCGCCATCGCCAGCAACATGCCCGCCGGCGCCGAAGCAGCCATCATTGGCGAGGCCATCGAGACCCTGCACAGCCTGACCGGGCAGCGCCCGCGCGGCTGGCTGTCGATTGCCCGCTCGCAAAGCTTTGAAACCCCGCAGCTGCTGGCCGAGGCAGGCATTGAGTACATGTGCGACTGGGTGAACGACGAACTGCCTTATACGTTCGCCACCCCGGCGGGCAGCATCGTCAACATCCCACTCAATCACGAACTTTCCGATCGGCAAATCATCAACGTCCAACAGCAATCGGTCGACAGTTACGCCTTGCAGATCGAAGACGCAGCAGCCTGGTTGCTGGCCGAAGCGGCAACTGGTGGAGGGCGGATGCTGCCGATGCATCTTACACCCTACATCATGGGCCTGCCCTATCGCATCGACGCTTTCGACCGCCTGGTTGAGCGTCTGGCGGCGCTTCCCGCTGCGGGCTTCGCTACCGGTTCGGATATCCTTGACGCCTGGAAGGCACAGCAATGACGGCCGAAATCGCAGTAATCAACCCTCGCACGGGGCAGGCGGATTATGCCATCAGCCCGCTTTCCCCCGATGACCTGGCCGAACTTGCCACACGGATGCGGGCCGCACAGTCCGTCTGGACGGCTCGCCCGATCGAACAGCGCGGCGCGATCCTGAAGCAGCTGGGGGCATCGATCGCCCGCCACCGTGGTGCCCTGATCGATGCCCTGACTGCGGACACCGGGCGCGCGGGCATCTCCCGAACCGAAGTCGATTCGATTCCCGCGATGCTGAACCGCTGGGCAGACAATGCCCCCGATCTGGTCAACCGGCATAGCACCCGCGGCTTCCAGACCGGCCACCCTACCATCGAAACCGACCTGCGGCTGGTACCATATCAGTTGGTCGGCGTGATCTCGCCGTGGAACTTTCCGCTCATTCTGGCCCTGATTGACGCGATCCCGGCCCTGATGGCCGGCTGCGCCGTGCTGGTAAAGCCATCGGAAATTACCCCGCGCTTCATCCGGCCATTCATGGCGGCTCTGGCCGACGTGCCCGAACTGGCCGATGTTCTGACGCTGGTTGAAGGTGATGGCGCAACCGGTTCCGCGCTGGTGCCGTTGGTCGATTACATTGCCTTCACCGGATCGGTCGCGACCGGCCGGAAGGTGGGTGAAGCTGCTGCGCGCGCCTTTATCCCGGCCAGCCTTGAACTGGGCGGCAAGGATCCGTTCATCGTTCTGGCCAGCGCCGATCCCGAAGCCGCCGCCCGGACCGCGCTGCGCGCATCGGTGGTCAACACCGGGCAGGCGTGCCAGTCGATCGAGCGGATTTATGTTGCGCGGGAAATCGCGGAGCCGTTCATCGCCACCCTCGTTCGCGAAGCGGCGGCCGTGCAACTGAACTATCCCGATATCAATCGGGGCGAAATCGGCCCGTTCATCTTCGCCCGTCAGGCCGAAATCGTGCAAGCGCACATCGATCAGGCCGTGGCAGCCGGTGCACAGGTGATGACCGGCGGCCAGGTGGAAACACTGGGCGGTGGCAAGTACCTCCGTCCGACCGTGTTGATCGAAGTTACGCCAGACATGGCTGTCATGGCGCAGGAAAGCTTTGGCCCGGTTCTGCCGGTCACGGTCTTTGGATCGGTCGACGAAGCCGTGGCCCTTGCCAACGATAGCGAGTTTGGCCTTTCAGGCGCCGTCTTTGCCGGATCGCTTGAGGAGGCGGAGGCGGTCGGGCGTCGCCTGAATGTCGGTGGTGTTTCACTGAACGACGGCTCGCTCACCGCGATCGTCTGGGAAACCGAAAAATCCAGTTTCGGACTTTCAGGCATGGGTCCAAGCCGTATGGGTGACAGTGGACTGCTTCGCTTCTTCCGGCGTCAGGCAATCATCCGGCAACGCGGAACGCCATTGCCGCTGGCGGCATATGGAGAAGGTGGGACGGCATGAGGGCATGGGAACTTGGCCCACAAACGGGCATTGAAGGTCTGCGCTGCGTTGAACGCCCGGTTCCGGAACCGAAACCGGGCGAAGCGCTGATCCGCGTTCATGCGGCCTGCCTCAACCACCGCGACCTGCTCATGCTGCGCGGGAACTATGGCCCGCCGAAGCCACATGACCGTATTCCTTTGTCGGATGGCGTGGGTACTATCTTGAAGATCGCGGGCGACGATTTCGACCTGTCCGCAGGCTCACGCGTGATCGCCCCCCATTTCGTCTCGTGGCATGACGGGCCGTTCAGCCCGGCATCATTCGCTCAGGATCTTGGCGTTTCGTGCGACGGCTGGCTTGCCGAATATATCTGTTTGCCAACCGCAGCCCTGATCGCTGTACCCGACAGCGTGAGCGACGAATCGGCTGCCACCCTGGCTGCAGCGGGTACGACTGCCTGGCACGCGCTGGTTGCCTTCGCTGGCGTGCGACCGGGCGACTTGGTGCTGGTACCCGGCACCGGCGGTGTCGCCATCATGGCGCTACAGATCGCGCGCGCGCTTGGCGCTGAAGTCGCCATTACGTCGTCAAGCGATGAAAAGCTGGAGCATTGCCGCACACTGGGCGCGCGGTATCTCATCAACTATCGCAGCCGTCCGGACTGGGCCGCAGCATTGCTGGAAAAAACCGGCGGGCGCGGGGCAGATATTGTCGTCGATACAATCGGACTGGGGGAAATCGAACGGACTCTGGCAGCGACCGCGCCCAATGGCCGGATTGCCTTGATCGGGGGGCTGGCCGCAAAAACCGGAAGTGCGCCCGACATGTTCGGCCTGATCGCCCGAAACCTGACGCTTAAAGGGATTACATCTGGCAGCCGGGCCATGCTGGCGGATTTGCTGGAGCACGTCGCCGTCACTGGCCTGCAACCTGTGATCGATTGCCAGTTCCCGTTTGACGAGACGCTGCAAGCATATGCCCACCTCGACCGAGGTGGGCATATGGGCAAAGTGCTGATCCGGGCCTGATCTGGCCCGGATCCACCGGTCAGCGCTTCAGTTCGACGAGTTCATACCAAGTCATCATGTAACCGCCGACACCGCCTTTAAGGAAGATTCCGTCCTCGTCGTCGGTGATCCACAGGTCGTAGGGCGGATGCTCGCCAGCCAGTCCGCTGGTGCCGTCGTCAATGAACTGAAAATGGCGGGCGGCGAAGGTGCCCGCTTCCACCGTGACTTCCTCACGCCCGACAAACAGGCCATCGATCCGCACATGGGCGATCTGCGGGGGAGTAGCACCGCGATGGTCGGGTGACGGCAGATAGACGTTGAATGTCTGCTTCTGACCGACTTCCCACTGCTTGGTGGACAAGAGGTAACCGTCCGCCACAATCGGATGCGTTCCAAAGCCATCGACTGGCAACTGCGCTTTTACCTGCTGCGACAATCGGCCAATTGAGGGGCCATAGCTTTCGCATTCGATCGTTTCGCCATCAAAACGCAGCCAGCCGCTGCCCATGAAGGCATCGCCAACGGTCAACCGCACGTGCAAGTCCATCGGCTGCCCATGTTCGTCGATCGAATAGATGATGTCGCGCATGACCGTCGGTTCGGGCTCATCAATCTCGCAGTGCGCGCGCAATGTCACCTTGCCGTCAGCGTGGCGCGTGAACATGAAAGTTTCAAAACCGCGCGATTGCCCCTCGATCCCCGGCTTGCGCGAGGTATATGCTAGGCGTCCTTCTATCAGGCGATGTTTCATCGACTCTTTTCCTTAGTGTTGCGAAACGCGATATTTTCTGCAAAAGGACAATTTGTCCAGACAAATTGTCGGCAGATCCGGGGATCGCCTTTCAGAGGGGACAGGGCATGGAATTCCTTATCACAAACGAACTCGCCATCCTGCGGTGGGTTCACATCATTGCAATGGTTTACTGGCTCGGCGGCGAGTGGGGTGTGTTCCAGACGAGCTACCACGTCACCAATCGGAACTTGCCGCTCACCGAGCGCAAGCGGCACATGGAAACTGCTTATCGAATCGACATTCTGGCGCGCACAGGCATCGTTCTGCTACTCCCGCTCGGTCTACACATGGGCAAACTCTATGGCTTCGTGCCCGCGCTTGAGGGTACGGGTATCTGGTGGATGTGGCTGTTCTTCCTCACCTGGCTGGCGATGACCTGGACCGCCTTCATCAAACGCGAGACCGATCTGGGAATCGCGGTAACGAAGGCCGAGGAATTCTTGCGCTACCCGCTGATCATTGGTCTGTTCGCGGTCGTGGCGATGGCTTACGGCGGCTCTGGCCCGATCGTTTCTGGTGAAGGAACGTTCTGGTATCCAACCAAGATGGGGCTTTATGCGTTCGCCCTGATCATCGGCCTGTTCCTGCGCGTCGTGATGCGTCGCTGGACCGTGCGGTTCCGCATCCTGGCGGAACGGGATGATCCAGCGCAGGAAGCCGCCCTTGAACGTGAAATCGGTCAGGCGCGGATTGCGGCCTACATCTACTGGATCACAATCTCGTCGGTCTGCTTCCTTGGTTCGGTCAAGCCGTTCTGATACTTGCCGCGAGGCACGAAATGAAAGGGGGGGCCAACTGCCCCCCCTTTTTGTTTGTATGAATGGCCATGCAAGACTGATCCCGACTGCGAACTTGATGTCCATCAACGACAAATTTTACCGTTCGTAGTTGGAAGTGGTTCATGTTTTCACGCCCTCATATCGAATTCATCCAGTCCCAATGCCTGCCCTGGTCCCCCGCCCCCCGCGGAATCCCAGGTGCCGAGTGCAAGATTCTGAGCCGAGCCGACCGCGGCGGCGCCTGCTCCTTGCTGCTGCGCTATCCCCCTGGATGGCAACGCGACCTGACGGAGTACAGCCCGGCCGACGAGGAGTTCTATGTGCTCGAAGGGCGAATCGAGATCGATTCCCAGATTTTCGGGGCAGACAGCTATGCGTTTCGTCCCGCCGGATTTACCCGTCGGTCGATCCAGTCGCCTGAAGGTTGCGTCATGCTGGCTTTTTATAGCCGTGAGCCTGTCTGGCTGAGCGGACCGGGAAATGGTGCGGCGGAACGCTCGCCAAGGAGCGTGGGATTCCTCGACACCGCCACGATGCCGTGGGACATGACGCTCAATGATCCGCGCCTTGCCCATCTTGGCATCTCAAGGAAAAATCTGCGCACTGATCCCGGCACCGGCGAACGCACGTTTCTGTCGCTGGTTCTGCCGCAGAGCGCACCTCCGGGGGGCGCCGGCCCGCAGGAAATGCATCCCGTGGTGGAAGAGGCCTATGTCATTGCCGGGGCGCTGTGCGGGCCGCACGGCACCATGAATCCGGGAGCCTATTTCTGGCGGCCACCGGGCATTGCCCATGGTCCGTTCGGTTCACGGATCGGATCAATGTCGCTGATCCGATTTGTTGGCGGTCGCCACGTCAACGAATGGACGACAACGGAAACGCCGTTCGATTTCGCGGCATCATATGATCCCGTACTGCCGCCAAATCTTGCCAATCTGGCGCATGAATGTTGCGCGCCCGTGACGGCGTGGTAAGCGCGCAGCATTTGCATCCGACGCCACCGTCCATGCGCAACCTGACATGATCCAATCTAACCAACTGTTCTGGTTGCCACTTTACTGAAAACAAAATTTGTCTGGACAACTATTTGACATCCATTAAACCTCCCTCGTGTTTTCCTGAATGGGGGGTTCCATGCGTCGTACCGAAATTTCATGGCGGAAGAATTGCTTCCTGCTTGCCTCAACCGCCTTGGTTGCCTGCGTCCCTTCGGCAGCGTTTGCCGCGTCCGAAACCGCCGAAGCGACGGCGACGAATGACGAAGAACAGCCGGCCGAAATCATCGTCTCCGCCCGCAAGCAGAACGAAACCGCACTTGAAGTGCCGATCGCGATCAGCGCGTTCTCGGAAGCCGTTCTTCAGGACCGCCTGGCCACCGGCATAGCCGACATCGCTGAGTTCACGCCCGGCTTCCAGATGCAGCAGTCGTTTGGCCGCGGCTTTGACCGGCCGATCATTCGCGGTGCATCGAACATTATCCAGGCCGACGGCAAAGTCGGGATATTCCTGAACGGCGCGCCTTATCTGGGCGACTTCTCCTCGCTTGATCTGGCCGCTGTGGAGCAGATCGAAGTCATCAAGGGACCCCAGTCCGCCGTGTTCGGTCGCGGCACGCTTTCCGGGGCGATCAACGTTACCCTGAAGCGCCCCGGCAACTCGCTGGAAGGCAAGGTAACCGCCACGCTCGGCAGCTTTGAACGCCGCGAAGTCAGCGGGTTCATCTCTGCACCGGTGGCGGAAGGGATCGGCGTCCAGGTTGGCGCGAAATATTACGACATCGCCGGTCAGTTCGCGAACACTGCCGTTCCGGGCGAACGCCTGGGTGACCAGAACACCGTGCAGTACACCGCTGGTGTTTTCGTGGATCCGACTGCGGACATCAGCGCAAGCGTTCGCTGGCTACATCAGCGGGACGAAGACGGCATGTACGCGATCGCCCTGCAGCCAGCTTCCGCCAACAATTGCTTCCTCACCACACGCCCATACTATTGCGGCACGGCTACCCTTCCCAAGACTTACGCGATCAACTCGAACAAGCTCCAGTATCCCGGCATCTACCGCAACGCCGATCGCTTCATCGGCGATGTGAACTGGGACATCGGCGGTTCTGGATACAACCTGTCCTTCCAGGTCGGCTATTCCGACCTCCACGAAGTGGTTGGCACCGACCAGACCTATGACGCTCGCGAATACTACATCCTCAGCTCGGCTGCAGTTTGCGCCTTCGTACCGCTGCCTAACCAGCTATGTTCGCAGTCGGCGTTCAACACAACCGACGGCATCCGCCGCAAGACCCAGACTTACGAGCTGCGCCTCTCGTCGCCCGGCACCGGTCCGCTGCGCTGGCGCGTGGGCGGTTTCATCAGCCATGATCGTAAGCGCGCTCTGAGCGAATGGCTTGAGGCGAGCGAACTGGGCCTCGATGTTCTGGCCGACACGATTACCGTCAAGAACCACGCAATCTTCGGCGGCGTCGACTATGATGTGACCGATACCCTGACCGTGGGCGCCGAACTTCGTCACCAGGTCGACAAGGTGATCAACACCACGCCGAGCTATCGCGCCGGTGACGTGTTCAGCGCAACCTACCTTGCCACCTTGCGCGGCCCCAATCCCGATCAGATCGTGGGTGTCGCGGGTGAGCGCGAAGGCACCTTCAAGGCGACGCTGCCGCGTATCACGGTCAACTGGCGGCCGACCAACGACCTGTCGTTCTATGCCCAGTTTGCCAAGGGCAACGCGCCGGGCGGTTTCAACCAGATCGGCGCCCCTCAGTCCACTTACGACGAAGAGCAGCTGACCAACTATGAAGTCGGTCTGAAGACGACCCGTTGGGGCTTCAGCTACCTGAACCTGTCAGCTTTCTGGCAGGAATACCGCAATCAGGTTCTGACCAACACTTATGCCACGCAGACCGCGATCAACAGCTATCGCGCCAACATCGGCAGCACCCGCATCCGCGGGCTTGAACTGGAAGGCGCACTGCCGATTGCCGGCCGCGCCCTGCGCCTGCAGTTCAACTACACCTTCCTTGACGCCAAGATCCGCAAGGGCATCGAAGCTGATCAGGCCCTGATCACGCTTGGCACCGCGTGCAAGGTTGGCACGGCTACCAATCTGGACCTGCCCGGCTGCCGCGCCGCAGCGTCTATCGCGGGCGAGACCCCGCCGATGGTATCCAAGCACACCGGGGCGATTGGACTGCGTTCCGAAGTGCCGCTTTCCGATGCGATCAACGTCTTTGGCGGAATCGACATGGTGTATCGCAGCAAGTTCTACGATATCCTGAACCTGATCGACACCGGCAACTCGACCCGTGTCAACATCCAGGCCGGTATCGAAACCGATGGCGGTTTGCGGGTCCAGTTCTATGCGCGCAATCTGTTCGACGACAAGACCCCGGTTGGCATCCTGCGTTACATCGACCGCGGTCCGGGCGTCGCCCGCGCACCGACAGGCGATTCGAACCGGGCATTCGCGATCACGCCGTCGCGCAAGCCTGAGTTTGGCCTGACAGTGACCCAAACCTTCTGATTGCATGGTATGGCCAGGGCGGACATGAACCGCCTTGGCCAACTGTGTTGAACGGTTCGCGAACTGACGCAGCAAATGGCCGGAAATCTGCAGAACTGTGCTGTACCAAGGCTTTCCGGCCGGACATGAAAAAGCCAGAAGCATGACAAGGCAAATCACCACGATGACGAAGTTCAGTATTGCTCTTGCCGCCGCATTTGCCGTCGCACCGATCTTTTCGGCATACGCGCAAACTGCTGCCAGCCAACCCGCTCCGCGTGCGTGGTTGCAGTGCCGGGCATGCCATACGATCAAGGCGGGCGAAGCGAACAAGGTCGGTCCAAACCTCAACAAGGTGTTTGGCGCCAGGGCAGGAGCGATCCGGCCCAACTTCGTTTATTCGCCTGCGCTCAAGAGCTCGGGAATTGTCTGGAACGAGAAAACCCTGGACACATGGCTGATCAATCCCGCGAAGATGGTCCGGGGTAATCGCATGGCATATCCCGGTCTGGCCGATCCCGTCCAGCGCAAGGCCCTGATCGACTGGATGCGCAAGGAAGCGCGTTGATGTCTGGCGGGCTGACTCGTCGGACGCTGGTCAAGGCGGGCCTGGCTGCAGCACTGGTCCCGGCGGCGGCCACCGCTGCAGCCCGCAAGCAACCTGCTGCCGGGCCCACGCCTCCCGCCACGGACGTTCTCATTCTGGGCGCCGGCCTTTCCGGTCTTAATGCGGCGATGCTGCTGGAAGAACAAGGCTTTCGCGTCACGGTTCTGGAAGGCCGCGAGCGGTTAGGCGGCCGGGTGTTCTCACTTGATGACGTTGCGGGTCATCCGGATGCAGGCGGCGGCGTAATTGCGCCCGGTTATGCCCGCGTGATCGACCGCGCCAATCAGCTCAAGGTCCCGCTGGTTCCCATCATGCCCCGCGCCGACAAGAATGGCGCCATGACCATCCATCTGGCTGGACAGAGCCTCTCGGCCGCGCAGTGGGCGCAATCCCCGTTGAATCCGTTCCCGGAAGGCCCGCTCCGTACCACTCCCCCTTATGCTGTCGGCATGGCGGGCCTGCGTCCTGCAGCGCCGATCTTTCAGTCGGCTGACGATTGGCGCAACCCCGCGTTCGCCGACCGCGACCAGTCCATCGCTGAATACCTGACTGCCAAGGGGTGGACCCCGGAGCAGCTTCGGATCGCATTCGCGGTGAACCCCGGTTACGGCAATTCAGCCAGCGACCTTTCGGTCCTGATGATGTGGCACATTCAGGAAAACATGCGCATCATGATTGGCGATGGCGGTCCGACTGTCCACGCCCAGGGCGGGAACATGCGCATCCCCGAAGCAATGGCCGCAGCCCTGAAATCGGAAGTTCGGCTTAACCAGCACGTGATCGGTGTTCGCAGCGATTCCGATGGCGTGGAAGCCGTGACAGTCGACGGCACGGTCCATCGCGGACGCTGGCTGTTGTGCACACTCCCGGCTTCGACCGCCCGACTGGTCAATTTCGCGCCGGCGTTGCCGCTGCTGCAACAGGCGGCGATCGACGAGATCGCCTATAACCGAACCTTCCAGGTGTTCTTCGAAGTGGCCGAACCGTTCTGGGAAATAGACGGACAACCCGCTGCGATGTGGACAGACACCCTGGCCGGACGCGTTATGCCTGTTGGCGACGGCGTATCCGGCCCAAACCTGCTGATGGCTTACGTAAACGGGCATGCAGCCGACCTGCTCAGCCGCCTGCCGCCAGATCAGGCGGTTGCCAGAGTTCTGCGCAGCATTGAGCGGGCAAGGCCGGCTGCGACACAAAAGCTTCGGCCGGTCCGCTACGTAAACTGGCAGGACGATCCGTTCGCAGGCGGCGCCTATACCTGCTGGCGACCAGGTCAGATTCGCGCGGGATTTGCGAAGGCTTTCGACAATGCCGTAGGCCGCGTGATCTTTGCCGGCGAACACACCGCGCGCCTCGCCCGCGGCATGGAGGGTGCCATGGAATCGGGTGAGCGCGCTGCCCTGCAATTGATGGAACTTCTTTGACGCCTGGACGCATTGAGAGCGCAATACGGCAGGGCAACTTCCCATGTAGCCACCATTGGCGTGGGACGGAGCATTAATCGAACCGGCAGTCCAACTCGCCACTTGCGGGGCAGATTGTGATCCAGCCGGCTCCCAACACCTGTACTGTTGCCGGATCACCTGACCAAACCCTTCATTCTGCTGGACTATCCGGATAATCCCGCCATGTGTGTGCCGTCCGATTCACCGGCGCCCCTTGCCCCGCTGAACGGCCCGCCCGGCCGCACCTGCTGCCCCGGGCTCTGCGCGGTGCAAGGCCGCGCTAGTGCGGCCCTGCTGATGCAAGGAGCCGCCGGCCAATGGCCACCCCTGATCTCGACACCGAACTCGCCGCCCTGTCCGCGATGCCACTGGCCGCGCTGCGCCAGCGCTGGAGCGACCTCACCGGCACGCCGCCGCCGCGGGTGCGGCGCACGCTGCTGAGCCTTGCGCTGGCCTGGGAACTGCAGGCAGCGGTCTATGGCGGACTGTCGCGCAAGACCTTGCAGCGCCTCGCCTACATGGCCGGACAGAACGATGCGGACCACGCTTCCCGCGCCGAACCGGGCACACGACTGCTGCGCGAATGGAACGGGGTGCTCCATACGGTCCGGATCGACGAAGAAGGCGTGGTCCACTGGAACGGCCAGACCTGGCGCTCGCTCAGCGAAGTTGCGCGCGCGATCACGGGGACGCGCTGGTCGGGCCCGGTGTTCTTCGGCCTGCGCCAGCGGAGCAAGGCGGCATGAAGGCGGTGCGCTGTGCGATCTACACCAGAAAGTCGAGCGAAGAGGGGCTGGAGCAAGGGTTCAATTCCCTCCACGCCCAGCGTGAGGCGTGTGCGGCCTATGTGCTGAGCCAGGCGAGCGAGGGCTGGGTGCTGCTGCCGGAGGTCTACGACGATGGGGGTCTGTCCGGCGGCACGCTGGAGCGCCCTGCCCTGCAGCGCCTGCTGGGCGATGTGGCTGATAGCAAAGTCGACATCATCGTCGTCTACAAGGTCGACCGCCTGACCCGCTCGCTGCTTGACTTCGCCAAGCTGGTCGAAGCCCTCGACAAGGCCGGGACCAGCTTTGTCTCGATTACCCAGTCCTTCAACACCACGACAAGCATGGGCCGGCTGACCCTCAACATGCTGCTCTCGTTCGCCCAGTTCGAGCGCGAGGTCACCGCCGAGCGGATCCGCGACAAGGTAGCCGCTTCCAAGGCGAAGGGCATGTGGATGGGCGGGATCCCGCCGCTCGGCTACCGCCCTGACGGGCGCACACTGGCGATCGTCGAGGAGCATGCTGCGCTGGTGCGCGAGATCCATGCCCGCTACCTCGCGCTGGGCAACGTTCGGAGCGTCGCGGAGAGCCTCGCGGCCGAGCGCATCCGGGTGCCAAAGCGCAAGACCGGCACAGGCCGGGCCTTTGGCGGAACGGCCTTCTCGCGCGGACAGATCTACGCGGTCCTGCGCAATCCGATCTACGTGGGTGACATCCCCCACCGGGGCAGCGTGTTCCCGGGGCTGCATGCGCCGATCCTTGAACGGGCGGCGTGGAACGAGGTTCAGCAGCAACTGGCCGGGAACGTGCGCGGGGAGCGCACGAGGCGCGGCAATGCCCACGGGTTCCTCACCGGACGGATCGTTGACAGTGAAGGTCAGCCGCTGCTCGCTACCCACGCCCGCAAGGGTGAGCGGCGCTATCGCTACTATGTCAGCAAGGCTCTCTTAGAAGGCACCGCGCGGAGCGGAACAGCAGGCATGCGCATGCCTGCCGAAGAAGCCGAGCAGGTGGTGCAGCAGGAGCTGGCAACGTTGCTCGATGATCCGCTGGCGCTGGCCGAGCGGGCGGGGTGCACCGTGCCGCCGGATACGCTCGCCCCGCTGCTCGCACGCGGGCAAGAACTGGCGGCAAGTGTCCGGAATGGCAGTTCCGCTGCCATCACCGCGCTGCTCGGGCAGGTTACCATCCACGACAACCGGATCGAGATTGCGCTATCCGTGCCGGCGATGGCCGAGACGCTCGGGCTGACTGCACCCGATGGCGCTTCGCCCACGCTCACCATCACCCGCGAGATGCGCCTCACCCGCACCGGGCGGGCCGTACGCCTCGTCCACGGCAGCGGCGCTGCCGCCACTGCGCAGGGCGCCGACCTAACGCTGATCCGCCTGATCGCCAAAGCCCGGGAATGGTGGGCGCGCATGACCGCGGGCAATCTCGATCCCTCGACCCTCGCCGCGCAGGAGGGTGTCAGCGTCTCCTATGTCGTGCGCGTCCTGCGCATCGCGTTCCTCGCCCCTGCCGTAGTGGACGCCGTGCTCGACGGGCGCCTGCGCGCCGGGGTCGACAGCACTGCACTGCTCGATATCCGCGCCATTGTGCCAGACTGGCAGAAGCAGGAGCGGGCCTGCATGCTCAGGAGTTAGGGAAACGCAGCTTCAGTTCGGCGGTCCGCTCAGCCTGATTGGCAGATCCCGCCGCATCGCATAGAGTAAGCGTCTGGTCCTGAATGCAATTTGTGCGCGGTGCTACTCATGCGAATACTACCTCCAAAGGCTTCACGTCCCGGTAAACGGTCCAGGCGAAGCCGCATGGGAGGAATTGGGCCGATTGGCCCTGATGATGTGCAGGCAGGCGTGGCTTTGTTGACACTGGTGGCAGGAAGCACCGCCGGGTTGTGGCGAGCCGTTCGCCAGAAGCAGAAGGCATGCCCGTTTTGCCGAGGGAAGATGGCGCTGAAAGAGCGGGTCCGGCTCGGCAAAAAGACGCAGGTCTGGGTGTGTATGAAGAACCGGGCCCATATCCAGCGAACGAGTTAAGGCCGCCCGGTAAAGTCGGGCGGCCTTGTACCCTGGTCGTACCTGCGAGCCATGATTGCAGCGCCGGTCACATTCCCCCTTGCCTGACCGCACGCATCGAGGGAAAGGGTTCGAACAAACTGTGAACTTTCTCCGCTCGCAGGCTTGAATTCTGGGTCAGATTCCGACACCATGTCGCAAATTGCCCCAGAGGACCTATGCTCAACGAATTCGCTGCCCTTCGCGTCCGTGCCGGCCTGTCGGTGGAAGACCTCGCCCTGATGACCGGCTACAGTGTCCGGCAGGTGCAGCGCTGGGAGGCGGGCGATGGCAAGCCGCGCGAGGCAGCCGTCGGCCTGCTGCGCTCGATGGCGGCGGCCGCGCCGGAACAGCAGCCCGGCCGTTTCAACTTCATCGACCTGTTTGCGGGGATCGGCGGGCTGCGCAAAGGCTTTGACGCGATCGGCGGGCACTGCGTGTTCACGTCGGAGTGGAACAAGTACGCGCAGCAGACTTATGCTGCCAACTACCTGGACAATCACCCGCCGCACGGCGATATCACGGCGATCAGCACGGATGAGATCCCGGAGCACGATGTGCTGCTGGCCGGGTTCCCGTGTCAGCCGTTCTCGATTGCGGGGGTCTCCAAGAAGAACTCGCTGGGCCGGCTGCATGGTTTTCTGGACGAGACGCAGGGGACGCTGTTCTTCGATGTGGCGCGCATTCTGCGGGCGAAGCGACCCTCGGCGTTTCTGCTCGAGAACGTCAAGAACCTGACCAGCCATGACAAGGGGCGCACCTTTGCGGTGATCCTCAGGACCCTGACCGAGGAGCTGGGCTACAAGGTCTGGCACAAGGTGATCGATGCGCAGCACTTCGTTCCGCAGCACCGGGAGCGGATTGTCATTGTCGGCTTTCGCGAGGACGTGCCGTTCAGCTGGGATGATCTCGACCTGAAGCCCAAAGGCAGCGTGCGCCTGAAGAGCATTCTGCACCCGGAGGATGGCTCGCAGAAGGCTGAGGCGCCTTACACGCTCGGCGCGGACGCGGCGGTCAACCCGAAGTACACCCTGACCGACAAGCTCTGGCAGTATCTGCAGGGCTATGCCGACAAGCATAAGGCGGCCGGCAACGGGTTCGGGTTTGGGCTGGTGACCCCGAACGATGTCTCGCGGACCCTGTCGGCGCGCTATTACAAGGACGGCTCGGAGATCCTTGTCAGTCAGGGCAAAAAGAAGAACCCCCGCCGCCTGACCCCGCGCGAATGTGCGCGCCTGATGGGGTACGGCGATGACTTCCGGATCCCGGTGTCTGATACGCAGGCCTACAAGCAGTTTGGCAATTCGGTCGCCGTGCCGGTGTTCGAGGCGGTCGCCCGGATCATGCAGCCGCATATTCAGGCGCTGGTCGGGGCAGAGCGGCAGTGCCGGGAAGCTGCCTGAAGCGTGGCGGACGTCCACGATGCGCAGACCCGCAGCCGGAACATGTCCGCCATCAAAGCGCGTAACACCAAACCGGAACTGTTGATCCGCAGGGCGCTGCACGGCGCCGGCCTGCGGTACCGGCTCCATGTGAAGGACCTGCCCGGCAAGCCGGATCTGGTGTTCCCCCGCTACCGCGCGATCGTCTTTGTGCACGGCTGCTTCTGGCACCGCCATGACTGTCATCTGTTCCGCTGGCCGGCGACCCGGCGTGAATTCTGGCAGGAGAAGCTGGAGCGCAACGTCCGCAATGACGAGAGGGCAATGCGGGCTTTGCTGGAGAGCGGCTGGCGGGTGGCAACGGTCTGGGAGTGCGCGCTCAAAGGGCCCACGCGTCCGGACTTTGCCAGTGCTATGCAGCGCCTGATCGGGTGGATACAAGGCGATGCGATGACAATCACGCTCAGGTGTGGCGCGACATTCAAGGTGAGAGCAGCGCGACGATCAGGATGAGAAGTTGATT
>CAZLPK010000008.1:0-56156 GCA_964561375.1 uncultured Novosphingobium sp.
GCAGGACGAAGGCGCGCTGACCGCCCTGCTTGATGCAGTGCTGGCCGCGCGCGGCACGGCGCAGGTGCCGGTATTCCTGAAAGTGGCCCCGGACTTGGAGCCGGCCGATATCGACGCGATTGCCCGCATTGCGATCGAAAAGCAGCTGGGCGCCCTGATCGTGTCCAACACCACCATTTCGCGCCCGCCGCTGCAATCGCCCGATGCGGGAGAAACGGGTGGCCTGTCCGGCGCTCCGCTGAAAGGGCTGGCGCTGCAGCGCGTGCGCGATTTCCGCAAGGCCACGGGCGGGCGGGTGCCGTTGATCGGCGTCGGCGGCATTGCCACGGCCGAGGACGCGTGGGAACGCATCCGCGCCGGCGCCAGCCTGGTCCAGCTTTACAGTGCCATGGCCTATGCCGGGCCGGGCATTGCCCGAAAGATTGTCCACGGGCTAGAACGACTTATGCAGCGTGATGGCTTTGCCACCATTGCCGAGGCGGTTGGAAGCGAATAGCAGTGGCGGCATGACACGCCGCCTGATTACGCTGCTCGCCGCAACCGCCGCTCTATCCGGTTGCACCGTCATCCCCAAGACCGTCGCGCCGCCGCCGTCCGCGCTCTATGAAAAGGGCATGGTCAGCGCTGCCGATCCGCGCGCGTCAGAGGCTGGCGCTTCGATCCTGCGACAGGGCGGTTCGGCCACCGATGCCGCCATTGCAACCATGCTGGCCCTGACCGTGGTCGAGCCGCAAAGCTCTGGCATCGGCGGGGGCGGCTTCTATGTCGCGACCAATGCCCGCGGCGAAGTGGAAACGATCGACGGGCGCGAAACCGCCCCGGCGGCAGCCCATCCGCAGTGGTTCTTCAAGGATGGCAGGCAGCTCAAATTCTCTGAGGTAGTGCCGGGCGCAACCAGCGTTGGCATTCCGGGCAACATTGCCCTGGCCGCCAGGGCGCACGCGGCGCATGGCCGCCTGCCCTGGGCCACTCTGTTCGCTCCGGCGATCAAGCTGGCCCGCGATGGCTTCACCATCACCCCGCGCCTGCATGAAATGGTCGGGAATGCAGCTCGCGTCGCCGGTTTCTCGGCAGAAGGCCGCGCCATGCTGTTTGGCGCGGATGGCAAGCCGCTGCCGGTCGGCACAGTGGTAAAGAACCCGGCGCTGGCGGATTCGCTGCAGCTGTTCGCCGATCAGGGCGCCAAGGCGTTCTACACGGGCCCCAATGCCAAGGCGATTGTCACCAAGGTCACTACCGCGCCGGTCAATCCTGCGCCGATGACCGAGGCGGACATTGCCAAATATGTCGCCAAGGACCGCGCGCCGGTGTGCGGCACCTACCGCGCCTATCGGGTCTGCTCGATGGGTCCGCCCAGCTCTGGCGCAACGACCCTGCTGGCCACCCTGATCCAGCTTGAGCGGTTCGACATGAAGGCGCTGGGCAAGGACAATCCGGTATCGTGGCACCTGATCGCGGAAAGCCAGCGCCTGGCCTATGCCGACCGCGCCCGCTTTGCCGCCGATGCCGATTTCGTCACGGTCCCGGTGGCGGGCATGGTCGACCGCAATTACCTTGCCTCGCGCTCGGCCCTGATCAGCCAGACCGGATCGATTGCCACGGCAGTCGCCGGCACCCCGCCGGGTTCGGAAAAGCTGACCTTTGCCCCCTCGCAGCAACTGGCGGAAAACGGCACTTCGCATTTTGCCGTGGTCGACCGGGCGGGCAATGCCGTGTCCTATACCTCGACCATCGAAAGCTCGTTCGGTTCGGGCATCGTCGTGGGCGGCTATTTCCTCAACAACGAGTTGACCGACTTTGACATGAACCCCGAACTGGATGGCCGCATGGTCGCCAACCGGGTCGAAGGCGGCAAACGCCCGCGCAGTTCGATGACGCCCGCGCTGGTCTATTCGCCCGATGGAAAGCTGCGGCTGGTGGTCGGTGCGGCGGGCGGGGCAACCATTCCGGCCCAGGTGATCCGTGCCGTGATCGGCGTGATCGACTGGGACCTGTCGGTGCAGGATGCGCTGGGCCTGCCGGTGATCTTTGCACCGGGCACGGAAACCGTCTTTGTTGAAAAGGGTTCCTGGCTGGAAGGGATGATCCCGGCGCTGAAGGCGCTGGGCCATGCCGAGGTTCAGCCCCGCACCATGCCGCTGAAAGCCAATGCCATCGAACTGCGCGGCAGTCAGGCATGGGGCGCGGCAGACCCGCGGAGCGAGGGCAAGCCGGTTGCGGAATAAGCACCTGACCTGATGGGCATGTGACTTGCCCACACGGCAACAGCGGCTTAACCATTCAACCGGGAACAGGATGAATGCTGAAAGGGGCGCCTTGCGTGGTTGATATTTCGGACCTGCCGAACACGAGGAATCTGGTCGAGCTTCTCCTGAATCGAGCCGATGCCCGGGGCGATGCCCCCTTTCTTTGGGCCAAGCGCGGTGGTGACTGGCAATCGCTCAGCTGGGCGGAAGTGACGCGGCAGGTCTGCTGTCTGGCCGAATCCCTGCGCGCCATGGGGCTACAGGATGGCGACCGGGTGATGCTGGTTTCCGAAAACCGCCCGGAATGGTGCATTGCCGATTTCGCGATCATGGCGGCGGGCTGCATCACGGTGCCAGCCTATGTCACCAATACCGAGCGTGACCACCTGCACATTCTGGAGGATTCCGGGGCCAGGGCAGTCATCGTTGCCAATGAAAAGCTGTCCAGGCCGCTGATCGGCGCGCTGCTCCGCTCGGGCCAGGCGCGGCACGTGATCGGGATCGAGCCGCTGCGCATCACCCAGACCAGCAATTTCGAATATCACGCCTGGGCCGACCTGATCGCGAGAGAGGGCCAGGAACAACGCGCCAGGGTTCAGGCGCGGATCGACAAGATCGGGCGCGATGACACGGCCTGTCTGATCTATACCAGCGGCACCGGCGGTGCGCCGCGCGGGGTGATGCAGCACCACGGCGCGATCCTGATGAATGCCGATGGCGCGGCGCGCGTGCTTTCAGAAGACTTCGGCCTCGACGATGACGAGGCATTCCTCTCGTTCCTGCCGCTCAGCCATGCCTATGAACATACTGGCGGGCAGATGCTGCCGATCTCGGTCGGGGCGCAAATCTATTATGCTGAAGGGCTGGAAAAGCTGGCCAGCAATATCGAGGAAACCCGCCCGACGATCATGGTCGTGGTCCCGCGCCTGTTCGAAGTGCTGCGCACCCGGATCATGAAGCAGGTGGAAAAGCAGGGCAAGGTCGCCAATTACCTGATGGACCGCGCGATGAACATCGGTGCGAACAAGGCCGCCGGCCGGTCGCGCTGGCGGGAAAAGCCGATGGACTTCCTGCTGGATCGCACCCTGCGGCCCAAGATCCGCGCGCGCTTTGGCGGGCGGATGAAGGCGATGGTGTCTGGCGGCGCGCCGCTTAGCCCGGAAGTAGGCGTATTCTTTGAATCGATGGGCCTGACCATGCTGCAAGGCTATGGCCAGACCGAGGCTGGCCCCGTCATCAGTTGCAACCGCCCCCGCGCCGGACTGAAAATGGATACGGTCGGGCCGCCGCTCCACGGGGTCGAAGTCAGGATCGCCGAGGATGGCGAAATCCTTGTCCGCGGCGAACTGGTCATGCACGGCTATTGGCGCAACGAGGCGGAAACGGCCAAGGCGCTGCAGAACGGCTGGCTGCATACCGGCGACATCGGCCATCTCGACGAAGTCGGGCGGCTGGTGATTACCGACCGCAAGAAGGACATGATCGTTAACGACAAGGGCGACAATATCTCGCCCGCCAGGGTTGAAGGGTTGCTGACGCTGCAGCCCGAAATCGCCCAGGCGATGGTTGTCGGAGATCGCCATCCCTATGTGGTCGGTCTGATCGTTCCCGATACCGAATGGGCGATCGAATGGGCGCAGGCCAATGGCGAGAAGTTCGACATGAAGGCGCTGCAAGACCTGCCCGCCTTCCGCTCGGCAGTGCGCGCTGCGGTGGACCGGGTCAATCAGGACCTTTCGGTGATCGAAAAGGTTCGCCAGTTCACCTTTGCCGATGAACCTTTCACCATCGAAAATGAAGAACTCACCCCCAAGCAGTCGATCCGCCGCCACAAGCTGAAGGCGCGGTACGGCGACCGCCTCGACGGGCTGTACAAGGCATGAGCGGCGATCTGACCAAACCGGGGATGCTCGACGGCATCCGGGTTCTCGATCTGACCAGCGTGGTCTTTGGCCCCTATTGCACCCAATTGCTGGCCGATCTGGGGGCAGAGGTGATCAAGGTGGAAACGCCGGGCCTAGGCGACCCGTTCCGCTGGTCGGGCCCTGCTCCGGCCAGTCCGAACATGGCGCCAGGCTTCATGGCGCTGAACCGGGGCAAGCGCTCGATCGTGCTGGACCTCAAGACCGAAGACGATCAGGCGGTGATGCAGCAATTGCTGGCCCAGGCCGATGTCTTTGTCGTCAATGTCCGGGGCAAGGCGCTGGAACGGCTGGGGCTGGACTATGAAGCGGTGCGGAAAGTCCGCCCGGACATCATCTATGTCCACTGCGTCGGTTTCGGTCAGGACGGCCCCTATGCCGATCTGCAAGCCTATGACGATGTCATTCAGGCCGCTACCGGCACGGCAACGCTGCTGCCGCGCGTGGATGGCAATCCGCGCCCGCGCTATCTGCCCTCGCTGATTGCCGACAAGGTTGCAGGCCTGCACGCGGCCTATGGGGCACTGGCCGCGATCGTCCACCACCAGCGCACTGGCGAGGGGCAACTGGTCGAAGTGCCGATGTTCGAAGCCTTTACCAGCTTCATGATGCTGGAGCATCTGGGCGGGCAGGCCTACGATCCGCCGGTCGGACCGGCCGGTTATGGCCGCCAGATCGACCCGCTGCGCCAGCCCTTTCCCACGGCGGACGGCCATATCAGCATCGTGATCTATACCCATGATGCCTGGGACCGGGTCTTTGCCCTGCTGGGTGCGGCGGATTTCATTGCCGAGGAACGCTTCAACGTGCCGGGCGGGCGGGCAGATCATCAGGACGAGCTATATGCCCGCCTGGCCGAACTGACCCCGCAAATGACGACAGCGGAACTGCTGAAACAGTGCCACGCCGCGCAATTGCCTGCGCAGCCAGTGCGCGATCTGGGTGAAGTGATTGACGATCCGCACCTCAATGCCACCGGCTTTTTCCGGCGGCGGCAGCATCCCAGCGAAGGGACCTATATCGAACAGGCGCAGCCAGTGCGGTTTGGCGCGCAAAGTGGGCGGGAACTTTCGCCGCCGCCAAATATGGATGCGGATGGCGTTGCTATCCGCGAGGAACTGTCAAAGGGCAGTCGGCCCAAATAAAAAGGGCCGGGGCGGCAGTGGTCCACACCCGCCAGCCCCAGCCCTTTGATCGCTTGCGCGATGCTTGCTTACTTGGCTTCTTCAGCCGGAGCAGCAGCAGCGTCGGTCGCAGCAGCAGCGTCTTCCGAAGCAGCAGCCGAAGCGTCGGCAGCAGCAGCGGTTTCTTCAGCAACCGGGGTTGCTTCTTCAGCCGGCTTTTCACCACCGCAAGCGGCGAGGGCGAGCGAGCCAGCAGCAACGGCTGCGAACAGAGCAATCTTCTTCATTGGGAATCCCCTTGTGTTAACCCTTGCCCGCCTTGGGCGAGCAGGCTGCGGTTTGCCCGCTAAATCGCCGCTTGTCGATTCTGAAAATTGCACGAATGCTGATTCCGGGGGCTAAGCAGCCTCTTTTTCCACCCATTCCGGGTAAAAACAGGGCGGACGAAGCGACCATGCAGGGGCCGTCGCCGCCGCTTCGCTAATCGATTGCAGCAAATTCTTGCGCCGCAAGGGGCGGATTTGCGGCAATGCCGCCGCCGCACAAAAGGCGGCAGGCAGGAACGGACGAACCTCTGGCCCGAGCAGGCGTTCATACAGAAAACGGAATGCGGAAAATGTAGAAAGCCGCTCCTGCGCCAGGTCAAAGGCGACAAGGCGGATCAATCTGCCAAGGAAACCGGCCACTTCTTCCAGCGCATTTTCCGGCGGGATGGCGCCGCGCAGCTCTGCCAGGTCGCGGTACATATCGGTCTGGCTGCGGATCGAAGCCGCCTCTGCAGCGTTGCGCGCCCACAGTTGCAAGGCGTCCTACCGCTCCAGCCCGATATCCAGACTGCGGCGAATATAACGCTGATCACCAGCCGAAAAGCTGGCAAATTCGCGCAGTTCGGAAATGGTCAGCGATGCGGTTCCGGTCTCAGACATGATCGAGCCCCCTGATGGACAGCGCAATCACATCATAAGTTGGTAACGATCGCGTTAACCAAATTGCCTAAATCAGGCCTGCCAGCGGGCTTGAGGGATCTGCGTACTTGCGGGTAGCCATTCGTCCGGAAAGATAGGCGAGTCGGCCGGCTTCCACGGCAAGCTTCATTGCGCGGGCCATGCGGATCGGGTCCTTGGCCTCGGCAATGGCGGTGTTCATCAACACCCCGTCGCAGCCCAGTTCCAGAGCGACTGCTGCATCGCTGGCCGTACCCACGCCTGCATCAACCAGCACCGGCACATTGGCGCCTTCGACGATCAGGCGCACGGTTACGCGGTTCTGGATGCCCAGACCCGAACCGATCGGCGCACCCAGCGGCATGACCGCGACCGCACCGGCTCTTTCCAGCTGCTTGGCCGCGATCGGATCGTCGACGCAGTAGACCATCGGCAAAAAGCCTTCGTTGGCCAGCACTTCGCAGGCCTTCAGCGTTTCGCGCATGTCGGGATAAAGCGTGCGAGCCTCGCCCAGCACTTCCAGCTTGACCAGATCCCAGCCGCCAGCCTCACGCGCCAGCCGCAGGGTGCGGATCGCCTCGTCCGCGGTAAAGCAGCCTGCCGTGTTGGGCAGATAAGTGATCTTCTTGGGGTCGATATAGTCGGTCAGCATCGGCGCCTTGGGGTCCGATACGTTGACCCGGCGCACGGCTACGGTGACGATTTCCGCGCCCGACGCTTCAACCGCCGCTGCGTTCTGTTCGAAATCCTTGTACTTGCCGGTGCCGACGATCAGGCGCGAACGGAAGGTTCGGCCTGCCACGGTCCAGCTATCGTCCGCCGCGTCAGCCCCCTGACCGCCGCCAACGAAATGGACGATTTCCAGCACGTCGCCATCATTCAGGCCCACCTCGCCAAGGGTCGAACGCGGCACGATCAGGCCATTGCGTTCAACCGCGACCTTGGCCGGATCGAGTTCGAGGCTGCGGACAAGATCGGCAATCGTACCGGCATCGGCGCGGCGCGGTTCACCATTGAGCGTGATGGAAAGCTGGGCAGTCATGCCCCTGCAAATAGCGATCACTTGCTCAATCGCAAGTTGCGCAATCGTTCATCCGCAGGTTGCGCAGGTGCGCCCAGGCCAGCAGCGTCACGCCAGAGATCGTCAGCACCGCTTCCGGCACGCCATGACCCACGACCAGCGCCGCGATCATCAGCGCCAGACCGGCCACGCCAATCTGCAGCGGACGGGAATCGCCATGCCGCAGCACACCCATCAACAGGGTGATGCCGCCGATCACGATGGCCAAGGCCAGACCGATCCGATGGATCGAGGGTGCAAACAGAAATTCGCCGCCCAGTCCCAGCCCGGCGACCAGCACGATGCCGGCGAGGCAATGCAACACGCATAGCCCGGAGAGCAGGATGCCCATCCGGTCAAGCCGATTGCGAATCAGGACTAGAGCTGCGCGCATGATTGAGGCGATATATGTTATAGTGTAACATGCTTCAAGCCCTGCGACGATCCGAACTGCCCATTTGGCACCTGTTCGCAGGAACAGGGTTGCGCTTTGGCGGACTTGTGCCACTAGCGCGCTCATGAATACGTCGGATTCTGCCGCGTCCGCGCCGCGCCCGCTCGCTCTTGCCCGCTGGCTCTTTTTCGTCGCTGGCCTTGTCGTCCTGATGGTGGTCGTTGGCGGTATCACGCGCCTGACCGAATCCGGCCTTTCGATCACGGAATGGAAACCGATTACCGGCACGATCCCGCCGCTGACCGAGGCGCAGTGGCAATCCGAATTCGAAGCCTATCAGCGCATTCCGCAATATACCGAGGTGAATGGTCCGGCGGGGATGACGCTGGACGATTTCAAATTCATCTTCTTCTGGGAATGGTTCCACCGCTTGCTGGGCCGCGTGATCGGGCTGGCCTTTGCCCTGCCGCTGGCCTGGTTCTGGATCAGGCGCGCGATCCCCAAGGGCTATCACCTGCGCCTGGTCGGCCTGCTTGCACTGGGCGGACTGCAGGGTGCAGTGGGCTGGTGGATGGTGAAGTCCGGCCTGACCCAGGACGTCAAGGTCAGCCACCTGCGCCTTGCCACGCATCTTTCGCTGGCACTCACCACTCTGGCCCTGCTGGTCTGGACTGCTCTGGACTTGCGCGCCCATGCCCGGGGCGAGCGCAATGCGCGCCTTACCGGATATGCGACAATCGCCCTGCTGGGACTGGGCGTTCAACTGTTCTACGGCGCACTGGTTGCAGGTCTGCGCGCAGGCTATGTTGCCGGGGCAGGCTGGTTCGAATGGGGTGCCTGGCCACTGATGCAGGGCAGCTTCTTTCCGCGCGGCATCGACGCAGCGAAAGGCTTGGGCCACGCAATCGTCGCCGATCCCTATCTGGTCCATTTCATCCACCGCTGGTGGGCGTGGGTGGTCGTAGCCCTGCTGGTCGTGATGTCACGCAAGCTGCGCCCGCTGGAGCGCCGCGCCTCGATTGCGATTCATGCGGCCTTCGGCACCCAGATTCTGCTTGGCATTATGACGGTGTGGAGCGGCATGGCGATCTGGCTGGCCGCACTGCACCAGTTGACCGGCGCTCTGCTGCTAGCCGCAACGGTCTGGGGCGTTCACATCCTAGGCCGACAGCGCGCGTGAGCGGAAAGGTTGCCGAGGCGGCGGCGCTGATCTGGTGCCCCTTTCCCGATGCAGCCACGGCGGAGTCCATCGCGACAGAAATGCTTGACGAACAACTGGTTGCCTGTGCGAATATCATGGGCCCGGTCCGTTCGCTGTTCGTCTGGCAAGGCGAACGGTCGGCAACGCAGGAGGTTGGCGTGTTGTTCAAGACCGATGCCGCGGTGCTGAGCCGCGCGATTGCCCGGCTGGAGCAACTGCATCCCTATGAATGCCCCGCCATCGCTGGCTGGCGCTGTGACAATGCGCCCGCCGAAACACTGGCCTGGCTGGCCGAGGCAACCCGGCAATGACACTGCGAGGTCTGGGGGCAGGCCTGGCCTTACTGTTGTCGGTCATGGCTGGAGCAACTGCCGTATCCGCCCGGGCCGGATCTCCCGCTCCGGCCTTTGCCCCGCCGTCGGTCCCCCTCGTGCTGACCCGCACTGTCCATCGCCCTTTGCCTGATGGCGAGCAGATCACCGTCACCCGGCGCTACGAAATTCGCTTCTCGCCGGACGGAACCGGCTATCGCCTTGACGGGCGATTGCTGGATGCCCGCGTCGACGCGCCGCCAAGGCTTGCCCGCCTGGCAGAACGGGAACTGTCCCGTACGGACACGGCCCTGTTTCCGGTTTCGCTCGATGCGCAGGGGATGATTCGAACAGTAGCGAATGTGGCCGACCATGGTCTGGCAGCACAGCAAGCGATGCCGGGCGTGCAGGAACTGCTCGACAAATCGGGTATGCCGCCGGAGGACAGAGAGGGAGTTGCCAGATCGATGGATATGCTGGCGGCCTCGAATCGTGGTTCAGCCTGGCCGGTCTTCTTGTTCAACCCCGGCAGCTCGGAACGCACGACGGTTTCTGAAATCAAGCTGCGCGATGGCACGGTGGGGCGGGCCGAAACGCGTATTCGCGCTGAGGAACTGACCCCCGGCGGCCTGCCGCGACGGATCGAGCGAATCATAACCACGACCGTTGCGCAGACCGAACGGAGAACCCGCGAGGTCTGGACTATTTCCTTCTGAGAACGGCCACGCCAGCCTTTACGGTATTATTTTACCTCATCGGAGGCGGGCGGAAAACTTGACTTTTATCCCCGATTGCACGATTGGCCCGGTCTTCCCGTGGATCCAGACATCGGATTCGCGGCAACAGCCAAGGGATTCACAGCCATGAAGGCGCTCAGCAAGGTCACCCGGTCGATCAAACCGGCCGAGGTGGAAAAGAAGTGGCATCTGATCGATGCCGAAGGTCTGGTGGTCGGTCGCCTCGCGGTCGTCATCGCCAACTATCTGCGCGGCAAGCACAAGCCGAGCTTTACCCCGCACGTCGATTGCGGCGACCACGTGGTCGTCATCAATGCCGACAAGGTCAAGTTCACCGGCAACAAGCTGAAGCAGCAGACCTACTACAAGCACACCGGCTATGCTGGCGGGATCAAGGAAATCACCGCTGACAAGGTTCTGGAAGGCCGCTTCCCCGAGCGCGTTCTGGAAAAGGCCGTGGAACGCATGATTCCGCGTGGCCCGCTTGGCCGCGCCCAGATGCGTGCCCTGCACCTCTACGCCGGCACCGAGCATCCGCACGGTGGCACCCAGCCGCAGCCGCTCGACGTGGCTGCCATGAACCGCAAGAACAAGGTGGGCGCGTAATGTCTGAAGAAACCGTCACCGATCTCGCCGCTCTCGGCACCATTGCCGAAACCCCGGTTGCTGCCGCTCCCACCGCGCCGCTGCGCGAAAAGGAAGTCGACGCCCAGGGTCGCGCCTATGCCACCGGTCGCCGTAAGGACGCCGTGGCCCGCGTGTGGATCAAGCCGGGCACCGGCAAGGTCATCGTCAACGGCCGTGACCAGGAAGTCTACTTCGCACGTCCGACCCTGCGTCTCGTGATCGACCAGCCGTTCCAGGTTGCCGACCGCGCTGGCCAGTACGACGTGATCGCCACCGTAAAGGGCGGCGGTCTCTCGGGCCAGGCAGGCGCCGTGAAGCACGGTATCGCCACCGCTCTGACCAAGTTCGAACCCGCCCTGCGCGGTGTGGTCAAGGCCGCTGGCTTCCTCACCCGCGACAGCCGCGTGGTCGAGCGCAAGAAGTACGGTCGCGCCAAGGCACGCCGCAGCTTCCAGTTCTCGAAGCGTTAAGGCGTCCGGCTCAGGCCGTTTCGTAAAAATGGGGTCGGCCGCAAGGTCGGCCCCTTTTTGTTGGTCCAGCGGAGTTACAGAATTGCAGACCCCTTCCCCGCTTTCCGGTGCCGCACCTGTATTGCTGGCTGGTCTGGCCCGCTGGTTGCCGGGCACCCTGGGCGCGGCCATTGCGATTGCACTGACCGGCTATGCCACCCATCTGCTGATGGCGGGCGAACCGGCCTTGCCGTGGCTGGTGGCCTCGATCGGAGCGACTGCGGTGCTGGTCTTTGTCCTCCCCGCCAGTCCGCTCGCCCAGCCCTGGCCGGTTGCCGGGGGACACTTGCTTGCCGCCGTAATCGGACTATTGGCGCGCCATGTTGCCCCGGAGCAGTGGGTTGCGGCCGGATTGGGCCTGGGGCTGGCGATCGGCGCAATGAGCCTGACTCGTTCGCTCCACCCCCCGGCAGGCGGAACCGTTTTGCTCACCGCCCTGGCACCAGCTGGCAGCGCGGCTGCAAAGCTCTCTTTCCTGATTGCCCCGCTGGCGATGAACATCGCCGTCATTCTGCTCTTCGGGCTAGCGTGGAACCGCCTGACCGGCCACTCTTACCCGCATCGCGCCGCGCCAGTTCCGGCTCCGGCAGCTTGGGTCGGCCATATCGAGGATGCGGATCTCGATGCGGTTCTGGAGGAATGGGACGAAGTGCTGGATGTCAGCCGCGATGACCTGCTTGCCCTGCTCCACGCCGCAGAAGCGCGGGTGCTTGCCCGGGTTCAGAACAAGGCCTAGCCCAGGTGCAGCGAAGGGGCTTCCTCGGGCAAGCGTCCGGTCGGAACTTCGCCAACCTGCACTGCTGACGTGGGCTGATGTTCACGGTTACGCGCCGTGACCCTGATCGCTTCCGCATCAATCTCGATCCGGTTGTAGCTGGGCGGGCTAGAGCGCAGCCGGTGGGAAAGCGTGCCCGCGCCGATCATCCGCAACGGGCCTGACGCCGTCTCGCGCACCAGATCGAAAGGATCGTGGACATGGCCGCTCAGCACCGCGGCCACCTTCTTTTCCGCCAGGGCCGCCATCGTCTTTTCGCCATTGATGGTCAGGCGCCGGCCATTGGGCGCCCGTTCCAGCAAGGGGTGGTGCGCAGTGACCAAAACCTTGGTGCCAGCGGGCAGCGCATCAATCGCATCCAGCGTGTGCTGCAAGGCGCTGGGCCGCACCCAGCCTTCCACCCAGGGCCAGCGCGGCTGCGCCCGCGTCGTCGTCTTGAGCGGCACGACGGCAAAGCCCGGAAAGTCCAGCTCCTGCTCCAGCAGCTTTTCAATCGCGCGATAGCGGCGATAGGGCTGCACGAAACGCTCGATCAGGTTGAAATAGGGCAGATCGTGATTGCCGATCTCGACCGTTACCGGCACGCCGAGTTCTGAAATCCACGCGCAGGCAGCGCGGAACTCACGGTGGCGGGCGCGCATGGTCAGGTCGCCGGTGATCAACACGGCATCGGGCCGCTCGGTCGCAATCGCATCGCGTACCCAGGCAAGAGCTGCGACGTCCTCCCGTCCGAAATGCAGATCGCTGATATGGAACAGAACCAACGGCTTCATCAGATTCGTCCGGAATGAAACAACCAGGCCGAAGCCAGATTGCCTGCAGTATAGAATGCATAGACCCAGCTGGCGGTGGCCCAGCCGTCTGCCGACATCAGCATGACCCCGGTCAGCATGGCGAACTCGAAGGCCAAGGTAAACCACGGCGCCATCGGGTAACGCTGCAAGAGCAATTGCAGCACCGGATGCCCGCTATCCCAGGCAGCCCCCTGCGCCGCGAAATTGCCGATACCCAGCAGGAAGAGTAAAAACAGGCCCACGGCGGCTCCATAGCCGATTCGCCCTGCTTGGCCAGAGTGGTCGCGACAGGTGATATATCTCAATAATGCACTCGCCGGTCAGAATCGGCCGTTCGTCGAGCCGGATTGCCACCCGTCCGCCATTTCAGGTGCCAGGTCGATGCCGGCTGGCTCGTCCCGCAGCAAGGTCTATCACGCAATCAGGCGCCGCCCCAACTTCACCGGGAAAGGATACCAGCCATGACCAAGTTGCTTGTTTCGACCATCGCCCTCGCCCTGCTTGGCACGACTGCCGCTCAGGCCCGCACCGCCGAAGTGCGCCATGCCGACCTCAATCTGACCAGTGCCGCTGGCCAGGCGGAGCTTGAGCGCCGGATCGAGCGCGCGGCGCGCAAGGTGTGTTCCGAAGAAGCCAATACCGGCACCCACATCAAGGATTACCGCGCGGTCGATCGCTGCAAGGCGGACGTTCGCGCCCAGGTTGCCGCTGTCCTCAAGGCCTGAGGCAGCGCGCTACGGCCCCGGGATCGCCCCCAGTCCCCCGCAAGCCCGGGGCCGCTTCACCCGATTGAATAGCCGATTCAGCGGCCAGCCATGGCCTTGGCCTTGGCCAGATAGGTCCGCCCGATGCGCACCAGCGTGCCGTCTTCCAGTTCCGCCGACCAGACCCCCAGGCCATCATGCCGCAGCCCTTTGATCCGGTCGCGGCGCAGGATGGTGGAGCGGTGCAGGCGAATGAAGCGATCCGGATCAAGCCGTGCTTCCAGCCCACTGACAGTCTGCAGCAAGAGATAGGACCGGCTCGCCCCTTCCTTTTGCCCCACATGCAGGCGGACATAGTCGCGCTCGGCATCAATGCGGTCCACGTCCTCAACCGAGATCCGCAGCAGTTCGGACCGATAGGGCACCCAGAATTCGCTGAGCCAGTCGCTGCCACCGCTGGCGCGCAGTCCACGGCGGGCGGCCGCGCGGGATACGGCGCGCTCCAGCCGTTCAGGCGTAACCGGCTTCAGCACGTAATCGACCGCTTCCAGATCGAAGGCCTCAACCGCGAATTTATCATGCGCAGTGACGAAGATCACGGCGGGCGCATCTTCCTGCCGCGACAGGGCGCGGGCCACGGCCAGCCCATCCAGTTCCGGCATGGTCATGTCGAGCAGGACCAGATCGGGCGCAAGGGCTCCGATCTGGCGCAGGGCCGCTGCGCCATCCTGCGCCGTGCCGGCCACTTCGATGCCGGGGATGTCGCGGCAGATGATCTCCATCCGCTCCAGCGCGAGCGGCTCGTCATCGACGATCAGGGTGCGTAGCGGTTTATCCGTCATGGCGCTCCAGCGGCAGGCGCAGGATTGCCCGCCATCCTCCTTGTTCACCCGGTTCGGCCGTCAGGCTGGCTTCGGCGCCATAGCGCGCTGCCAGCCGGTCACGCACATTGGCAAGACCAATGCCGAAACCGCCATTGCGCCCCTTGGGAGCGCCGGGTCCATTGTCGCTGACCTCGATCACCAGACAGCCCTGCTCTTCCCGCGCGGCAATCGCCACGGTCACCGGCTGGCGAGTGGGGGCCACGGCATATTTGACTGCGTTTTCAACCAGGGGCTGCAGGATCATGCCCGGGACACTGGCAGTCTCAAGGCTCTCGGGAATGTCGAACCGCGTCACCAGCCGGTCGGGAAAGCGCTCCGATTCAATTTCCAGATAGGCACGCTGCAAGGCGACTTCCTGATCCAGCCCGACATCGCTGGTCGGGTCCTCCGCCAGACTGCGGCGGTAGAAACTAGACAGGGCCTGGATCATCTTTTCCGCCGCCTGACCGCGCCCGGTCATCACCAGCGAGGACAGCGAATTGAGCGTGTTGAACAGGAAGTGCGGATTGACCTGATAGCGCAAGCTGCGCAGCTCTGCCGCCTTGGCCGCGCGTTTGTATTCCCCTTCACGCCGCTCTGCCGCGCGGGCCTGTTCCGCCGTTACCATGGCAAAGTAGAGCGCAGCCCAGGCCAGCAGCAGGAAATAGCGACCAATCGCAATGTCAGTCAGCTGCCGCCACAGCGCCTGTTCGGCGAACTTCTTTTGCAGCGCGGCCAATTGGTCCGGAGTCAGTTCCGGCGGATCGGGAATATCGACCAGCACGTTACCCGCCGTGTCGTGGCGAATCTGCACTTCGGTCGGGTTGCGCTTTTCCTGCAGGATCTTCTGGTCCAACCCGGAAAAGACCTGACGGTTGATCATCGCCAGACCCAGCGCAGCCGGAAGCATGACGATCAGGGCCACCCCCATGCGCAGGCCGATCCTGGCATTGTCGAACAGGCGCAGGATCAGCCAGGCCAGGGCCGTGACCGTCATCCCGGCCAGCGTCACCAATGCGCGCAGGCCCAGCATTTCGCCAAAGTAGGAACGATCCAGCAGCAGGCTGCGCAGGGTGATCAGCCCCAGATAGCACAGCCAGATCCCGGCAATCGAGATCAACACCGTGCGAGTCGGCACACGGGCAGGGCGGTGGTCGGTTTCCTCCATCACGGCAGATGGATAGACCTCCGCTGGCCGAAAAGGCCAGCGGATTGGTCGAACCGACTCACCGCTTGGTCGATGGATCAGGCGTTCAGATGCTCTTTCGCGATCTTGTCCTTCCAGACCAGCGGAGCCAGCTGGTGGACATTGTTGCCCTCGGAATCGACGGCCACCGTTACCGGCATATCCTCGACCGAGAATTCGTAGATCGCTTCCATGCCCAGGTCTTCAAAGGCGATGACCTTGGCTTCGCGGATCGCGCGGGCGACCAGATAGGCGGCGCCGCCGACGGCCATCAGATAGGCCACCTTGTGCTTGGCAATGCACTGCACCGCGCCCTGCCCGCGCTCGGCCTTGCCGATCATGGTCAGCAGGCCAAGATCGAGCATCATGTCGGTGAACTTGTCCATGCGGGTCGCCGTGGTCGGGCCAGCCGGACCGACAACTTCGCCCATGACCGGATCGACCGGGCCGACGTAGTAAATCGCGCGGCCCCGGAAATCGACCGGCAGTTCTTCGCCCTTGGCCAGCATTTCCTGAATACGCTTGTGCGCGGCATCGCGGCCGGTCAGCATCTTGCCGTTGAGCAGCAGCCGGTCGCCGTGCTTCCAGCTCTGCACTTCCTCGTGCGTCAGGGTGTCGAGGTTGACGCGCTTGGCCGCCTTGTCCGGCGACCAGGTCACTTCCGGCCAATCGTCCAGCTTGGGCGTTTCAAGGAAGGCCGGACCCGACCCGTCCAGCGTGACATGAGCGTGGCGCGTGGCCGAGCAGTTCGGAATCATCGCCACCGGCTTGCCCGCGGCGTGGCACGGCCATTCGCGAATCTTGACGTCGAGCACGGTGGTCATGCCGCCCAGGCCCTGCGCGCCAATGCCCAGTGCGTTGATCTTGTCATAGAGTTCGACGCGCAGCTTCTCGATGTCGGTCTGCGGACCACGAGCCTTCAGCTCGTGCATGTCGATCTCTTCCGTCAGCGATTCCTTGGCGAGGAGCACGGCCTTTTCCGCCGTACCGCCAATGCCGATGCCGATCTGGCCCGGCGGGCACCAGCCGGCGCCCATCTGCGGGATCATTTCCAGCACCCAGTCAACGATCGAATCGCTGGGGTTCATCATCTTGAACTTGGACTTGTTCTCGCTCCCGCCGCCCTTGGCCGCGACGTCGATGGAAACGGTGCGGCCCGGAACCATTTCGACGTTGAGCACGCAGGGAGTGTTGTCGCGAGTGTTGCGGCGGGTGAAGGCCGGATCGGCGACGATCGAGGCGCGCAGCTTGTTTTCCGGGTGGTTGTAGGCGCGGCGCACCCCTTCATCGACCACTTCCTGCAAGGAACGGTTCGATTCGAGGCGACATTCCTGGCCCCATTTCAGGAACACGTTGACGATTCCGGTGTCCTGACAGATCGGACGATGACCTTCGGCGCACATCCGGCTGTTTGCCAGAACCTGGGCCATGGCATCCTTGGCCGCGGGGTTTTCTTCCCGTTCCCAGGCCGCCGCCAGCGCGCGAATATAGTCCATCGGGTGGAAATAGCTGATGTACTGCAGCGCGTCGGCCACGCTTTCGATCAGGTCTTCCTCGCGGATCGTTACCATGTTCATGGGCCTTGCCTCACTCCATTGGAAAGCACTTCGCCGCCCCCATAGGCCTGTAAACCGCCTCGCGTCAAAGCGCTTGGCGCATGGCGGCGCTTCCCCTAAGAGGCGAAGGAATTGCGTTACTGTATTGTCTGTGCAATACAGCTTGTCAGAGGCCCGATATGAACCTTGCCGCCCAGACGATTGCATCCCAGTCAGAAGAGCTTGCCGCCGCCCGCCGCGCGATGATCGACAGCCAGCTGCGCGTATCCGGAATCAACCAGGAATGGCTGCTTGCCGTGCTGGCCCGCGTGCCGCGCGAAGACCATGTACCTGCCAATGCGCGCGGCCATGCCTATATCGACCGCGCAATCCCGCTGGGCAACGGGCAGTCCCTGCCCGCGCCGCTGTTTCAGGCCAGCTTGCTGGCCGAAGCGCAGCCGCAGCAGCAGGAAAAGGTGCTGGTGATCAGCCCGGCCGGCTATCTCTCGGCGCTGGTCGAACCTCTGGTGCAGTCGGTCGAAACGGTCGACCCGGCTGGCGCAAATGGCGTTCAGACACTGCCCGCATATGATCTGGTGCTGATCGACGGTGCGGTCGAACAGCTGCCGGACAATCTGGTGAATGCGCTGCTCGATGGTGGCCGCGTGGTTTCCGGGCTTGTCCTGCGCGGAGTCACCCGGCTTGCCGCAGGCACCAAGAGCGGCGGGACAGTCAATCTGGCCCCGCTGGCAGAGATGGGGATTCCGGTCCTGCGCGAATTCGCAGCACCGAAAAGTTGGAGTTTCTAAACGGATGGCGAAGTCCAGCGGTTCAAGGATTGCGCGTCAGGCGCTGATTTCCGGCATGGTTGCACTGGTGGCAACCCCGGTCCTGGCGGACGATCTGCGCGAGGCGCTGGTCATGGCCTACAACACCAACCCGTCGCTGCAGGCCGCCCGCGCCCAGCAGCGCGCGGTGGACGAAGGCGTGCCGATTGCCCGTGCGCCAGGCCTGCCTTCGGTTTCCGGCACGGCAACCTACAGCGAATTCATTGAAACCAGTTCGGACAGTCCGCTGGCCCCGCAGCGCAATCTTGATGCGGCGGTAAACCTGGGCGTGCCCATCTATGCCGGGGGCGGGATTCGCAATTCGGTGAACGCGGCCAAGACCCGCGTCGTCGCCGGTCAGGCCGATCTGCGCGCGGTGGAATCCGGCGTGTTCAGTCAGGTCGTTGCGACCTACATGGACGTCATCCTGGCCGAGGCCGTGGTCAAGCTGAACCGCGCCAATGTGCAGCGGCTCGAAGTGAACCTGCAGGCCACCCGTGACCGCTTTGAAATCGGCGACCTGACCCGCACCGACGTGGCCCAGTCGGCCAGCCGCCTTGCCCTGGCCCAGGGCCAGACCCGCAGCGCCGAGGCCAACCTGATCGCCGCGCGCGAACGCTATATTCAGGTGATCGGCAAGGCCCCGCAGGACTTGGCCACCCCGCCCGCGCTGCAAGGCCTGCCGGGTAGCGCCGATGAAGCGGTGGGAGTGGCGCTCGATTCGAATCCCGATCTGATCGCGGCGCGCGAACGTTCCAAGGCCGCTGGTTATGATACGGCAGCCGCCAATGCCCGCCGCCTGCCGCAGGTCTCGGTTTTCGCCCGCAGCGGCTATAACGATTACCTTGGCAGCAACAAATTGCCTCAGGTGGCGCAAAGCACGACCGACACTTCGGTCGGCGTCCGCGCCACGGTGCCGCTCTATCAGGGCGGTCTGCCCTCGGCGCAAAAGCGTCAGGCCCAGGCCCGCGAAGGTGCGGTGCTGGAACAGGAAATCGGCGTCGAACGTCAGGTGATCGCTTCGGTCCGGGCTGCCTTTGCGCAGTGGCAGGCCGCGCAATCGCTGACCGTCAGTTCGCAGACTGCAGTCGATGCAGCCGAACTCAGCGTTGAAGGCGTGCGGGCGGAAAATACCGTCGGCAACCGCACGATTCTCGACATCCTCAATTCCGAGAACGAACGGCTTAACGCGCAGGTCCAGCTCGTTACGGCCAAGCGCAATGCCTATGTCGCCGGGTTCAACCTGCTCGCCGCTATGGGCAAGGCCGAGGCCCGCGATCTGGGGCTGGACGGCGGCACGCTCTACGATCCCGAAGTCAACGCCCGCCGCGCGCGCAATTCGGTCTGGGACTGGAACGACAATCCCAAGCCCAAGCCGGCATCGACTCGCACCGTTGACTCAAAGGCGCAGGACGGTTCAGTAGCCGATCAGTGATTCCGTCCCGCAATGGGACGACATGGGGAATGGGCATGCGTCAGGCGGGCGAACCTTCGGTCGAAGAAATCCTTGACTCGATCAAGAAAGTGATCGCGCGCGACAGCCGCGTCACCGCCGAATCTCCGGCCCGCCGCCAGAATTCCGCGCCGGTGATCCGCGACGAGGAAGAGGACGACATCCTCGACCTCGAAACCGCAGGTGAAATGGTCGACGAAGAAGTAGCCAGCGAAGGCCCGCTGCTGCCCAGCGAAACGGTCAGCTCGATCAGCGAATCGCTCGCCGCACTGGCGATCATGGCCGAACCGCGCGCCGCACCGCAGATCGTCCGTTCGGGTGAAACCTCGCTAGAGGGGCTGACCCGCGAACTGCTCCGCCCGGCTCTGGCCGAATGGTTGGACAAGAACCTGCCCCCCCTGGTGGAAAAGATGGTCGCGGCAGAAATCGCCCGGATCGTCGGCAAGCGGGTTTGATCGATCCGGCCTAGTATGGGGCCGAATCTGCGGCTAATCCTTGCCGCATGAAGAAATCCGCCATTGCGCTTTCCGCGCTCGCCTTCGCCCTTACCGCTGCCCCGGCTCTGGCCCAAAGCGCACCGCGCGCGATGACTGCGGAAGACCTGATCACCCTCAAGCGTGTTGGCGCTCCCACCGCTTCGCCGGATGGCAAATGGGTTGTGTTCCAGCAGACCGACACCGACCCGCAAAGCTACAAGCGTTCGACCGGCCTGTGGCGCGTTGCGGCCAAGGGCGGCGCGGCAGAACGCATTGCCGATCTGGCCGATGCTGGCGAAAACAGCCCGTCCTTCAGCCCGGATGGCAAGCGGCTCTACTTCATCTCGGACAAGAGCGGGAAGGATCAGGTCTGGTTCCTCGATCTGACCGTGCCGGGAGCCGCGCCGGTGCAGGCCAGCGATTTCAAGGCTGACGTTGCCGGATTCCAGCTGTCGCCCGATGGCAAGCGCATTCTGGTCTGGGGCGATGTGGCGCGCGATTGCCCCACCCTTGGCTGCGACAATAGCGGCGACACCAGCCAGCCGGGACCGGGCACAGGCCGCCACTACAAGAACGGCACCGGCTTCGTCCGTCACTGGGATAGCTGGGAAACGCCGGGCAATTACAGCCGCGCCTTTGCGGTCGCACTTGGCCGCGATGGCAAGGTTACGGGCGAAGCAGTCGCGCTGGACGGTCCGGTTGGCACCCTGACCGGCGACACCCCTTCGAAACCGATGGGTGGCGGCGAGGAACTCGCCTGGGCGGCAGATTCGCAAAGCGTGTTCTTCACCGCGCGCCAGTCCGACGCGAAAGAGCCGCTTTCGACCAATCTCGATATCTGGCACGCGATGCTGGACGGCAAGGCCCCGCATAGCCCGACCAAGGCCAATCTCGGCACAGACACCCAGCCGCGCCCCTCTCCGGATGGCAAGTGGCTGGCCTGGGTCGCGATGGAGCGCGCTGGTTATGAAGCCGATCGCCTCGTGCTGCACGTCATGAACCTTGCCACCCATGACCGCCGTGTCGTTACCGGTGCCTGGGATCGCTCGATCAGCTCGCTGGCCTGGACGCCGGATTCGCGCGCTCTGATCGTCACGGCAGAGGACGTGCTGGATACCCCGGCCTTCCGCATCGAACGCGATAGCGGCAAGATCACCCGCCTGCGCCTTGCCCCCAAGGGCGCGCGCGAAGGCCACATCGGCAACGTAACGCCGCTGGCCAATGGCGCGATCCTGTACACCCGCGATGGCGTGGCCAGCCCGGCCGAAGTGTGGATTGCCGAACAGGGCAAGGCCCCGCGCCAGCTGAGCCGCGCCAACGATGCCCAACTGGCCGCGCTGGTCCCGCTCAAAACCGAACGCTTCAGCTTCAAGGGCGCAGGCGGGGCGACGGTCTGGGGCCAGATTCACACGCCTGCAAACGCAACCGGCAAGCTGCCGGTCCTGCTGTTCGTCCATGGCGGGCCGCAGGGATCATACAACGATAGCTGGTCGACGCGCTGGAATCCCCGCGTCTTTGCAGCCCAAGGCTATGGCGTGGTCTCGATCGATTTCCACGGCAGCACCGGTTACGGTCAGGCCTTTACCGATGCGATCAATCAGGACTGGGGCGGAAAGCCGCTGGAAGACCTGAAGCTGGGTCTGGAAGCGGCCCTTGCCGGACGCCCGCAGCTGGATGGCAGCAAGGCCTGCGCGCTAGGTGCCTCCTATGGCGGCTACATGATGAACTGGATCGAAGGACAGTGGCCCGACCGGTTCCGTTGCCTGGTCAATCACAACGGCGTGTTCGATTCGCGCGCCATGGCCTATTCGACCGAGGAACTGTGGTTCGACGAGTGGGAGCACGGCGGCAAACCCTATTACGAAGCGCCCGAAGCCTACGAAAAGTGGAACCCGGCAAACCACGTCGACAAGTGGAAAACGCCGATGCTGGTCGTGCTGGGCGAAAAGGACTTCCGCATTCCCTACAGCCAGGGCCTGGGCGCCTTCACCGCCCTGCAGCGCAAGGGCGTAGAGGCCGAACTGCTGGTCTTCCCGGACGAGAATCACTGGGTGCTTAAGCCCAAGAACTCGCTGCAATGGCACCAGACGGTCTTTGGCTGGCTGGCCCGCTTCCTGAAGAAGGGAGAATAACTCGTGGCCCGTCCCGATGCCGCGCTGCTTGATGCAGCCCGCTATCCCTTTGCCTATACGATCACGACCCGCTTTGCCGACGTCGATCCGAACCAGCACCTCAATAACGTGGCACTCGCCGCGATGATGGAAGACGCCCGGGTGCGCTTCAACATGTCGATGGGCAATGCAGTGACGATCGGCGGGCGCCGCGCCATGGTGGCCAGCGTAGCGATGGAATATCTCAGCCAGGGGCATTTCCCCGATCCGGTAACGGTCCACTGCGCGGTCGAACGGGTCGGCAATTCGAGCTGGACCGTAATCCAGTTGCTGGCACAGAACGGCCGCCCAGTGGCCTTCGCCCGCTCGGCGCTGGTTGCCATTGCCGATGACCGCCCGACCCCGATTGCCGAGGATTACCGCGCGATTCTGGCCGAATGGACGCTGAAGAAATGAGCGAGCGCGCGGCAGAACTGGCCCGGGCCCGCGCCGCCCTGGCCACCAATGGCGGGGAAAATATCCAGCGCCACATCTTCCTGTGCGCCGAAGCGCAAAAGGGCGAATGCTGTTCTGCCGCGGTTGGCGCACCGGCGTGGAAATTCCTGAAAAGGCGGCTCAAGGAACTGAAGCTGGACCGCGATGGCGGGATTGCCCGGACCAAGGCCGACTGCCTGAAGATCTGCGCCGCCGGACCAATCGCGGTCGTCTATCCGGAAGGGGTCTGGTACCATTCCGCGACCGAACCGGTGCTGGAACGGATCATTCAGGAACATCTGGTTGGCGGCGTTCCGGTCGAGGAATTCCGCCTCTATCCGCAGGAAAAAGACGCAGGCTGAGTCCGACTCGCCAAGCGCCCCGCTTCGTGTCATCATCCCGGGACAAGAACAGACCCGGGAGAGTTGCCATGACGATTGCGCGACTGATCGAAGGGCGGAGCGGCGAAATCGTCGCCTGCGACACCCACACGAGCGTCAGGGACGCGGTGCGACTGCTGGCCGAACGACGAATTGGCGCGCTTCCGGTCTATGCCGGGGGCAAAGTGGCCGGGATCTTTTCCGAACGTGACGTGGTCCATCAACTGGCCGAAAGAGGACCGGACATGCTGGACAAGACGGTGGGTGAAGTGATGACCTCGCCGCCGATCACGGTTTCCCCCGCCACCGGCGTGCTTGAGGCGCTGGGCCTGATGACCCGCCGCCGCATTCGCCATCTGCCAGTGGTAAGCGGCGACACCATGATCGCCTTCGTCTCGATCGGCGATCTGGTCAAACACCGCATCGACCGCGTCGTCGCCGATGCCGAGGCGATGCGGGCCTATATCCAGAGCGCGTGATTCCTTGCCGCTGGGGCTGCGAGGCTTTACATTGGCGGTATGGATGCACCGACGATGATACTCAGCCCCTCGGCCGCCGCGCGCGTGGCGACAATTGCGCAAAAACAGGGCAAGCCGGCGATCCTGCGGCTTTCGGTCGAAGGTGGCGGGTGTTCGGGCTTTCAGTACAAGTTCGGTCTGGCCGAAGCGGCCGAACCGGATGACCTGATCGTGGAGCGTGACGGTGTGACCCTGGTGGTCGATCCGGTCAGCCTCGATCTCGTGTCCGGCAGCATGGTGGACTATGTCGAATCGCTTGGCGGCGCGGCGTTCCGGGTGGAAAATCCCAACGCCAGCGCCGGCTGCGGCTGCGGTTCGAGCTTCGCCGTCTGATGAAGATCGCCACGTTCAACATCAACGGGATCAAGGCACGATTGCCGCGCTTGCTGGAATGGCTGGAGGAAACCCGTCCGGCCGTTGCCTGCCTGCAGGAAATCAAGACACAGGACGAAGGCTTTCCGGCCGACGAATTTCACAAGCTGGGTTATCACGCGATCTGGCACGGCCAGAAAAGCTTTAACGGCGTCGCAATCCTGGCCGACGGCACCACTCCGGTCGAAGTGCAGCGCGGCCTGGAGGGTGAGCCAGAGGACGATCACTCCCGCTATCTGGAAGCAGAGGTTTTCGGCACCCGGATCGTCAACATCTACCTGCCCAACGGCAATCCCCAGCCGGGGCCAAAGTTTGATTACAAGCTGCGCTGGATGGAGCGGCTGCGCAAACGCATGGCCCAGATCAAGGCCGAGGAAGTGCCGGCTATCGTGCTGGGTGACTTTAACGTGATCCCCACCGACCGCGATATCTGGTCGCCCAAGGCCATGGCCGACGATGCCCTGATGCAGCCGGAATCGCGGGATGCCTATTTCCGCCTGCTTGGCGACGGCTGGACCGATGCCCTGGCCACGCACAATCCCGAAGGCGGGGTCTGGACCTATTGGGACTATCAGGCCGGAGCCTGGCAGCGCGACCACGGCTTTCGCATCGACCATGCCCTGCTCTCGCCAGAACTGGCAGACCGGCTGGTCGCCTGCGGCGTCGACAAGGCACACCGTGGCCGGGAAAAGGCCAGCGACCATGCCCCGGTCTGGGTAGAGCTGCGGCCCGAGGCATAACTTGGCAGGCTCAGCCTCAGCCTGTCGAAAGGCTTTGCGCACCAACGAAAAAGGGCGGGAATAATCCCGCCCTTTTGCTTTGCGCTATCTCGCCGTCTCAGCGGTAGAAAACGTGGTTGTCGACGCGGCCGACACGGCGCAGACGCCAATCGGGATCGACATAGGCCGCGTGGAAGAACAGCGCGCCTTCAACCGGGCTGCTCCAGCTGTTCTCATGCGCGATCTGAGCCACGGCCACGGCGTTCTTCCAGGCCTTCGACCCCTTGGGGATCGCCGGCATGGAACCGCCACGGACAAACGAGAACTGCGACGGCTGATAAACTACGCCGCAATAGGACGTGGGGAAGCGGCCCGACTTTGCGCGCGCCACGACCACCCGGCCCACGGCCAGCTGGCCAGCCAGGGTTTCGCTCTTCGCTTCGAAATAGATTGCGCCTGCCAGGCACTGCATTTCGCTGGAAAGTTCGCTCGGCGCGTCATGGGCGGCAACCAGTTCAGCCAACGATTCCGGCTTTTCGGCAATGGTCGGACCCTGCGCAGCCTCAACCGCCTGAACCACAGTAATCTGGGCTTCAGCAGGAAGCGGGGTGACAATCACCGGCGAATTGTTCTGGGACATTGGTTCCTGAATGACCGGCGCAGGGACTCTGCTCTGTGCGGACGCGCCCGAACCACCGGCGCTGACAACAATGGTGAAAATCGTTGCGGCCACCGCAATGGCGGAAGCCTTTTGAACCTTGGAACTCACTATAAGGTCTTTTTGGGCGGTGGACGCGCCTGGCGCAGGATGGGTCGGGAATGTTCAGCCAGGCGAACCTGTTTCACTTGTTCCCGCCGGATTCCTGCCGACTGCCCCCCGTCTGCGTGCTAGTGCAAGAGACCGAAATGCCCGCTCACACCGCCTGCGCGTCAAAGAGAGCGGTGCTTTTGGTTGTGCAGCGCAACAGAGTCAACCCACCTAACCTTGCGGCAGGATGAACCGTTCACCATCCGCGATATCCAGTTCGACAATCCACAGATCGGGATCGCGGGCCGCGCGGCGGTCAAGATAGTCGGAGAATTCGTAAGGATTTTCAGAAACTTGGCTCTTAGAAAGGGTCCAGACACGGCCCTTTTCAACGTCCGGCATCAGTTCGAAAAGACGCTGATTCCGGCCATTTTCAGCCAGTACGATAATAATTGTGCCGCCTTCGCGTTCACCTTTATGCAGGACTGCACCGAACCCGCCCGCAGCCTCAACCGCGCGGATCATACCCGCCACTTCCATGTGGGCGGGCAAGCGCGCGGTCAGGCCGCGTCCTTTTCGATGGAATTCGACAGCAAGCCGTAAAGCGCCTCAGCCCCCGGTGCTTCAGCCAAGGCACGGTGCATGGCTTCATCACGCATCAGGCGGCTGATTGCAGCCAGGGCGTGCAGGTGTGCCGCCCCCGCCGCTTCGGGCGAAAGCAGGCCAAACACCATGTTCACCGGCATGCCATCCGCCGCATCGAATGCAACCGGATTGGCCAGACGCAGAAAGACGCCGACCGGACGGTTCAGTTCGGGAATTCGGGCGTGGGGAATGGCTACCCCGCGACCGAAACCGGTCGATCCCAGCTTCTCACGCTCTTCAATGCGTTCCAGCACCAGAGTCAGATCAAGGCCGTAAACGCTGGCGAATCGCTCTGCCAACTCTGCCAGAATCGCCTGCTTGCTATCAGCATCGATGGTGCCAACGGCTTCGGGCATCAGGGTGAAAAGTGCTGTCATTTCAGACGTAAGATCCAAAGTTGCTCGACCGGGCCGGTTAAAGCCCGGTCAGCGGTTGACCCCGCTTCAAGCTCCCTCGCCTGTCGGATAGACGCGCGCCTTTACCCCGCGCGTCAGCGGGGTTCAACCCACCCGATCGAACCATCCCCACGTCGGTACACCATATTGTGCCGCCCGGTTCCCGCGTTCTTGAACAGCAAGGCGTTGGTATTGCGCAGATCGAGCATCATCACCGCGTCGGAAACGGTTGCCTCCGGCACGTCGACCCGGGTTTCGGCGATCACGACCGGGGCATCGATGGTGACTTCCTCGGCTTCCACATCCGGTTCGGCGAAGACGGTGTAGGCCGCTTCCTCGGTGCGGATCGCATGGGCGCTTTCCTCATGGCGGTCCTTGATCCGACGCTTGTAGCGGCGCATCTGCTTGGCAACCTTTTCCACCGCCTGATCGAGTGCGATATGGGCGTCCTGGGCAATGCCTGCGCCTTTCAGCACCAGACCCTGCATCACGTGGGTGACGATATCGCAGCGGAAGGCCGCTGCCGGAGCACGGTTGAAAGTGACCGTGCTGGATAATGCGTGGGGGAAGTACTTCTCGACAATCGCGGTCAGTCGATCCTGCGCATGCGCCTGCAGCGCTTCACCCGTTTCCACCTGGTGGCCCGATACGCGAATGTCCATCGTTGCTTCTCCTCTTCAAAAGCTCGAAACGATGTCAGTCACGCCACAGCGGTGACTTCATCGTGTCGAGGAATGCGGCATGTGCCGCGCGTTCAGCCTCGCTTGGCCCATGTGGCCTTGCGGGACGGAATGTCCGTTCACGCCGGGTAACGGCGAGTGTGGTAACTTCGATCGTCTGGGTTTCGGCCGCCAGCGACAGACCGATTTGCCGGCCCCCTGTCAGTTCGACATAGACCTGAGCCAGCAGTTCGGCGTCAAGCAGAGCGCCGTGTTTGGTGCGGTGGCTGCGATCAATGCCATAGCGGGTGCAAAGCGCGTCGAGCGAGTTCTTCGCCCCAGGATGCCGCATCCGCGCCATCGCGACCGTATCGACCATGCGTTCACGGCTGAGCGGGGGCAGGCCGCACATTTCCAGCTCGGCATTGACGAAGCCAAAGTCGAACCCGGCATTGTGGGCAACCAGCATTGCTTCTTCGCCGATGAATTCGAGAAAATCGGCCGCCTTTTCGTGGAAGCGCGGCTTGTCTGCCAGAAAAGCGGCGGAAATGCCGTGAACCCGCTCGGCCTCGGCCGGCATGTCACGGTCTGGATTGAAATAGCAGTGGAAGGTGGCCCCGGTCGGCACCCGGTTGACCATTTCGATGCAGCCGATTTCGACCAGCCGATCACCACTTTTGGGGTCAAGTCCGGTGGTTTCGGTGTCGAATATGATCTCGCGCATCGCCCTATCGATATCTGCCCCTTTGCCGGGACTTACAAGGGGAATTCATACCTAAATTTCGGTGCCGGTTATCCGGTGGACCAGTTGCTGCACGGCATGGCGGGTTTCGGCCAGGCTGACCCCGGTATCGATCACATGATCGGCCAGCTTGCGCTTTTCCGCATCGGGCACCTGCAGTTTCAGGATCTGCTCGAATTTCTCAACCGTCATGCCGGGACGGGCCAGCACGCGCTCGCGCTGCACATCGGCGGGGGCAGAGACCACCACAACGGCATCCAGCCCGTGCTGGCCGGTCTTTTCATATAGCAGCGGAATATCAAACACGATCAGCGGGGCATTGGCATTGTCGGCCAGAAAGGCGCGGCGCATTTCGGCCACTTCGGGATGGACGATGCTTTCCAGCAGTTTCAGCGCCTCGGCATTGCCGAATACGGCGGCGCCCAGCTTTTGCCGGTCGACCCCCTGCGGACCGGTCGTGCCGGGAAAGGCGCGTTCGATCGGGGCAATGCAGGCACCACCCGGTCCCTGCAATTCATGCACTGCGGCATCGGCATCGAAAACCGGCACGTCCAGCCCGCGAAACATCGCAGCCACGGCGCTTTTGCCCATGCCGATCGATCCGGTCAGGCCAAGAATGAAGGGGCGGTTGGCACTCATGCGGTCAAGATCTCCCTGAGCTGCGCGTCATGTTCGCGCGGGGCGGGGGTGCCAAAGAACTTTTCAAAAGCGACAGCCGCCTGTCCGATCAGCATGGCCAGACCATCAACCGTCGGAAAGCCACGCCCGCGCGCTTCGACCAGCAAGGGTGTGTCGAGCGGGTGGGTGACAATGTCATAGACGACGCTGCCCGGCGGGGCATGGCTGAAATCGAAAGCCAGCGGCGGCTGGCCCGCCATGCCGAGCGGGCTGGCATTGACGATCAGGTCAAGCAGCCCTTCACGGTCATCAAATTCAAAGTCGGTTTCCGGGGCAAAGTGCGCCAGATCGACCGCGTGATGTTCACCCTTCGCCGCCAGTTCATCGAGCAAGGCCTGCGCCTTGGCCGGATCGCGCGCGGCCAGGACCAGGGTGAAGCCCTCATCGGCCAGGGCCGCGACAATCGCCCGTGCTGCACCGCCCGCGCCCAGAATCCGTGCCATGCGGAACAGGTGCTGACGATCGAGCAGGTGCCGCAGCGGCTCAAGAAAGCCGGGCGCGTCGGTGTTGTACCCGGTCAGGCGTCCGTCCGCGCTGCGCACCACCGTATTGACCGCGCCGATCCGCTTTGCCTGCGGATCAATCGCGTCGAGGTAAGCCATGGCCGCCTGCTTGTGCGGCATGGTGATATTGCAGCCGCGCCAATCTGGATCAGTGCGGCGCTTGGCGAAATAGTCGGTCAGTTCGTCCGGCTTCACGTGGCAGGCGCGATAGTCCGCCGCGATCCCCAGCTTGCCGAGCCAGAAATTGTGAATCGCCGGGCTTTTCGACTGGATGATCGGATCGCCGATCACTTCGGCATAGGGCAGGGTCACGCCGGCAATTCTCCACATTCGCGCAGGCCCGCCAGAACGGACAGCAGAGGCATGCCCAGCACGGTGAAGTGATCGCCATCGATCCGGCTGAACAGTTGCACGCCGCGCGCCTCGATCCGGAACACGCCAACGCAGCCGGCCACGGCGGGCCATTCGTGCGTCAGGTAATCAGCAATGAATTCCTCGCTCAGTTCGCGGACATGCAAGCGGGCCACGGCAACCTGCGACCAGAGCACCTTGTCCTGCCGGGCCAGCGCAGCGGCGGAAAACAGCTGCATTTCCTTGCCGGAGAAAAACCGGAGATGCTCCGCTGCCTGTTCGCGGGTTTCCGGCTTGTCAAAACGGCGGCCATTTACCGCAACAAGGGAGTCACTGCCGAGGACCAGCGCATCGGGACGTTCCGCGCCGACCGCAAGCGCCTTGGCTTCAGCGAGGGCGAGGGCGATCCGCTCTGGCGGCGAACCTTGCAGGCTGGCTTCCAGGCTACGCTCGTCCAGATAGGCCGGGATCGCTTCATAGCTGATGCCAGCCGCGTCGAGCATGGCGCGCCGCGAAGCGCTTTGCGAAGCAAGAACCAGAGTCATTCCGCCTCTCCTGCCGAAGTCCCGCGGGATTCATTGTAAAGGTTGATGATCGCCGCCGCTGCTTCTTCGATCGAGCGGCGCGTGACGTCAATCACCGGCCAGTCGTTATCGGCAAACATCCGCCGCGCATATTGCACTTCGCGCGCCACCCGGTCGGCATCGACATAGGCGGTTTCGGGCGCCTGATTAAGCGAGAGCAGCCGGTTACGGCGGACCTGAACCAGCCGGTCTGGCGCAGTGGTCAGCCCCACGACCAGCGGATGCTTCAACCCGAACAGCGCCGGTGGTGGCGGGCTTTCGACGACGATCGGAATATTGGCGACCTTGTAGCCACGATTGGCAAGATAGATCGAAGTCGGCGTTTTCGAACTGCGCGAAACCCCGGCAAGGACAATGTCCGCCTCTTCCCAGTTTTCCCAACCGATCCCGTCATCGTGGGCAATGGTATAGTGGATCGCATCGACGCGGCGGAAATAGGCTGCGTCCATTGCGTGCTGACTGCCGGGCCGGGCGCGTGGATTCTGGCCAAGGGCATCGCCCAGCGCAGCCACGGCGGCATCCAGTACCGGGACTATCGGAAGGCCAAGCGCCCGGCACCTATCCTCAAGTTTTGCCCGGATTTCCGCATTGGCCAAGGTGAAAAAGACAAGGCCGGGATTGGCCCCGATCTCACCCATGATACGATCCAGGTGCTGCTGCGACCGGACCATGGGCCAGAAGTGACGATTGACCTCGGCCCCTTCGAACTGGGCCAATGCCGCCTTGGCCAGCATTTCCAGCGTCTCGCCGGTGGAATCCGACAAAAGATGAAGGTGCAGACGCGGCATGGATAGGTTCAAAGGCCCCTGTGGATGAATGGACTCATAAACCACGGGACTTCCCTGGGTACAAGTTCGGGGATTGAATCTGTCCGCTCTAACAGACCTGCTCAGGGACTCTTGTGGACAGGTGGATAGTCTTCCCCACAGGCTGGGGACAACGGGGATAAGATTGCCTTGACCAGCACGGTCCGGGATTCGGATGTCCGCTCCCCCTGTTCAGAACGGGAGAATTCCGGCAAGGGACGCTTGTGCCCAATATCCACAGGCCAACAACACCTGAATCCTTTTAAGAATCTAATTTGAATTTGATTGGAATCCACGCAATGCCCGGTTTGCTTCTCGACACTCTGCGCGGACAGAACGTTCGTCCCCGGCCTTCGTGGCTGATGCGCCAGGCAGGCCGCTATCTGCCGGAATACCGCGCATTGCGGGCCGAAAAGGGCGGATTTCTGGCGCTGGTCTATGATAGCGAAGCCGCTGCTGAAATCACCATCCAGCCCCTGCGCCGCTATGGCATGGATGGGGCGATCCTGTTTTCCGACATTCTGATCGTACCCTATGCCATGGGTCAGGATCTGGAATTCCTCGTGGGTGAGGGACCGCATCTCTCCCCGCGTCTGGCCGATGCGGCGCTAAGCAGCCTGCAGGCTGTGCCAGAGCGCCTGACGCCGATCTATGAAACGGTAAAGCTGGTTCGCGCGCAGTTGCCAGCGGACAAGACCATGCTGGGCTTTGCCGGCTCCCCCTGGACGGTGGCGACCTATATGGTTGCTGGCGAAGGTAGCCGCGACCAGCATGTGACCCGCGAAATGGCCTATCGCGATCCCGCCGCATTCCAGGCGATCATCGATGGCATCGTGTCCGTCACTATCGAATATCTCGCCGGGCAGATCATGGCCGGGGCCGAAGCGGTCCAGCTGTTCGATTCCTGGGCTGGCAGTCTGGCTCCGGCCGAATTCGAACGCTGGGTGATTGCGCCCAATGCCGCGATTGCCTCGGCCATTAATGCGCGCTTCCCGGAAGTGCCGATTATCGGCTTTCCCAAGGGCGCAGGCGAAAAATTGCCCGCCTATGCGCGGGAAACCGGGGTTCAGGCGATTGGTCTGGACGAAACGATCGATCCGCTCTGGGCCAACAAGGCGCTGCCGGAAGGCATGCCGGTGCAGGGCAATCTCGATCCGCTGCTGCTGCTTGCCGGTGGGCCTGAAATGGAGCGGAAGGCGCTGCGTATTCTTGAAGCCTTTGCGGATCGTCCGCACGTCTTCAACCTGGGCCACGGCATTGGTCAGACCACGCCGGTCGAACATGTTGGCGAATTGCTGAATCTGGTGCGCAACTGGCAGGGCTAGGCTATATAGCCACAAATGGACTGGGTGATTTCGATGACCTATCTCTGGCTCAAGGCGGGCCACATCATCTTCGTGATCTTCTGGATGGCGGGCCTGTTCATGCTGCCGCGCTATTTCGTCTATCATCAGGAAGCCCCCGCAGGTTCGCCTGAGAACGCCGTGTGGATCGAGCGGGAGCGGCGCCTGCTGCGCATCATCCTCTGGCCTGCCATGACCGTGTCGTGGGTTCTGGGGCTGGCTCTGGCCTATAACACCGGGGCCTTCACCCAGGGCTGGTTCCACGCCAAGCTGGGCTTCGTCCTGATCCTATCGGCCTATCACGTCTGGCTGGCGGGATATCACGATGCGTTGAAGCAGGGCATTCGCAAGCTGGAGGGCAAGAAGCTGCGGATTCTGAACGAAGTTCCCGGGCTTGCCGCGACGCTGATCGTGATCATGGTGGTCCTGCGCCCGTTCTGATTGACGCTGGCCGACACAAAGCCTATCGCGTTTTTGTCCGGCATAAGACAGCGCTTCAATTGCGGCGCGTGATCTGCTTTCCCCAAGCCCAATGATCGGCCGGCCATTTCCAGACTGATTTTTTGGACATAGATTTATGCACCTGAAAGAACTCAAGAAAAAGACTTCCGCCGAGTTGGTCGAAATGGCCGAAGAGCTTGGTGTTGAAGGCGCCTCGACCCTGCGCCGTCAGGATCTGATGTTCGCGATCCTCAAGGAACTGGCCGAGGATGGCGAGGAAATCATCGGGCAGGGCACGATCGAAGTGCTGGCCGACGGTTTCGGCTTCCTGCGCAGCCCGGAAGCGAACTACCTTGCCGGTCCGGACGACATTTACGTTTCGCCGAACCAGGTCCGCAAATGGGGCCTGCGCACCGGTGACACGGTTGAAGGCGAAGTCCGCGCGCCCAAGGATGGTGAGCGCTATTTCGCCATTACCAAGCTGATGAGCGTCAATTACGACGATCCCGATGTGGTCCGTCACCGCGTCAATTTCGACAACCTGACGCCGCTCTATCCGGACGAGAAGCTGAATCTCGATACGCTGGACCCGACCGTGAAGGACAAGTCGGCTCGCGTGATCGATATCATCTCGCCGCAGGGCAAGGGCCAGCGCGCCCTGATCGTTGCGCCGCCGCGCACGGGTAAGACCGTGCTGCTGCAGAATATTGCCAAGGCGATCACCGACAACCATCCGGAAGTGTTCCTGCTGGTTCTGCTGGTCGACGAACGGCCTGAAGAAGTTACCGACATGCAGCGTTCGGTGAAGGGTGAGGTGATTTCCTCGACCTTCGACGAACCGGCAACCCGCCATGTCCAGGTGGCAGAAATGGTCATCGAGAAGGCCAAGCGCCTGGTTGAACACAAGCGCGACGTGGTGATCCTGCTCGACTCGATCACCCGCCTGGGCCGCGCCTACAACACGGTTGTTCCGAGCTCGGGCAAGGTCCTGACCGGCGGTGTTGACGCCAACGCCCTGCAGCGCCCCAAGCGCTTCTTTGGTGCGGCGCGCAACATCGAAGAGGGCGGCTCGCTTTCGATCATCGCTACGGCCCTGATCGATACCGGCAGCCGCATGGACGAAGTGATCTTCGAAGAGTTCAAGGGCACCGGTAACTCGGAAATCGTGCTGGACCGCAAGGTTGCGGACAAGCGCATCTTCCCGGCGCTGGATGTCGGCAAGAGCGGCACCCGCAAGGAAGAACTGCTGGTCGGCAAGGACAAGCTGTCGAAGATGTGGGTCCTGCGCCGCATCCTGATGCAGATGGGCACGGTCGACGCGATGGAATTCCTCCTCGACAAGATGAAGGATTCCAAGACCAACGAAGACTTCTTCGCGACCATGAACCAGTAAAATTCTGTATTCCCTGCCCGGCGCATCGGCATCAGGCCAGCACCGGGCAGGGGAGCAGATTGGTTCAGCGCGCTTCGGTTATTGTGATGCCTGAAGCTGTGCTGCCATCAATTCCCAAAGCTTGTTTACCGCCTTGACCGGGCGGACCATCACTTTGAAATCGATGATTTTTCCTGCATCATCAAACCGGATCAGATCGATCCCGTTGATCTGAATCCCATCGATCTCGCTGGTAAATTCCAGCAGGGCATCGTTGCCCTCGATGATTTCACGCACATAGGTGAAGCTCTCATTGCCCAGCACCTTTGCAGCGCTGAGCAGGTAGAGCATCACTTTGGCTTTGCCTTCTTGTGGGCTGTGCACGACTGGCGAATGGAACACGGCCTCGTCGGCGACCTGCGCTGACAACAGCGCAGCATCGCCGCCGCTTTTCATATATTCATGCCAAGCGGCGACGCCGGATTGGGCTGGGCTCACGCCAGATGCTCGGCCAGGAACGCTTCGGTGCGACTGTCAGCCAGTTGGGCGCCTTCTTCATGGCGGCGGTCGCCCATTTCAGCGGCAAAGCCGTGGTCGAGGCTGGGGTAGTCGTGCAGGGTCACCTTGGGATGGTCATCCAGTCCGGCGTGAATTGCGGCCTGGGCCTCGGGCAGGACAAAGTGGTCCGCGCCGGCAATGTGCAGCATTAGCGGATTGGCGATGTGATGCGCCTCGTCGAGCATCTGGTCGATCATCACGCCGTAGTAGCCGACCGAAGCATCGATATCAGTCCGCGCAGCGACCATATAGGCAAGGCGTCCGCCGAGGCAGTAACCGGAACAGCCAACCTTGGCGACGCCCTGCGCGCGGATCCACTTGATGGTCGATTCGATATCGTAGACGCCGTCATTCGCGTCATACTGCTGGAAGTAGCCAAAGGCTTCCTGCAACTCGGCTTCAACATCGGGGTTCAATTCCACGCCGGGGGCAAAGCGCCAGAAGATATCGGGAGCAACAGCGAGATAACCCTGCTGCGCCCACTTGTCCGCCTTTTGTCGGATGCCCGGATTCACGCCGAAGATTTCCGGAATGACGATGATCGCGGCCTTGGGCGTTCCTGCTGGACGCGCGACATAGGCCGGGATGGTGCCATCTTCCTTGATCGAGGGGATCTGCACAGTTTCTGACATGGGTCTGGTCTCCATTCGGTTTGTATTTCACCCTAAGCGAGCCGTGGACTTTGTGAAGGCCCTATGCCAGCTTGGGGCAGTCAAAGTGCGGCTGAAGCTAAGGTAGTTCGGGAGCAGGCAATGAAAATCCATGTCGAGATCGATTGCACTCCGGAAGAGGCGAGGGCCTTTCTCGGTCTCCCCGATGTCAGCCAGGCCAACTCGGTTTACATCGACGCTATTTCCAAGGCGATGAAGGGGGCAGCATCGGTCGACCAGGTGCAGGAATTTGCGAGAAACATCGCCCCGATGGGCCAGGTAGGGCTGAAGCTGTTTCAGCAGTTCATGGAAAACGGCGGTGGGTTTTCCGCAGGCTCGGGAAAGAAAAAGGATTCGGAATGACTCTCCCCGTGCCGGAGCGAAGTGCTAGTCTCTGCTAATGACCGATACGATCTTTGCCCTGTCCAGTGGTGCTCCTCCAGCGGCGATCGGGGTGATCCGCGTCAGCGGACCGCGCGCCCGTGACGCTTTGCAGGAACTTGCCGGAAGAGTTCCTGCCCCGCGTCGCGCCGCGCTTGCACGCTTGCGTGATCGTCAGGGTGCCGTGATCGACGAGGCACTGGTCTTGTGGCTGCCCGGTCCGGGTACCGAGACCGGCGAGGATACGGTTGAACTGCAATGTCACGGTGGCCGGGCAGTAATTGCTGCGGTTGAAACGGCATTGGCCGCTCTGCCTGGATTGCGCCGGGCCAAGCCGGGCGAGTTCACGCGGCGTGCCTTCATCAACGGCAAGATCGATCTTGCCGAAGCGGAAGGTCTGGCTGATCTGCTTGAGGCTGAAACCGAACTGCAGCGCCTTTCCGCCATGGCAATGGCGGGCGGTGCCTTTTCACGTGAAGTCGCCGCCTGGCGCGAAGAATTGCTGTCGCTGTCCGCTGCGGTTGAGGCTGTGCTCGATTTTGCCGATGAAGACGATGTGGCAACATTGCCGGCAGACTTTGCGCTCAAGATCGCTGGCCTCAGCAATGCGATCAAGGCTTGGCTGGATCGCCCGCGGGCAGAGCTGCTGAAGGAAGGGTTCCGCGTGGTTATCGCGGGTCCACCAAATGCCGGAAAGAGTACGCTGTTCAATTGTCTGGTTGAAGCCGAAGCGGCGATTGCCACTCCGATTGCGGGTACGACACGCGATGTTCTGACTCGCCCGGTAGCCATTGCCGGAGTGCCATTCCTTTTTGCCGATACGGCGGGTCTTCACGATACGGTCGATGATGTGGTCGAAGCTATCGGCATTGAGCGCGCGCTTGAGGCACTCGACCGCGCCGATCTGGTCTTGTGGTTGGGGCCCGAGGGAACGGGTCCGGTCGGAAGTTGGGAGATTGAGGCACAGACCGACAAGCTCGGTCACATTTCAAAGCTTGCTCCGCGTCATCGGATTTCGGCCCGAACCGGGGAAGGGATCGAAGGTCTGCGTGCTGATCTGGTCGAGAGGGCAAGCAACGCCTTACCGCGCCCGGGCGAGGCAGCGCTGAACGAGCGGCAGCATGATCTGCTGAGTGATGCCCGTTCCGCACTTGAGCAAGCCAGCGACCAACTTGACCCGCTGTTGATAGCGGAGTCGCTGCGGGTGGCACGCGTGGCTTTCGATAGCCTTTTGGGCCGCACTGCTACCGAAGATTTGCTCGACACATTGTTTGGTCGCTTCTGTATCGGGAAATGAGTGTTCCACGTGGAACACTCCTGCGCTAAGAGCGCGCCAGAGCCATGCAGCAATTTGATGTCATCGTTGTCGGCGGCGGACACGCCGGTGTAGAGGCTGCGGCAGTCGCAGCCCGAATGGGCGCGCATGTCGCGCTGGTAAGTTTCGATCTCGACGCCATTGGCGCGATGAGTTGCAACCCGGCCATTGGCGGTCTGGGCAAGGGCCACCTGGTCCGTGAAGTCGATGCCTTCGATGGGATCATCGGACGCGCTGCCGATGCCGGGGCAATCCACTATCGGATGCTGAACCGGTCAAAAGGTTCGGCGGTCCAAGGTCCCCGCGTCCAGGCGGACCGCAAGCGTTTCAAAGCCGAGGTGCAACGCCTCCTTGCTCTGCAGGGTGATCTTAACCTGGTTCAGGGTGAAGCGGCGGCGCTGCGCCTGGCACAGGGTAGGGTGGCCGGGATCGAACTTGCTGACGGCACAGAGCTTGCCGCGCCGGCGGTTGTCCTTTGCACCGGGACATTTCTGGGGGGCGTGCTGTTCCGCGGGGAAGAGCGTATTGAAGGCGGGCGGATCGGCGAAGCTTCGGCCCAGCGGCTTGCTGCTCAACTGCGAGAAGCGCAGCTGCCCATGTCACGCCTCAAGACCGGCACGCCACCGCGCCTCGACGGGCGGACGATTGAGTGGGCCAGGTTGGAAGAACAAGCCAGCGACGTTGAAGCGTGGACGATGTCACCGCTCGGGGCTGGGCGGGTTTTGCCGCAAGTCTTCTGTGCGATCACGCGGACGAATGAGCGCAGCCACGATGTAATCCGGGCCAATCTGCATCGCTCACCATTATTCACCGGTGCGATTGGTGCGTCTGGACCGCGTTACTGCCCGTCCATCGAAGACAAGATTCACCGCTTTGCCGACCGCTCTGGCCACCAGGTATTTCTGGAACCGGAGGGGCTTGATACCCCGCTGATCTACCCGAACGGGATCAGTACGTCGCTGCCTGCAGAGGTGCAGTTGGCCATGTTGCGGACGATGGAAGGGCTGGAACGAGTCGAGATGGTCGTTCCGGGCTATGCGGTGGAGTATGACCATATCGATCCACGCGCTCTGCGGCATAGTCTCGAACTCCGGGATCTTCCCGGGCTTTACTGTGCGGGCCAGATCAACGGCACGACAGGTTACGAAGAGGCCGCGGCGCAAGGGCTGGTCGCCGGCATGCATGCGGCAGCAGCCGTGCTTGGGCGGGATGGTCCGGCAATAGATCGGGCCAATTCCTATCTGGCCGTGATGATCGATGATCTCACCTTGCATGGCGTAACCGAGCCTTATCGGATGCTCACTGCGCGCGCCGAATACCGTTTACGGTTGAGGGCGAATAATGCGACTTCCCGGCTTACGCCTTTGGGCATGGCCATTGGCTGTATCGGATCAGAGCGCGCCGATTGGTTTGAACGCCGCGAAGCCAAGCGTCGCGACCTCGATGCCCAGCTGGATCAGTCAGTCACTGGCGCGGCAATGGTCGCGGCGGGTCTTCCAGTTCGTGCGGATGTCGGGCGTATGACCTTGCGTGAGTGGCTCCGCTTCAGCGGCGTTGAGTTGGAAAACTTGCGTCCCTGGCTGACGGAAGACGCTCTGGACGATAAGGATCTGGCCGAGGAAATGGGGGAGGATGCCGCCTATGCCCCATACCTTGCGAGGCAGGATAGCGAACTGCGCGAATTGCGGGCCGGGGAGGCACTGCCGCTGGGCGATGATTTCCCTTATGAGGCCATACCCGGACTTTCACGTGAAATGGTTGAACGATTGAACAAGGCCCGGCCGGCGACATTGGCCGCAGCGGGTCGGCTTCCCGGAATTACGCCAGCGGCCCTGGCGGCTCTGTTGGTTCATGCAAAGCGGCGTGCAGTATGATTCTGTCAGGTGAAGGTGATGCGCGGGCTTGGCTGAAGTCGCTCTCGGAATGGACGCCAGAGGCGCGGGAGCGGTTAGAGGATCTGGCCGCGCTTTTGATGGCGGAGAACGATGTTCAAAATCTGGTTTCTGATGCCAGCCTCGCCGATCTGTGGGTTCGGCACTATGCGGACTCCGCCCAGCTGCTGAAGCATGTTCCACGTGAAACGTCCTCCCCGTGGCTGGATCTGGGCACCGGAGCTGGCTTTCCTGGTTTGGTCATTGCCATTCTAAGGCCAGAGTGCCGGGTGGAAATGGTTGAGTCGCGGACTCGTCGGATCGACTGGTTGCAGCGGGTTTGTGATACCTTGGCTCTCGAGAATGCCATTGTTCATGGTGCGCGATTGGAAGCGGTCGAGACACATAAAGTGGCGGCAATCTCTGCTCGGGCCTTTGCACCTCTGCCCAAACTGCTCGATCTTTCCGCGCGCTTCTCCACAGAAGAGACGATCTGGTTATTGCCCAAAGGGCGCTCGGCACGGCAGGAACTACATGAGCTCAAGGGTTGGAATCACTTGTTCCACGTGGAACAATCCCTGACCGATGCAGATTCAGGCGTTATTGTCGGCACCTTGAAGGGCAGAAAGGGCAAGAAAGCGTGATCCGGGTCGCGATCGCTAATCAGAAAGGCGGGGTGGGCAAGACCACAACCGCGATCAACATCGCCACTGCCATGGCCGCTACGGGCTGGAAAGTGCTGTTGATCGATCTCGATCCGCAAGGCAATGCCTCGACCGGAATTGGCGTGTCTGCAGATGAACGCGAGCGGTCGAGCTATGATCTTCTGGTCGACCAGTTGCCTCTTTCCGAATGTATTTCGCAAACCCGCATTCCCGGTTTGGACATTCTACCCGCTACGGTTGATCTTTCCGGTGCCGAGGTTGAACTGGTGGCCGTCGAAAACCGGACCGAACGGCTCCGCAATGCTCTCTCTGCTGATACGGGCTATGACATCGCTTTCATCGACTGTCCGCCTTCGCTTGGCCTGCTGACGCTTAATGCCCTTTGCGCTGCCGATACGCTTTTGGTGCCGTTGCAGTGCGAATTCTTTGCGCTTGAAGGGCTATCGCAGTTGCTGCAGACTGTGGAGCGCGTGCAGCAGCGGTTTAACCCGGATCTTGGAATCGTGGGCGTCGCGCTGACGATGTTCGACCGGCGCAATCGCCTGACCGATCAGGTGTCGGAGGATGTTCGCTCCTGTCTTGGCGGCCTGGTGTTTGATTCCGTCATTCCGCGAAACGTTCGTTTGTCTGAAGCGCCGAGCCACGGGCTTCCGGCGCTGATCTATGACCATAACTGTAGCGGCAGCCGCGCCTATATGGCCCTGGCCCGCGAATTGATTACCCGTTTGCCTGGAAAGAGGAACGCCGCATGAGCGACGAAGCCGTAAACAAGCCCGCTGCGGCAAAGCGTCCCGCCCTTGGTCGTGGCCTGGGTGCCCTTTTGGGTGAAACCCGCCGCGAAGAGCCGCTGGTTACACCCACGGCACCTGCTGCAAGGGCTGACGTCAAGCCTTCGACCGGGCTGGCGATGTTGAATGTTGCAGACATTGTGCCGCATCCAGGGCAGCCGCGTCGTCATTTTGCCGAGGAAGCTTTGGCTGAACTGGCCGCCTCCATTGCGCAGCGCGGCGTAATCCAACCAGTTATCGTGACGCCACATGGTGCGGGCCGTTGGCGTCTGGTTGCGGGTGAGCGTCGCTGGCGTGCAGCACAGCGTGCACAGTTGCACGAGATTCCGGCCATCATCCGCGATCTTTCAGAGCGCGAGGTTACGGCGCTTGCCCTGATCGAGAACCTCCAGCGCGAAGATCTGAATCCGATTGAAGAGGCGCGGGCTTATCATCGCCTTGCCGAGGAAGAAGGTCTGACCCAGGCAGAGATCGCCAAGTTGGTCGACAAGAGCCGTAGCCATGTTGCGAACCTTCAACGTCTGTTGACGCTTCCCGAGCGTGTGATTGAACTGGTTGAAGAGGCCAAGCTGTCGATGGGCCATGCCCGGGCGCTGGTTGGCGTGGAAGATGCAGAGGCCCTGGCCGAGCAGGCCGTGGCGCGGCAGTTGTCCGTGCGCGAAGTCGAACGTTTGTCGCGCAAGGCGCCGGCCAATGCACCGGCAAGTCCGCGGCGGGCACGCAACGAACGCGATTCGGCTGACGTCGCAGATATTGCAGCGGTTCAGAATCACCTTGAGGAATTCCTGGGGCTGTCGGTTCGAATCAATACTGACGCCGACCCGCGATCAGGTGCCGTGACCATTCGTTATCGCACGCTCGATCAGCTTGATCTGATCTGCCAGCGCCTCACTGGAGGGGGAATCTAAGGGGTTCCCGCTGTTCCGGTTAACAGTGGCGCCGCTTTTGTTAACCATACCTACAAGCAAAGATTGAACTCTGTTGTCCTACTTACCTCCCTGCGAATGGGGGGGCTGTTTCTTGCCGGCCATTCGGGTGGCGCAGACCCAGCGCTGCCGGCATCAATTCTCTTAAGGACTACATAAATGCGTCAATCGCTTCGTCTTGCTATTCTCGGCACGGTCGCTGCTGCCTCTTTTGCTGGTTCGGCTCAGGCCGCTACGACTGCTACTGGCACCGCTACGGCTGAAGTGCTCAGCTCGCTGACTGTTACTGCCACTCAGAATCTTGGGTTTGGCCAGATTGCAGCGAACGCTGGCGGCACCGTGACGGTCAATGCCGATGGAACCACGAGCTCTTCTGGTACGCTGATCTCTACCGGTACCCGTTCGCCAGCCGCCTTTGCTGTTACCGGTTCACCGAATACTTCGGTGATCGTAACTCTGCCTAGCGGTCCAGTTAACTTGACGCGCAGTGGCGGCAGCGAAACCATGTCTCTCAACACTTTCAATTCGAACCCGGGTGGCGCGTTCCAGCTTGGTAGCGCTGGAGCTGGTACGTTCAACGTAGGCGGCACCCTTGCAGTTGCTAATGGCCAGCTGGCCGGTTCGTATACCGGCACTTTCCAGGTCTCGGTCGAATATCAGTAAGCTGATCGACCCCATTCGGGTCATTGATCAGAATGCGGGGCTGCGCTGTCATGGCGCGGCCCCGTTTTGCATTTGCAGCATGAATTGAGATTATCGCAAAATTAACCTTAGTTCCCCTAGCACCTAGGTAGATACCCGGGTTCGCTAACCCCGGGAGTTTCAATCCCATGGGGAACCAGATGTATCCTATTTCCAAGTTGCACAGCCTTGTAACCTGTGCGGCAGCTTTTGTCGGTTCGCTGCTTGTCAGCCCTGCCAACGCCCAGGGCGACCTGTTGGTCGCACCAACCCGCGTGGTTGTGAATGGTGCGGGCAATGCCGAAGTCGTGCTGAGCAATATTGGCGAAAAACCCGCAGTCTACCGCATCTCACTGGAACTGCGCCGCATGGATGAAAGCGGTGAGTTCCGCGATATCGACGAAGCAGAGGCGACTGAAGCTGAGCGTGCTGCGCTGGAAATGGTGCGTTATGCGCCGCGCCGGGTAACCTTGCTTCCCGGCCAGCCGCAGGCGGTCCGCCTTTCAGTCCGCCCGCCCGAGGGTCTGCCCGAGGGCGAGTACCGCGTTCATATGGGCTTTCGGGCGATCCCGGGTTCGACTGCACCGGAAGGTGCTTCGGAAGCGGAAGAATCGGCAAGCGGAGTCTCGATCAAGCTGACCCCGATCTATGGCATCACAATTCCGGTCTTTCTGCGCAAGGGCAGCCTTGAAGCGAAAGCGGGCATCGATGGTGCCAAGGTGACTCGTCTTGGCGGCCGTGACTTTCTGGAAGTGACCATGAGCCGTACCGGTCAGCGTTCGGTTTATGGCGAGCTGCTTGGAAAAACTCCGCGCGGTGAAGTGGTGTTCTCGATGCGGGGGATTGCGATCTACCCCGAGGTCAACCGCCGCCAGGTCCATGTTCCGCTTAACGCAGAGCAACTGGGCAAGGCCAGGGGGCCGATCCAGCTGGAATATCGCGAGCTTCCCGAAAACGGTGGGGCGCTGTTGGCACAGGCCACTGTCAGCTTGCCTTGAGGGCAGAGGCAGTCGGCAAAACTCTGTGAAGGCATGAATCGGTTGCTCGCCCGAATCGCCTGCGCCGCTGCACTTGTTGCAGCGGCGCTTGGCGTTTTTCCGGCAGCCGTATCAGCGCAGGCCTGGAAGCCGAGCGAGGACGATTCCCTGCTGCTGGAACTGCGCAGCGGACAGTACACCTTGGGCGATCCCATGCGCGGCTATCAGACTCCACAAGGGGTCTGCGTCGATTTCGCCGATGCGATCCAGGCGCTGGACGTGCCAGTGCGGCTCGACAAAAAGTCGCGCCGCGCAACTGGGTGGTTCTTTTCCGAGGATCGCCGCCTGATCCTCGACCGGGATGCCAACAGCGTTCAGGCCATGGGTGAGAGCGGCACAATCGGACCGAACGACATCTACGACACGCCCGAAGGTTGGTGTGTCGACCTTGCCGCGCTGTCGAAATGGACCGGGGTGCGTTTTCGCGCCGATGTTTCAAATCTGGCAGTCGTGATCGAGAGCGATCGCAAGCTGCCGTTTCTGGAAGCGCTTGAGCGCAAGCGCCGCGCCGCGCGCCTGCAATCGGAACCCCATTCGGATCAGAAGAAGTTCAATCTGGCCAGTCTGCCGCAAGCGCATGCGCCCTATCAGGCATGGCGCAGCCCTTCGGTCGATGTCCAGATTCAGACGGCGTGGAATTCTGGCCGTGGATTTGCTGCGGGCTATGAAGCGCTGGCCAGCGGTGAGGCCCTGGGGATGAGCTATGGCGCGCGTCTGGCCGGCCAGGATTCGCTGGGCGTGGATGCCCTGCGTCTGAAGCTTTATCGCAACGATCCCGATGCGAAGCTGCTCGGGCCTTTGGGGGCGACCCAATTTGCGCTTGGCGACGTTGAAACCCAGTCCGGCAATCTGACCGGGCAAAGCGCCTTTGGCCGCGGCGCCTTCGTTTCCAACCGGCCGCTGCAACTGCCCTCGCGCTTTGGCGTCACGACGTTGCGTGGGGTTCTGCCCGCCGGGTGGGATGCAGAGCTTTATCGCAATGGAATCTTGCGGGCCTATCAGGCTGATCGTGGCGATGGACGCTATGAATTCCCGGATATCGACCTGCAATTCGGTGAAAACGACTTCGAAGTCGTGCTCTACGGCCCGCAGGGGCAGATTCGGCATGAACGCTACAGCCAGAATGTCGGCATGGGTAATCTGCCGGCGGGCAAAACGTGGTACTGGGCCGGAGCGCTGGAGGAAGGGAAGGATCTGCTCGAACTGGGCGAAGACCTGAACCAGAACAAGTCCGGCTGGCGCTGGGGCGTGGGGGTGGAACGCGGGCTGGATAGCAGGACCACGGGCGGCATCGCCTATCAGAGCCTGTATCGCACTGGCCGCCGCAAGCATTTCGTCGAAGGGCTGGTGCGTCGCTCGGTCGGACCGATGCTGGTCGAATTGTCCGGCGCGCACCAGCTTGGCTATGGCCAGGCCTTGCGCGCGGAAGCCGTTGGGCGAATGAAAGGCGTCAATTTCGCTGGGCACGTCCTGTGGGTGAATGGCGAATTCGATTCAGATCTGGTGCCGTTGGATCAGCGCCGCGAACTGAGCTTGCGCCTTTCCGGGCGGATGAATCTTGGTTCCTGGCGCCTGCCTGTCGAAACGGGCCTGCGCCAGTCGCTGACCCGCCGGGGCCTGAAAGTGACCGAGTTCCTGACCCGCAGTTCGGTTCATGTCGGGCGTGCATCGCTGACCGTGGAACTGTTGAACCGCGGCGTTTCGGGGCCTCATACTTTGCGGGCCAATGAAGAACGCGGCAACCGCCTCAGCCTGATCGGCAATACCCAGATCGGCAAGCTGCGGGTGCGCGGTCAGGTTGCCTTCGGACTTGATGGCACACATCAGGGTTTCCAGCGCAATCAGGTGGTTGTTGACTTGCCGGTGGCGCGCCAAGGCATGATCCGCGCCGGATATGACCATGATAATGTTGCGGGCAGGCGGGAATATTCGCTCGGCTATGTCCAGCAGTTCCGCCGCTTTGCCCTGCGCGGGGAAGGGCGCGTCGACAGCCGTGGGAATATTGGCGCCGGTCTGACCCTGGCCTTCAGCATCGGGCCCGATCCAGTTGACGGCGGCTGGCGGCTTTCCCGCGAACGTCTGGCGGAAACCGGGCAGGCCAGTGTCGAGGTCTATCGCGACGATAACGGCGATGGCGCGCGTCAGGCCGATGAACCGGCGGTATCGGGGGTGTCGGTCGAAGCGGGCTTTCGCAGCAGCGACAGTGCCACCAATGAAAACGGCCGCACGGTGATCGACGGTCTGTTGCCCTATGTTCCGGTCCTGGTTTCGATTGACGGCGGCAGCCTGTCCGATCCGCTGCTTCAGCCCAAGGGGCGGGGCATGGTTGTGGTGCCACGTCCGGGCGTCACGGCCAAAGTTTCACTGCCGCTGGCCCCGACCGGCGAGATTGAGGGCGTCCTGCTTGGCCCGGATGGAGAGCCGCGCGCGAACATCGGAATCGAACTGGTTGATTCCGGCGGCGCAGTAGTCCTGCGCGGGCAAAGTGACTTTGACGGCTATGTCTTCTTCGATTCCGTGCCTTATGGCACCTATCGCCTGCGCCTGACAGAACATGGCGCGACCAGGCTGGGCACTTTGCGTGACCTTGGCGGACCTTTCCAGATCAACCGCGATGAGCCGTCACTGCGACTGGGGCCATTGCGGGCGCAACTTCGCCCGGTTCCGACCAACCTTGCCACGGCTTATTAACCGCGCGATTAAATTCCGGTTGACCGGCACGCCTTTGCGGCATTAGGCCTCGCGACTGATTTATAGCCCTGAGAGGAACAGTCATGTCGCTCGATTCGCTCGCACGTACTGCTTATACCGAAGACCATGAAGCCTTCCGCCAGACCGTGCGGCGCTTCGTGCAGGACGAAATTGCCCCGCATCAGGCCGAATGGGCCGATGCCGGAATCGTCCCCAAGTCGATCTGGCCCAAGGCTGGCGAACTGGGCCTGCTGTGCCCGACCGTGCCGGAAGAATACGGCGGCCTCGGTCTCGACTTTGGCTATAACGCCATCGTCGACGAAGAAAGCGCCTATTACGGCGGCGTGACCACCGGTTTCTCGCTCCAGTCGGACATCGTGGCCAACTATCTGGTCGCCCACGGTTCGGAAGAGCAGAAGAAGGAATGGCTGCCCAAGCTGGTTTCGGGCGAAGTCATCACCGCCATCGCCATGACCGAGCCGGGCACCGGTTCCGACCTTCAGGGCATGCGCACCACGGCCAAGAAGGACGGTAACCATTACGTGATCAACGGGTCGAAGACCTACATCACCAATGGTCAGAATGCCGACCTGATCCTGCTCTGCTGCAAGACCGACACCGAAATCCAGCCCGCCTACAAGGGCATCTCGATCGTCCTCGTCGAAGCGCACCGCGAAGGTTTCAAGCGTGGCCGCAACCTCGACAAGATCGGTCAGGACGAAGCCGACACTTCGGAACTCTTCTTCGAAGACGTACGCGTTCCGATCACCAACTGCCTCGGTGAAGAAGGCATGGGCTTCATCTACCTGATGAGCGAACTGCCGCAGGAGCGCCTGTCGATTGCCGTTTCGGCTCAGGCCGGGGCACAGCGCGCCTTTGACATGACGGTCGAATATACCCGCGACCGCAAGGCATTCGGCAAGCCGATCCTCGACTTCCAGAACAGCCGCTTCGTTCTGGCTGACCTCAAGGCCAAGCTGCAGGTGGGCTGGGCGCACCTCGACTGGGCGCTGTCGCGTCACCTCAAGAAGGAACTGACCCCGGAAGAAGGCGCTGCTGCCAAGCTGTGGCACACCGAACTGCAGTGGGAAGTCATGGACAAGTGTCTCCAGCTGTTCGGCGGCGCTGGCTACATGAACGAATACCCGATTGCCCGTGCATGGCGCGGTGCGCGCGTGACCCGCATCTTCGGCGGCACGAGCGAAATCATGAAGGAACTGATCGGCCGCAAGCTCTAAGCAGCGTTTGCCTGATCGGTAGGGAAGGGGGGCCAAGCGCCCCCCTTTTTCTTTGTGACGCGGATCAGATCGCCGCAGCGATAACCTGGGCCAGGGCTTCGATCCCGGCGGCGTCCTCGGCATCGAAGCGATCAAGCTTCGGGCTGTCGAGATCGATCACCGCAATGACTTTGCCATCGCGCTTTACCGGCACGACCAGTTCCGAGGCGCTGGCCGCGTCGCAGGCAATGTGGCCGGGAAAGGCATGGACATCGGGCACCAGCTGGGTTTCTCCGCTGACAGCGGCGGTGCCGCAGACTCCCTGACCCAGCGGAATGCGGATGCAGGCAGCCTTGCCCTGAAACGGGCCAAGCACCAGTCCGCCATCGACCATGCGATAGAATCCCGCCCAGTTCAGCTGAGGCAGGAATTGCCAGATCAGCGCGGACAGGTTGGCCATATTGGCCACGGGATCGGGTTCGCCGTGGACCAGCGCCTGGGCGGCTTCGGCCAGTTCACGGTAGAGTTCGGGTTTGGGCTGGTTGGGATCGGGTTCAAAGGCGTACATGGATATTGCGATACATTAGACGAAGGTTGCCGCCTAGCGGCATGCAAAGTATCACACCCACATGTCGACCAAACGCAAGCTGCTTGTCGCTCTCGCCCTGTTCCTGCTGATTATCGGCGGGTTCGCTTTCTGGATCTGGCGCGGCACACCCGCCGAACATACGATCGAGGAACTTTCGGGCAAGGACCCCGTCATCGCCGAACCGCGCACGGAAATGATTCCGTCGGTCGCGATTGCCAAGCCGATCGGCTGGAGCGCAGGCGAAGCGCCGGTTGCGGCGCAGGGTCTGGAAGTAAAACGCTTTGCCGAAGGGTTGGACCATCCCCGGGTGATTCACACTCTGCCGAATGGCGATGTGATCGTGGCCGAGGCGGATTCGCCGGTCTCCAATCCGGGCGGCGGCTTTGTTGGCTGGATTGCCCAGCGCCTGATGGAACGCGCCGGTTCGCACGGCGAATCTCCGGACAAGCTGATCCTGCTGCGCGATGGCAACGGCGATGGCGTGGCCGAACAGCGCTTCACCCTGGCGGATGGGAAGTATCTTGCCTCACCCTCGGGCCTGGCCTGGGATGATGACCGGCTTTACGTTGCCAATCACGATGCGGTGCTGGTGTTCGATTACAAGCTGGGTGAAACCGCGATTACGGGCGAGCCGCGCAAGGTGATGGACCTGCCGGTGGCAGGCAATCACTGGATGCGCAATCTGGTGCTCAGCCCGGATGGCAACCGCCTTTACGTTGCGGTCGGTTCGGCCTCGAACATCGGTGAAGGCGGGATGGAGGTCGAAAAGGGCCGCGCCGTGATCTGGGAAAAGGACCTGACCAAGGATGCCTTCCCGCGCCAGTTTGCCCAGGGCCTGCGCAATCCCAATGGCCTCGCCTGGAACCCGGCGACCGAGGAACTGTGGACCACGGTGAACGAGCGTGACCAGCTCGGTCCCGATCTGGTGCCGGACTACCTCACCAACGTGCCGGTCGGCGCGCATTATGGCTGGCCGTGGATCTACTGGAAAAAGTACGATGACGAGCGGGTGAAGTCGGCTCCGCCGCTTTACATCGACGATTTCGTGCGCAAGCCGGAATATGCGCTGGGTGCCCATACCGCGCCGCTGGGGCTGGCCTTCACGCGTGGTGGTGAGCGCATGGGCGCAAAGTTCGCCAATGGCGCATTCATTGCCCGCCACGGTTCGTGGAACCGTAACCCGCGTTCTGGCTATGACGTGGTATTCGTGGCCTTTGACGCTTTCGGCAATCCGCTGGGTCTGCCGGTCCCGGTCCTTACCGGCTTCCTCACCGATGGCGGGAAGACGCGCGGCCGACCGACCTGGGTCGGCTTTGCCAAGGATGGCGCTTTGCTGGTCAGCGACGATACGGCCGGAATCATCTGGCGCGTGATTGCCCCGCAGGCGCAGCCTTCGCCGGTGATCAAGCCGGTGAAAGTGGGCAGCCTGCCGCCGCGTCGCCAGCTGGATGGGGATCCGGCGCAGTACCGCGGATCGTTCCAGGCTGACGACAAGGTGAAGCAGTAAGCTAGAGGCTTTTGCCCGCGCGCCCGGCCAGTTCGGTCACGAATTGCCAGGCGACGCGGCCCGAGCGCGCGCCCCGGCGCTTGGACCATTCCAGCGCTTCGCCTTCGGTCCATTCCAGTCCGAATTCCGCACAATAGCCCGCGATGATCGCCAGGTAATCGTCCTGGCTGCAATTGTGAAAGCCGATGGACAGGCCAAAGCGGTCGGCCAGGGCGAGACGGTCATCCACGGCATCGCGCGGATTGATCGGGTCATCCTGTTCGGCCAGATGGCGCGGCACGATGGCGCGGCGGTTGCTGGTCACGGCAATGCGGACATTGGCCGGACGTGCTTCGATCCCGCCTTCCAGCCATGAGCGCAAGGCGCGCGGGCCGGCGCTGTCGTTTTCCTCAAAGCCCAGATCGTCGATGAAGACCAGAAAGCTGCGCGGCTGTGCGGCCAGCTGGCCGAACAGGGCGGCCAGCGACGACAGGGCCTCTGGCGCGACCTGAACCAGTGCGATCCGGCCTGCGCCCTCATTTTGCGCGGCCAGCACGGCAGCACGCAGCAGCGCCGACTTGCCCATGCCGCGTGAACCCCACAGCAGCATGTCGTGGGCGGCATGACCAGCGGCAAGCCGCGCGACATTGCCGACCACGGCCTGCTTCTGCCCATCGATCCCCTTGAGAAGGCCAAGTTCTGGCGCTTGCAGCCGGGTGACCGGCCGAGCTGCTCCGTCCCAGACATAGGCGGGGGCGCCAAGCCAGTCGGTCTGCTCCGGCGCGGGCGGGGCGAGCCGTTCCAGTGCCTCGGCAATGCGGGTGAGGATTTTGGCTTTCTCGCTCATCCTGCCAGTGCCTCGCTGTTGAGGGCGTAGAACAGGTCCGCACCGGCCATGGCCAGTGCCTTTTGCCCGCGGGTTTCGGCGGCGAGGTGTTCGTTGAAATAGCGGGCGACCACGGTCTTCTGCTCACCGCCAGCCCCGTCGCGGGCCTGACGCTGCAATTGCCAGCCGGCTACGGCGACCGAGGCCATGGTGCAGAACGGGACCGATCCGGCCAGCTTGTCGTCAATGCTGGCATCGGCGGCCATCCAGCGCGCCACGTCGATGCAATCCTGCGCCAGTGCCTGCAGCGTTGGCGCATCGGCGCAATCGGCAACAATCTCTGCAAACAGCGACATCAGGACATCGCCCCCTTCATAACCCAGCTTGCGGGTGACGAGGTCCGCCGCCTGAATGCCGTTGGTCCCTTCATAGATCGGGGCAATCCGCGCATCGCGGTAGTGCTGGGCCGCACCGGTTTCCTCGACAAAGCCCATCCCGCCGTGAATCTGGACGCCGAGGCTGGCCACTTCGCAGCCAATGTCGGTGCCCCAGGCCTTGATCATCGGCACCAGGCAATCGGCGCGGGCCTGCGCGCCTGCAATGCCCAGCGCGCCGCGATCGACCATGCCTGCGGTGTAATAGAGCAGGGCGCGTGCGCCTTCGGTCAGGGCGCGCATCCGCAGCAACATGCGCCGCACGTCGGGATGCTCGACAATCGCCACCGGTTCACGGCTTGCCGCACCGGCGCGGGCCGACTGAATCCGCTCGCGCGCATAGTGCCGGGCCTGCTGCAGCGCGCGCTCGGCGATCTGCACGCCCTGATTGCCGACATTGATGCGGGCGGAGTTCATCATCGTGAACATTGCCTTGATGCCCTCGTTCTCATGACCGACCAGTTCGCCGATGCACTGGTCGTTGTCGCCAAAGCTCATCACGCAGGTCGGGCTGGCCATGATGCCCAGCTTGTGCTCCAGCCCGGCGCAGCGCAGGTCATTGCGCGCGCCCAGCGAGCCATCGGCATTCACCAGATACTTGGGCACCAGGAACAGGCTGATCCCGCGCGTTCCGGCCGGCGCGCCGGGGGTGCGGGCCAGAACCAGATGGATCACGTTGCCGGAAAGGTCATGCTCACCCCAGGTGATGAAGATCTTGGTCCCCTTGATCGACCAGGTTCCATCGCCGCGTGGGGTTGCGGTGGTGCGCAGGGCGCCAACGTCCGATCCGGCCTGCGGTTCGGTCAGGTTCATCGTGCCCGACCATTCGCCGCTGATCAGCTTGGGCAGGTAAAGTGCCTGCTGCGCCGGGGTGCCGTGGTGATGGAGCGATTCAATCGCGCCAACAGTCAGCATCGGCAGCAGGGAGAAGGCCATGTTGGCGCTACCAAGGTTTTCCAGCACGTTGGCTGCCAAGGTGAAGGGCAGGCCTTGACCGCCATGCTCGACCGGCCCGGCAATCGCGTTCCAGCCCTGTTCGACATAGGCCTGATAGGCGGCGGCAAAGCCATCGGGCAGCGAAACGGTGCCATTTGCCAGAACCGCGCCTTCCTGATCGCCCTTGCGATTGAGCGGGGCCCATTCACCGGCAGCGAACTGGCCGATCCCTGCGACAATCGCCTCGACCATGTCGGGCGTTGCAGTGGCAAAACGTTCGTGGCTGGCCAGCTCGTCAATTCCGGCATTTACCCGGATGGCCAGGACCTGATCGGCGGTAGCGGCGGTGAAATCCATGACTGCTTTTCCTTGGCTTTGTTGCCTTCGGCCTATAGCGGGACAGCATGACAGGCAAGCCAGAGCTCCTTCCTGCTGACCCAACGGGCATCGCCGTTGCCGCAGAGCGGCTGCGCGCCGGGGGGCTGGTCGCCTTGCCGACCGAGACAGTCTATGGCCTTGCCGCCCGCGCAGACAGCGCTTCTGCCGTAGCGCAAATCTATCGGGCCAAGGGCAGGCCGGACTTCAACCCCCTGATTGTTCACATCCCGGATATTGCCGCGGCCGAGCGGATCGCCGAATTCGATGATCGTGCGCGCAGGCTGGCAGCCGCATTCTGGCCGGGGGCGCTGACCATGGTTCTGCCGCTGCGCATTAATGCCGGAATTGCGCCGGCCGTGACCGCAGGGCTGCCGACCATTGCCCTGCGCTGTCCGGCCCATCCGGCGATGCGTGCCGTGCTGCAGGCAGCGGATCTGCCGCTTGCCGCGCCTTCTGCCAATCGCTCTGGCGGGGTCAGCCCCAGCCGGGCCGAGCATGTGGCTGCATCGCTTGGCGCGGCAGTCGATCTGGTGCTGGACGGCGGCCCCTGCGCGGCGGGCATTGAAAGCACGATAGTTGCGCTGCGCAACTCTGGCTGGGAGATTCTGCGGCCCGGTCCGATTACCGAGGCGCAAATTGCTGACGTGCTGGGCCCATCCGAAGCGTCTTTGGCGAAAGGCGGGATTGAAGCGCCCGGCCAGCTTGCCAGCCACTATTCGCCCGGAAAGCCAGTGCGGCTGGGGGCGGAATCTGCCCAGGCGGACGAATTCCTGATCGGCTTTGGCCCGGTTGCGGGGCAGATCAGCCTGTCGCCTTCCGGCGACCTCGCCGAAGCGGCGTCACGACTGTATGATTGCCTTCATGCTGCGCAGAATGCTGCGCAGCCGCGCATTGCCATTGCGCCGGTGCCGGATGACGGGATCGGCAAGGCGATCAACGACCGGCTGGGCCGCGCCGCCGCCTGAGCAAGGCTGCAGGGGCGACAGCGGCACCCGGACGGGGCAAGGGTGCGCAGCAGCGAGCGGTTACGGTGCCTTGGGCGCTTCAGGGGCCTCTGGCGATTCAGGCGGCCCATCCTTTTGCTGAACCGGCGTTTCGCAGATCAGCTTGCCCGAGCCCATGGAACTGACGCTGCAGCGGGCGCGGCCTTTTACCGTAACATTGCCCGACCCCATGATATTTGCCTCAACCTCTCCGTCAGAGGAGAATGCGCTGCTGCCCGATCCGGCGATCGAAACGTCGGCGCGCTCGACCTTCAGCGCGTCCATTTGCGCCGATCCGCTTCCGGCAATCGTCATGTCCAGCTTTTTGACGTTCCCGGCGGCGCGGAAATTGCCTGAACCGGCGATGGTCAGGTCCAGCGATTCGCCTGCGATTGCCGCGCTTTCGACCGTGCCGGATCCGGCAATGGTCACTTCTGCCGTAGGGGCGAGTTGCGGCACGGTGATCTTGCCCGATCCGGCCATGACCAGTTCGCGCGGGGCGGGCATGGTTACATTGATGATCGCGCCCTTTGTGGCAGAAACAAAGGTCTTGTCCGCGCGGTGAATGGCCAGGCCGTTGTCCTTCAGGCTGAAGCGGATCTGTTCGCGCGCTTCGGCATCGCCTTCCACGGTGATTGCCAGCTTGTCGCCGGTGGTGACTCGCACCTCGTCCGGACCGGCCACAACGAGTTCCTCTGGCGCCTTGCCCGACAGGTCGAGTTCGGAGAGCGGCTTGCCCTCTTCCCCGTTGACCTTGATCTTGCCGTCGCATCCGGCTGCGCCCGCGGCGAGGGTAATGGCGATGACCGGGGCGATGACCGATCCCAGGGCTTTTGCGAAACGGTTGAAGCGCAAATTCATGGCAGCTCTCCAAAACTATGTGTGTTGGAGATGTAATACAGTAACGCGCGACATTCAAGGGCGGCAAAGACAAAGGGCCGCTCCAGTGGAACGGCCCTTTGCGTAAATTGGCTGCGAATCAGCGTAAAGCTGACGGGATCAGGCGGTTGCCTGCTCCGCGTAGTACTTCGGCGCATGTTCGTTGAGGATCGCAAGGATCTTCTGCAGCGCCGCAGGCTCGTCGGTCTTTTCCATCGCCGCCAGTTCGCGGGCGAGGCGTGACGAGGCAGCTTCGAAGATCTGCCGTTCGGAATAGCTCTGTTCCGGCTGGTCATCGGCGCGGAACAGGTCGCGGGTCACTTCGGCAATCGAAACAAGGTCGCCGGAATTGATCTTGGCTTCGTATTCCTGGGCGCGGCGCGACCACATAGTGCGCTTGACCTTGGGCTTGCCCTTCAACGTGTCGAGTGCTTCGCGCAGCGTCTTGTCGCTGGAAAGCTTGCGCATTCCGATTGATTCGACCTTGTTGGTCGGAACGCGGAGGGTCATGCGCTCTTTTTCAAAGCGCAACACATAGAGTTCCAGCGTCATGCCGGCGATTTCCTGCTCAAGCAGTTCAATCACCCGTCCAACACCGTGCTTGGGATAAACAACGTAGTCACCAACGTCGAAGGCGTGGGCCTTGGCCACCATGTACTGTCCTTTCACTTGCGCGGGACCGGTGCAGTTCCGCACCGTCAGCAAAGGGGGGCGTTCTGGAAACGACCGTAACCGGTCCGATGCGTCCATCTGCCGCCTTTATGCCTCCCGCCCATTGTATGATGCCAGGCTGCCGGAAAGAGCAAAGCTCCGCCGCAGTCGCACCATTATATAGCACAACGGTAACAATATTGCCAGAGGCGAGAATCCCGCCGCCTTGAATGCTGATCAAAGGCTTGCCGGGCTGCGTGGCAACCTGGCGAATCGCTTAGTCGCCTTCGCCGGGTTCGGCGGAGAAGTACTTGTCGAACTTGCCTTCTTCACCCTTGTGCTCGTCGGCGTCGGCCGGCGCTTCCTTCTTCTGGGTGACGTTCGGCCATTCGGCAGAATACTTGGCGTTGAGTTCCAGCCACTGCTCCAGACCGCTTTCGGTGTCGGGCAGGATGGCTTCGGCCGGGCATTCCGGTTCGCACACGCCGCAGTCGATGCATTCGCTGGGATTGATCACCAGCATGTTCTCGCCTTCGTAGAAACAGTCGACCGGGCACACCTCGACACAGTCGGTGTACTTGCACTTGATGCAGGCGTCAGTGACGACGTAGGTCATGGCAATCTGTTCCCCTAAGGCGAATTGTTCTCTGGCGCTGCTAAGGGAACTCCGACCGTTCCGTCAAGCACGCGATAACAGGACTGTGCTTCCGGGGCCGGTCCACGCCGCTGGGGCAGGGCCAGCATTTCGATCACGGCTACCCCTTTGTGCAGGGGGATGACCATCACGTCCCCGACTGAAACCGCCTGTGCAGTGCGCTCTACGCGCTTGCCGTTGAGCCGGATGTGTCCTGCACCGACCAGCGCCTGGGCTGCACTTCGCGTCTTGGCGAGGCGCAGGAACCAGAGCAGCTTGTCGATCCGCATCAGCGTACCAGTTCTGCCAGGGCGGCAAAGGCGCTGTCCGGGCGCGGGGTGGGACGGACAGGCTGGCGCTGCGGGTCTTGCCGGCGCGGTGCGCGCCAGCGCCAGCGGGCCGGCTGCGGCGGACCATAGGCACCTTGCGGCAGCGGTCGGGCAGGCGTGGCATTGAATCCGGCGAGGCGCAGCAGCTGCGCATAGCTGACCGTGGCCAGCCCGGTCGAAATCGCCAGAGCCGGGTCGATCACGAAAGGTCGTCCCTTGGCCGCAACCCGCGCATCATGGGCCGCGCGCAGCAGCTTTTCAGCAATGTCGAGCCGTGTTGCCTGCTTGCCGAGACGGCGATAGCCCGGTGGCGTCAGTTCCTTGCCGGGGGTGGCCACCACCGGCGGCATATGCGGCACGGGGGCGTGATGTTCCTGCCCGCGCACGGCTTGCAGCGTCCGCCATGCCGTCAGCGCCGCGGGCTTGAGCATGTCCGGCACGAACAGGTCGAGCGCACCGACCCGCACCCCCAGCTTGCGCAGCCGGTCGCGTTGTTCCGGGCTCAGGCGGTCGAGATCGGAGGCGACCCGTTCCAGCATCCCGCCACTTTCGACGAGCCGGATCAGCAGGGCGCGCAGTTCCGGCCCGGAGGCCGCATCGCTGGCAGCGGAATCGAGGCGGTGAAGCGGCTGCAATGCCTTCAGGCCGGTGGCCAGCCATTGCTCGAGCATGGTGATCAGCCGCTGGCGCAGCTCTGTGGAAAGCGAATCCAGCGATAGGTCCAGCAGGACGCGCGGAAACAGCAGGTTGCGACCGGGATCGAGCCTCGCGAGCGGCTCCCCATCCCACAGTACGCGCGCGCCATCGAGGGACAGGCGTGAACCATCCTCGGCCAGCAGAGCCTCGGCACGGCGTTTGCGCAGGACAGGGAGATGGCGCTCGGCAGCGGCGAGCAAGAGCTTGCGGTCGGCCAGACGGCACTGCGGATCGACGCGAAAGCGGAATCCGGTAAGCTGGCCAATCGGCTCACCATCGACCTGCACTTCGTCTTCGACCAGTTCAACCGGCAGCAGCCCCGCATCCGGGCCGAGCTTCTTCATCAATATCGAAGTGCGGCGGTTGACGAAACGTTCGGTCAGGCGCGAATGCAGGGCATCGGACAGGCGCGTTTCCACGGCGCGGGCGCGGGCGGCCATTTCCTCTTTCGCGAGGACCCAGTCCGGGCGCTGCGCGACATAGGACCAGGTCCGGATCGCGGCGATGCGCATTTGCAGGGTGTCGATATCGCCGCTGGGATTGTCGAGATCGGCAATCGCCTTGGCCACGAAATCGCCGCCCAGTTGTCCGTGGCGCAGGTCCTGCCACAGGCGGGCGACAAAGCGGGCGTGGGTTTCCGCGCCATGCTGGCGAAAATCGGGGAGCGAGCAGGCCTCCCAGAACCGGCGCACGGCACCTTGGCCGCGCACGGTCTGGGCAATATCGGGATCTTCGGCAAGGCGGCGCAGCACGGCCAGGTCGATCGCTTCAGGGGCCGGGGCCAGTCCGGGTTGATCCGGTCCGCGCGACAGGTCGGCCAGCAGCGTCTTCAGGCTGGCCATGTTCGGCTCTGCCTCGCGCCAGAACATCTTGGTCAGTGGCGCGAAGCGGTGTTCCTCGATCGCATAGACTTCTTCCGCCGTGAATTCGGCGTCATGACCGCCCGTTCCGGCCAGAGTGCCGAACGTGCCGTCGCGCTGGTGCCGTCCGGCGCGACCGGCAATCTGGGCCATTTCGCTGGTGGTC
>CAZLPK010000009.1:0-55599 GCA_964561375.1 uncultured Novosphingobium sp.
ACCACCTGATCTTCACGTATCAAAAGCCAGTCGTGGCCTTCATGGACGGGATCACCATGGGCGGCGGCGTCGGCATCAGCCAGCCTGCACGCTTCCACGTGGCGACGGAAAATACCCGCTATGCCATGCCCGAAACCGGCATTGGTCTGTTCCCGGACGTTGGCGGCGGCTGGTATCTGTCGCGCCTGCCGGGCCGGATCGGGCAGTTCCTGGCCCTGACCGGCGCACGGCTGGACGGGGCGGAATGCAAATGGGCCGGCCTTGCCACCCATTACCTGCCGCAGGACGCCCTGGCCGAAGCCAAGCAGCGCATTGTCAACGGGCATGAACCGGGTCAGGTTCTCTCTGCCCTGGCGGTCACGCCGCCGCCCGCCCGGATCGAGGCCAATGCGACCGCGATTGCCAGGCACTTCGCCTCAGACCGCTATGAAGACATCCTCGCCAGCCTGGAAGGTGACGATAGCGAATGGGCGGCAAAGGAACTCGCCACCCTGCGCACCAAGTCGCCGCAGACCTGCAAGGTCGCCCTGCGCCAGCTGCGCGACAGCCTGACCTGCGCCGACTTTGCCGCAAACATGGCGATGGAATACCGCATCGGCAGCCGCGTGCTAACCCTGCCCGACTTTGCCGAGGGCGTCCGCGCCGTGATCGTCGACAAGGACCATGCGCCCAAGTGGAACCCGGCCACGCCCGAAGGCGTGACCGACGAACTGATCGACAGCATTTTTGCCGCCCTGCCGGCCAATGAGGAATGGAAACCGCTATGAGCTTTGAATCGATCCTGGTCGAACAGCGCGATGCCGTGACGCTGATCACGCTCAACCGCCCGCAGGCGCTCAACGCGCTGAATTCGTCGGTGCTGGAAGAACTGATCACGGCCTTTGCCGCGTTCGAAGCCGATCCTTCGCAGCGCTGCGCGGTTCTGACCGGCTCGGGCGAAAAGGCCTTTGCCGCCGGTGCCGACATCAAGGAAATGGCCGACAAGCCGGCAGCCGAATTCTACAGCGACGACTTCTTCTCCCGCTGGACCAGCCATCTGGTCAAGACCACGCGCAAGCCGTGGATCGCGGCGGTCAACGGCTTTGCCCTCGGCGGCGGCTGTGAACTGGCCATGATGGCCGATTTCATCATCGCTTCGGAAAATGCCAAGTTCGGCCAGCCGGAAATCAAGCTGGGCGTGGCCCCCGGCATGGGCGGCAGCCAGCGCCTGACCCGCGCCATCGGCAAGGCCAAGGCGATGGAAATGTGCCTGACCGGCCGGATGATGGGCGCCGATGAAGCCGAGCGTTCGGGCCTTGTCGCCCGCGTCGTGCCCTTGGCCAATCTGGTTGAGGAAGCGGTCAAGACGGCCACCGAAATCGCCGCGATGCCGCCACTGGCTGCAATCGCCAACAAGGAAATGGTCAACGCCGCGTTTGAAACCACGCTGGATCAGGGCCTGCTGATCGAACGCCGCATCTTCCAGGTCCTGACCGCGACCGAAGACAAGGCCGAAGGCATGGCCGCCTTCATCGAAAAGCGTCAGGGCGTCTGGAAGGGCAAGTAAGGCCCGATAGACTACTGCCGGACCGGAACCGCTCTAGCCCAAAGGGCGGCGGTTCTGGTCCGCAGCGGCGCGACCCAGCGCAATGGCGCCGGTAATCCCCGCCCCGTCACCCAGACCGGGCAGGGCGATGTAGTCCTGCAAGCCCGGATCAAGCTGCGGCGCGCGGATATAGCCGCCCAGCTGCGCCTCGGTCGCACGGCGCAGGGCCTCGATCAGGCCGGGGGTCTTCATCACCCCGCCGCCAAAGATCAGCCGGTCCGGCATATGCAGCAGGACCAGACTGGCGGCGAGATGCGCCAGATAGCCAGCGATCAGCTCAACCTTGCCCGCGTCCAGCTGCGACAGTTCCTGCCCCCAGCGCGCGGCGATGGCCGGACCGGCGGCCAGACCTTCCAGACAGTCGCCATGATAGGGACAGCACCCGGCAAAGGGGTCTACCATGCGGTCATGCGGCGGCATGATGTGGCCGCTTTCATAGTGTGAAAAGCCGGTCAGCGGTCTGCCCGCCTGCACCACGCCGGTCCCGATTCCGGTGCCGACCGTGGTATAGGCCAAGGTCTTGCAACCCTGCCCCGCCCCGGCCAGCCATTCGCCCAGCGCCGCGCCGTTCACATCGGTATCGACCATGATCGGCGCGCCGAACGGGTCCAGCACATCCTGAAACCGCGCGCCTGACCAGCCGGGCTTGGGCGTGGTGGTGATGGTGCCATAGTCAGGCGCGGACGGGTCAGTCACCACCGGGCCAAAGCTGGCCACGCCAAATCCGGCAATCACGCCATGCCCTGCCGCTGCGGCGCGAAAGAAAGCGGCAATATCCGGGAAACATTCGGCCGGAGTGCGGGTGGCGATCCGCGCTTGCGACAGGATCGTCCCGTCGGCGCGGGCCAGGGCCAGTTCGAACTTGGTGCCGCCCGCTTCAATCGCGCCGATCAGCCGCTGGTCCATGACCCTACCCCGTTCAGGCCGGATGCACCTTGGCCAGAGTGTCCAGCACCATGTCGGCATGTTCGCGGCGGCAGATCAGCAGGTCGGGCAGATAGGTGTCGCGCTGGTTATAGACCAGCGGCGAACCGTCGATCCGGCTGGCGTGAAGGCCATGGGCCAGGGCCACGGCCACCGGCGCGCAGCTGTCCCACTCGAACTGGCCGCCAGAATGCAGGTAGATGTCAGCCTCGCCCCGAACCACAGCCATGGCCTTGGCGCCGGCGCTGCCCATCGGGATCACTTCGGCATCCAGCGCGCTGGCAACTGCCATGGCTTCCGCCGCAGGGCGGCTGCGGCTGACGACCATGCGCAGCCGTTCCGGCGCAGGTGGCACCCAGATCGGCAGGTCTGAGCGGAGCAGCAGGCCCAGCCCCGGCAAGGCGACGGCGCCAACAACCGGCTCACCTTTGATTGCCAAAGCGACATGAACTGCCCAGTCACCCCGGCGCTCGCCAAATTCGCGCGTGCCGTCCAGCGGGTCGATGATCCACACCCGCTCGCTATCCAGCCGGCGCAGGTTGTCCTTTTCCTCTTCGCACAGCATGCCATCGCCGTTGCGGCGCATCCGCAGCATGCCCATCAGGAAATCGTTGGCGACCCGGTCGCCCTCCTGCCCCAGGGCCTTGTCCGACCACTGGCCGGATTGCTGCAAGACAAGCAGCATGCGCCCTGCTTCCTGAGCAAGAAAAGCGGCCAGTTCAGCGTCGGTCATATCGTTGGCATCCAGTTTTCGATCCGGTTGCCCAGTACGTAGTCGACAATTCGTTCTGCCGCCAGTTCCGGACTTTCGCTGGTCGTGTCGATCCGCAGTTCCGGCTGCTGCGGCGCTTCATAGGGGCTGTCGATCCCGGTGAAGTTCTTCAGCTCCCCAGCACGCGCCTTGCGATAGAGGCCCTTCACGTCGCGGCGCTCGGCCTCGGCCAGCGGGGTATCGACGAAGATCTCGATGAACTCGCCCTTGGGTAGCATGGCGCGGACCATTTCGCGCTCTGCGGTGAAGGGGCTGATGAAAGCGGTCAGCACGATCAGCCCGGCATCGGTCATCAGCTTGGCCACTTCGCCAACGCGGCGGATATTCTCGATCCGGTCCGCCTCGGTAAAGCCAAGGTCCTTGTTGAGGCCGTGGCGGACATTGTCGCCATCCAGCAGGAAGGTGTGATGCCCCATGGCGTGGAGCTTTTTCTCGACCAGATTGGCGATGGTCGACTTGCCAGAGCCGGACAGGCCGGTGAACCACAGCACGGCGGGACGCTGGTTCTTCAGCGCGGCATGGGCATCGCGGCTGACATCCAGTGCCTGCCAATGCACGTTCTGGGCGCGGCGCAGGCTGAATTTCAACATGCCTGCCGCAACCGTGCGGTTGGTCAGCTTGTCGATCAGGATGAACCCGCCCAGCGCGCGGCTGTCGGTATAGGGTTCGAACACCAGCGGCCGGTCGCAGGTCACTTCCGTCACGCCAATCGCGTTCAGGTCCAGCGTCTTGGCGGCAAGGTGGTCCATCGTGTTGACGTTGACCGCGTACTTGGGCTGCTGGACCGTCGCCGAGACCGTCTGCGTACCCAGCTTCAGCCAATAGGCCCGGCCCACATGGAGCGGAGCATCGTCCATCCACACCAGGGTCGCTTCGAACTGGTCGGCAGCCTGCGGCGGCGCATCGGCAGCGGCGATCACGTCCCCGCGCGAACAGTCAATCTCGTCCGTCAGAGTCAGGGTGATCGACTGGCCGGCTACGGCCTCGTCCAGATCGCCATCCAGCGTCACGATCCGTTCGACAGTGCTGGTCTTGCCCGAAGGCAGCACCCGCACCTGATCCCCCGGCTTTACCGAGCCCGCCGCAATCAGTCCGGCAAAGCCACGGAAATCCAGATTGGGCCGGTTGACCCATTGCACCGGCAGGCGGAACGGCTTGGCCAGGTCAGCCGCCGTATCGACCTCAACCGTTTCCAGATGGTCGACCAGCGTCGGCCCCGTGAACCACGGGGTATTGTCCGACAGCGCAGTGATATTATCGCCCTTGAAGCCGGAAATCGGCAGGGCGGTGAACTGTTCGATGCCGATGCTTTTGGCGAATTCGGCATAGTCAGCCACGATCCGGTCAAAGGTGGCCTGATCGTAATCGACCAGGTCCATCTTGTTCACCGCCAGCACCAGATGGCGAATCCCGATCAGGTGGCAGAGATAGGAATGGCGCCGCGTCTGGACCAGCACGCCCTTGCGCGCATCGACCAGAATGACGGCCAGATCCGCCGTGCTCGCCCCGGTCACCATGTTGCGGGTATATTGTTCGTGGCCGGGGCAGTCCGCGACGATGAACTTGCGCTTTTCGGTGTTGAAGAAGCGATAGGCGACGTCGATCGTGATACCCTGCTCGCGCTCTGCGGCCAGGCCATCGACCAGCAGGGCAAAGTCAATCTCCTGCCCCTGCGTGCCCTGCTTCTTGCTGTCGTTTTCCAGCGCGGACAGCTGATCTTCAAAGATCATCTTGGAATCGTAGAGCAGCCGCCCGATCAGGGTCGACTTGCCATCATCCACGCTGCCGCAGGTGATGAAGCGCAGCATGGTCTTGCGCTGATGGGTCGCCAGATAGGCGTCGATATCCTCGGCGATCAGCGCGTCGGTGACGTAAACGGGGTCGCTCATCTTAGAAATACCCCTGCTGCTTCTTGATTTCCATGCCAGCCCCGCCAGCATCCTTGTCGATCACCCGGCCCTGCCGTTCCGAGGTAGTGGTGAGCAGGGTTTCCTGGATCACGTCGGACAGGGTCGAAGCCGTGCTTTCCACGGCCCCCGTCAGCGGGAAACAACCCAGCGTGCGGAAACGGATCGAGCGTTCGACGATGTCCGGACGGCGGCCCAGCACGCGTTCCAGCCGCTCGATATCGTCGGCCATGAACAGCTGGCCTTCCCATTCATAGGTCGGGCGCGGTGCGGCGAAGTAGAGCGGTACGATCGGCACGTCGTTGACCTGGATGTATTGCCAGATGTCCAGCTCGGTCCAGTTGCTGATCGGGAAGACTCGGATGCTCTCCCCCTTGTGCTTGCGGGCGTTGTAGAGGTTCCACAGCTCGGGCCGCTGGTTCTTGGGGTCCCAGCCGTGGCTGGCCGTGCGGAACGAGAATATACGTTCTTTCGCGCGGCTCTTTTCCTCGTCCCGCCGTGCACCGCCAAAGGCCGCGTCAAAGCCCCACTTGTCGAGCGCCTGCTTCAGCCCTTCGGTCTTCCACATATCGGTGTGCAGCGGGCCGTGATCGAACGGATTGATCCCGCGCTCGGTCGCTTCCGGGTTCTGATAGACCAGCAGCTCCATGCCGCTTTCGCGGGCCATCCGGTCGCGCAGGTCGTACATCGCCTGAAATTTCCAGGTGGTATCGACATGCAGCAGCGGGAACGGCGGCGGGGCGGGGTAAAACGCCTTGCGGGCAAGGTGCAGCATGACCGCGCTGTCCTTGCCGACAGAGTAGAGCATGACCGGACGCTCGGCCTCGGCCACCACTTCACGCATGATGTGGATGGCCTCTGCCTCAAGGCGCTGAAGATGGGTAAGGCTGAGATTCATGATGCTCTCCCCTAACCACCTTGCGGGGCCATGGCGATAATAGCAATTCCTTGCCCCGGTTAAGCTCGGCTGTCTGACTCCGCCTTGAAACCAGCCGTCAGGGTCAGGCCGGTTTGCGCCGTTGCAGCCCGGAACGCTTGCAACTGGCGACCAGTTCGCCGCGCTGGTTATAGGCCTCGTGCCGGAAGGTCACGATCCCGGCATCGGGCCTGCTCTTCGAATCGCGCAGGTCGATCACTTCGGTCACGATGTTCAGCGTATCGCCGATAAAAACTGGCTTGGGGAAGCGCACTTCATCCCAGCCCAGATTGGCTACGGCCGTGCCCAGCGTCGTATCGCCCACACTGACGCCGACCATCAGGCTGAGCGTGAAACAGGAGTTGACCAGCACCCGGCCATATTCGCTGTCCTTCATATATTCGGCATCAAGGTGCAGCTGGGCGGGATTGTGGCTCAGCGTGGTGAACAGCAGGTTGTCCGTTTCGGTAACAGTGCGGCGGATCGCGTGTTCGAAACGCTGCCCCACTACCAGTTCGTCAAACCACAGACCTGCCATTTCCATTTCTCCCTATGCGGGCGTGCCTAGCAGCGGCGGGAAGCCCAGACCAGCCGCGCGGGCCAATCACGCGTGGCCGGTTTCTCCGGAAAGCAGGGCAGGATCGATACCCTTGCTGCGCCAGCAGGCAGTCCAGCGCTGGCCCGGCAGAGTGTCGTAAAGGATCGTCTCGCTGCCATCGAGCACTTCCCAGCCGTGGTGCTTCAATTCGCCTTCCAGCTGCCCGCCGACCCATCCGGCATAGCCCAGCGCCACCAGAAACCGGCTCGGCCCGCGCCCTTCGGCAATGGCGTGAAGAATCTCTAGCGAGGCCGTCATCGCGCATAGGTTGCCGGCCATGATCGTCCCGGCGCCGCGCCAGTCCGGCGTGTGGAGCACAAAGCCGCGCTGCTGCTCTACCGGGCCACCATCCAGCACCGGGCAATCGGGGGCCTTGCCCGGATCGATGTCGAGGTCTTCCAGCAAGGCATGAAAGCCCAGCCCTTCGCGCAGCTTACCCAGGCCGATCCCCAGCGCCCCTTCCTGATCGTGAATCATCATCGCAATCACCGAGCGGCGAAAACGCGGATCGCCCATGCCGGGCAGGGCAAGCAGGAAACGTCCGGCAAGGGAGGAGGTATCGGGCATCAGGCAAATCTAGTGTGCCGCGGCGCGACAGCAAGCCCGCTCTCGGGAAAAGCAGCAGGCGCTAGGCATCGCCGCGTTCGGCCGGGTCCTCGTGCAGCCAGGCGGCATGGCGCGGGGCGCGCTTGGTGGCGGCCCATTCGTTCAGCATGGCCGGAGCAATTGCGCGCAGTTCGGCGTACTGGTCCGCCGTGCCGATGTTGCAGGCCAGTTCCAGCCGGTGTCCGTTCGGATCGAAGAAATAGATCGAGCGGAAAATGCCGTGATAGGTTGGCCCGATCACTTCGATGCCCTGCGCCTCGATATGGGCCTTGGCCGCGAGCAGCGCGTTGAGGTCTTCCACTTCAAACGCCAGATGCTGGACCCAGGCCGGAGTATTCGGATCGCGGCCCATGTCCGGCTGCTGCGGCAGTTCGAAAAAGGCCAGCACATTGCCGCCCCCGCAATCGAGGAAGACGTGCATGTAGGGATCGTCTTCGCCGGTCGAGGGCACCTTGTCCTCGCTGAAGGCGGTGACATATTCCATGCCCAGCACGCGCTGGTACCATTCCACCGTCTCTTTCGCGTCCTTGCAGCGATAGGCAACGTGGTGGATGCGCTTCAGGCTGGGCCCAGCATAGATTGATCCGCTCATTGTTCCGAACCTTCGACCTGTAGCGCGCCGCGGCGGATCTGGTCGGCCTCGATCGACTTGAACAGGGCGGTAAAGTTGCCCTCGCCAAAGCCTTCATCCTTCTTGCGCTGGATGAATTCGAAGAACACCGGGCCGATCATCGTCTGGCTGAAGATCTGCAGCAGCAGACGCGGGTCGCCATGTTCGGTCGAACCATCCAGCAGGATGCCGCGCTGGCGCAGTTCGTCCACCGGCTCGCCGTGACCGGGCAGGCGGCCATCCAGCATTTCGTAATAGGTTTCCGGCGGCGAAGGCGCGAACGGCGTGCCCAGCGCTTTCAGCTTGTCCCAGGCGGCGTAAAGATCGTCGCAGGCAAAGGCGATGTGCTGAATCCCCTCGCCATTGTAGGCGCGCAGGTATTCCTCGATCTGCCCGCCGCCACCGGCACCTTCCTCGTTCAGCGGAATGCGGATCTTGCCGTCCGGCGCGGTCATCGCCTTGCTGGTCAGGCCGGTATATTCGCCCTTGATGTCGAAATAGCGGATCTCGCGGAAACCGGCGATGCGCTCATAGAACGCTGCCCAGTGGGCCATGCGCCCGCCATAGACGTTGTGCGTCAGGTGATCGATCAGCTTCAGCCCCGCGCCGACCGGATGGCGGTCCACGCCCGGATGGTAGATGAAGTCGATGTCATAGATCGACAGGTCGCCGTGATCCTGCCCTTCATAGCGGTCGATCAGGTAGATCATGGAACCGCCAATGCCGCGAAAGGCGGGCAGGCGCAGTTCCATCACCCCGGTGCGGCTCTCGACCGGCTCGGCCCCGCGCTCGATCGCGGCGGCATAGGCCTTGGCCGCATCGCGCACGCGCCAGCCCATGCCGCAGGCCGATGGGCCGTGTTCCTGCGCGAAATAGGCCGCCGGGCTGCGCGGCTCGTAATTGGCAATCAGGTTGATGTCGCCCTGCCGCCACAGCGTCACGTCCTTGGAACGGTGGCGCGCGATTTCGGTAAAGCCCATGACCGCAAAGACCGATTCAAGCAGGCCCTTCTCCGGCGCGCAGAACTCGACAAATTCAAAACCGTCGAGGCCCAGCGGGTTTTCGAAAAGGTCGGCCATGGCAAGAGAGCTCCCGGATGTTACACTGGTTTCATGTGTAACTATATCTGGGAAGCAGCAGAGTCAACGCAGGCGCGGCAAAGGGAGCGGCGCGCACAATCGGCGCGGTGAACGACACCCTCGACAGGCTCAGGCTGAGCCTGTCGAAGCCTGTTCTATCTAAGACTCAGAACACCGGCATCTGCTGGCTGGCGCAGTGGAAGCTGCCGCCGCCCGCCAGCACCGCATCGGCTAGCACGCCAACCACGTCGCGGTCGGGGAACAGTTCGGCGATTGCCGCCACGCCGTCCGCATCGTGCGCCGTGCCATAGATCGGCACGACCACCAGCTTCGAGGTGATGGCAAAGTTCATGTAGCTGGCCGGCTCCACCCGCCCGTCAGTTTCGACCCGGCCCGGCGAGGGGACTTCGCGCACGGTCACGCCTGCTGCCTCGGCCCGCGCCTTGGCATCAGCGTAGATTGCGGCATTGGGATCGTTCGCCCCGGTTGCGCGCGGCAGGGCCAGCACCCCCGGCGCGACAAAGCGGGCGAGGTTATCGACATGGCCGTCGGTATGATCGTTGATCAGCCCGTCGCCCAGCCACAGCACCCGGTCAAAGCCCAGGTCACGCGCCAGCCGCGCTTCAAGCTCGGCGCGGGTCAGGTGCGGGTTGCGGTTGGGGTTGAGCAGGCACTGTTCGGTCGTTGCGACCAGCCCAGTGCCGTCGCAATCGAGCGCGCCGCCTTCCAGAATCCAGTCCGCCGTGGCGACCGCCAGGCTGGCGCTTTCCGCCAGTTCCGCGCCGATCTCCTGATCGCCGTCCATCAGGTACTTGCCGCCCCAGCCGTTGAAGCCGAAGCGCTGGCCCAGCACCTGCCCTTCGCGCTGCACCACCAGCGGCCCGGTATCGCGCAGCCAGACATCGCCGTAACGGCGCACTTCCAGCTTCACGGCGGCAGAGCAGAGCTGCTCCGCACGGGCGCGGTTGGCCTCGTCGCGCACGATCAGGCGTACTTCCTGCCCGCTATCGGCAACGGCACTGGCGAAAGCGGCGATCTGCTCCTGCGCCCGCCCCAGAAAGCCCGGCCATTCGACCGGATCATGGGGAAAGCCGATCCACAGCCACTGCTGCGGATGCCACTCTGGCGGCATCCAGACGGTCGGTTTGGTCATCTGCTTACTTTCCGCTGCGGCTCTTGTCGCGGATCAGGCGGAACTCGTCCGTCGGATGCCAGTTCGGCCAGTGGGTGGTCATGGCCAGCATCCGGCCAAGGCGATAGTAGAGCGCCGCATCCTGCACCGGACCGCTCCAGTCCCAGCTCGGATCATATTCGTCGCTCGGCTGGTGATAGTCGTTGGCGGTATAGCGTTCCGCCGCTGCGCGACCGGCTTCCTTGCCGCCCTTGACCAGATCGCTGCCCCGGCCCAGCGCGAACATCGGTACGCCCAGCTTGGCAAAGCTGAAGTGGTCGGAACGATAGTAGAAGCCCTTTTCGGTATTCTCTTCCGGCGACTGATAGAGGTTCATGTCCTTCATCGCCTGATTGACGTAGGCGGTCAGTTCCGACTTGTCCCCGCCCGTTACCTGAATGTCGCGGGCCGGAACGCCGGGAGCCAGCGCGTCCATGTTCACCCCGCCGACCGTCTGGGCCAGCGGATAGACTGGGTTTTCGGCATAGTACCTGGAACCGAGCAGGCCGGATTCCTCCATGGTCACGGCCAGGAATACCTGGCTGCGATCGGCGGCACCGGCCTTGCGGTTGGCCTCGGCAATGGCGGCCATCGCGGCAATGCCGGTCGCATTGTCGACCGCGCCGTTGCAAATGTCGTCCCCGGTCTTGTCCGCATTGCAGCGGCCCAAGTGATCCCAGTGCGAGGTGTAGAGGACATATTCATCGGGGCGCTTCTTGCCGGGAAGGATGCCGATCACGTTGCGGCTGACCGTCTTCTTCACCGCATTGTCAAAGCCGAAGCTGGCCGTGGCGGAAAGCGGTACGGCCTTGAAGCCCTTTTGCCGCGCAGCCGCCGTCAGCGCCGCCAGATCCTGACCCGATGCCTTGAGGATCGCTTCGGCCACCGGCTTTTGAATCCAGCCATTGGCTTCGGTGTTGCTCATCCCGTTGTCTGCCGACTGGACGAACAGCTGCGCGCCGCTCCAGCTGGAGTGGACGACATTCCAGCCATAGGCCGCCGGGAAAGTGTCATGGACGATCAGCGCGCCCGCCGCGCCCTGCCGCGCCGCTTCCTCGAACTTGTAGATCCAGCGACCGTAATAGGTCATCCGCTTGCCCTTGAACGGGCCGGTTTCATCCTTTGCGTCATAGTCCGCATCGTTGATCAGGATGACCGCAATCTTCCCCTTCATGTCGGTGCCGGCATAATCGTTCCAGCCCAGTTCCGGGGCATTGATGCCATAACCGACAAAAACCAGCGGCGCATCGGCCAGCCGAGTCTGCGCCGTGGCACGATAGGACCCGGCGACATAGTCGGTGCCATAGGCAAAGCTCAGCGCCTGTCCGCCGACCTTCACCGTCATCGGCGTATGGTTCGAACCGGTAATTTCCAGCGTCGGCACTTCCTGGGTCCAGCTGCCCTTGTTGCCCGGTTGCAGGCCAGCCTCGGCAAAGCGCTTGATGATATAGGCAACGGTCTTGTCCTCACCCGCCGTGGCCGGAGCGCGGCCTTCGTAAGCGTCGGACGACAGTTCGCGCGTGATGGAATCGAGCGTTTCGACCGAAATCTGCGGCGCGGCGACCTTGGGAATGGCGAATTGAGCGTGATGAGCGTGATGAGCGTCGCTCGCCGCAGCAGTTCCGGCAAAGGACAGGGCCGTGCCCAGCGCGGCAATCGAGACAAGCGTCTTGCTGGTGAAAGTCATGGAGGAACCTGATCTGTGGGGGTTGAATTGGGCGACTGTCTGGCAAAGGCCTGTGTCCGGTGCAAGGGCCGTTCCGACGAACGACTTGATTGCCTCGGCACAAACCGGCATCGGCATTGGTGATGAGCGCCAACTGGATCTCTGCCCTTGACCGGGCCCGTGCCCATTCCCCGTTCCTTTCCACCGGACTGGATCGCCACCCCGCCTTGGTCGAGCTGCTAGCAGCCGGCAAAGGTGAGGAAGCCATGGCCTGGGCCAAGGCAGCAGGCGATGATGCGCCCGATACGGGGGCCGCGCTGCGGCGGCAGAAATCGGCCTTGGCCTTGGCGCTGGGGATTGGCGATCTGGCCGGAGCATTCCCGCTGACCCGCGTGGTTGAGGAACTGTCCGACTTTGCCGACCGTTCGCTGGACGCGGCCATTGCCGCCGCGATCCGCGCCCGCGTGCCGGATGCCGAACCGGGCGGTTTCATCGCCCTTGCCCTGGGCAAGCACGGCGCGCGCGAGTTGAACTATTCGTCCGACATCGACCCGATCCTGCTCTACGATCCGGCCACCCTGCCCCGGCGTGAACGCGACGAGCCGGGCGAGGCGGCACAGCGCGTGGCCCGCACGCTGATGCAGTTCATGAGCCACGTCGACCACGAAGGCTATGTCTTCCGCGTCGACCTGCGCCTGCGTCCGGCCAGCGAAGTCAGCCCGCTGGCCCTGCCCTATGAAGCGGCACTGTCGCATTACGAAAGCTCGGCCCTGGCGTGGGAGCGTGCCGCCTTTATCCGCGCCCGCGCCTGTGCCGGAGATATTGCCGCTGGCGAAAGCTTCCTTGCCGCGATCCGGCCCTTCGTCTGGCGCCGCAGTCTGGACTTTGGCGCGATTGCCGAGATTGGCCGCCTGACCCAGCGCATCCGCGCCAACCACACTGGCCCGACCCGCCCCGGCCTCGGCTTCAATGTAAAGCAGGGCCGCGGCGGCATTCGCGAAGTCGAATTCTTTGCCCAGACCCACCAGCTGATCCACGGCGGGCGGCACCCTTCGCTGCGCGTGCGCGGCACCCGCGCCAGTCTCGACGCTCTGGCCGAAGCGGGCCTGATCGACCCCAACGATGCCAAGGTGCTGGGCGACAGCTATGACCGGCTGCGCACGCTGGAACACCGCCTGCAAATGGTCGCCGACCAGCAGACCCATTCGCTCCCCGCCGACCCTGCCGCGCTGGACAATGTTGCCCGGCTGGAAGGGCTGGCCAATGGCGCGGAACTGGTGGCCGAGCTGGAGGAAATTACCGAACGGGTCGGCACCCGCTATGACCGCCTGATCGCCCAATATGCCGAGGAAAGCCCGTCCCGCGCCGCGCCTGCGCCGGGGGGTGAGGCCCTGCGCGCCAAGGTAGCCGAACTGGGCTTTGCCGATCCCGCGGGCCTGTGCGACCGGATCGAGGGCTGGCGTTCCGGCAAGCTGCGCGCCCTGCGTAGCGAAGCCGCGCGCGAGGCGTTTGACGCCATGCTGCTGCCGCTGCTCGCCGCCTTTGCCAAAGGGCCAGAGCCGGAACGCGCCCTGCTGCGCTGGGAAGAATTGCTGACCAACCTGCCCAGCGCGGTAAACCTGTTCCGCCTGCTGGAAGCGCGGCCTGCATTGGGCGAACTGCTCGCCCGCATCCTTGGCCTGGCCCCGCCGCTGGCCGACGCCCTGGCCCGCCGCGCCGACCTGCTCGATCCGCTGATCGACGCGTCCGCCTTTGACCTGCCGGGTTCGACCGAGGAACTGATCGCAGAACTGTCGCGCGGCGAAGCGGATGACGATTACGAGCGTCTGCTCGACCGCGTCCGCCGCCGGGTTGGCGAATTGCGCTTCAAGCTGGGCGTACAACTGATCGAGGGCAGCCGCGACCCGCTGGAAGTAGGGCAGGCTCTCTGCCGCGTGGCCGAAGCGGCGCTTTCGGTCCTGGCCGATGCCGCGACTGCCGAGTTCGAGCGGGTCCACGGCAAGGTGCCGGGGGCAGACCTGCTGATCGTCGGCTATGGCCGTCTGGGCGGCGGCGTGCTCACCCATGCCTCTGATCTGGATGTCGTTTTCCTGTTCACCGGCGATCATTCGGCGGAAAGCGATGGAGGCCGCCCACTGGGCGCGACGCTCTATTTCAACCGGCTCGCCCAGCGCGTTGTCGCGGCGCTGTCTGTGCCAACGGCAGAGGGCGCGCTGTACGAAGTCGATACCCGGCTGCGCCCTTCGGGAGAGCAAGGGCCGATCTCGGTCAGCATCGACGCGTTCGAGCGTTACCAGCGCGAAAGTGCCTGGACCTGGGAGCATATGGCCTTGGCCCGGGCGCGTGTGCTGCATGGCCCCGCCGCCGGGCGCGAGCAGCTCGATCAGGTGATCCGTGCCGTGCTGGAAATCGACCGCGATCCAGCCAAGCTGCGCAGCGACGTGCTGGAAATGCGTGCTACAATGGCCCAGCACAAGCCGGCCAAGACCCCGCTGGATATCAAACTGGTGCGCGGCGGGCTGGTCGATATCGAATTCATCACCCACTACCTGCAACTGCGCGATCACACCGCTTTCACGCCAGATCTTGGCGCAGCGCTGGAGGTGCTGGTGCAGGCAGGAAAGCTCGACCCGGAGATCTGCACGGCGCACCATGTCCAGGCGCGGTTCCTCGTCGCGGCGCGGCTGCTTATGCCCGATGGGGAAGAACCGCCCGCTTCGGCGCAGGCCGTGCTTGCCAGCGCCTGCGAAGCGGGTGATTGGGCGGGCCTGACCGAACAACTGGCCGAATCGCGCCGTGTCGTTGCCGCAGCATGGCACGCGGCCTTTGGCAAAGTGCTGGAGATTGAGTGATGAGCATTGCCCCCGGCGACAGCCTGCCCGACATTGCCCTGACTGCGCCCGATGGCTCGACCGTGCGCCCGGCGGACTTTGCCGGCAAGAAGCTGGTCCTGTTCTTCTACCCCAAGGACGACACCCCCGGCTGCACAACCGAGAACCTCGACTTTTCGGCTCTTTCCGCCGAATTCGAAGCGGCTGGCACGGCCCTGCTGGGGATCAGCAACGACCCGCCGAAAAAGCATCTGAAGTTCATTGAAAAGCATGGCCTTACCGCCCCGCTCGCCACTGATCCGGAAGAGGGCGGCCTGTCCGATGCGCTGGGCTTCTGGACCGAAAAGTCTATGTATGGCCGCACCTACATGGGCATGGTCCGCTCGACCGTGCTGGTCGGTGCCGATGGCAAGGTGGCGCGGGTGTGGAGCCCGGTAAAGGTCAAGGGCCACGCCGCCGAAGTGCTTGAGGCCGCGCAGGCCCTGTGACGACTGTTGCTGCGGCGATTCGCGCCGCCCTGCTGCAATCCGACCCGCGCGAAAAGGTGATGCAGACCCGCGCCCTGGTGCGGGCCTGGCGCAAGGGGCAGCTCCAATACCGCTTTGACGTGGCAATGCCGGATGAACCGGGCCGCCCCGCCGCGCCCGAACTGCTCCCGCCCAGCCGGATGCCCAAGCGCGGGCGCGGCGGATCGGAAAGGGCGCGCATCGCCCTGTGGCACTCGCTGGCCCACATCGAATTCGTCGCCATCGACCTGGCGCTCGACATGGCCGGGCGTTTCGGTGCCGAAATGAGCCGCGATTTCGTGTCGGACTTTCTGACCGTCGCGGCGGACGAGGCGATGCACTTTGCCCTGATCGAGCGGCACCTGGCGACCATGGGCGCGCATTACGGGGTCCTGCCCGCCCACAGCGGCCTGTCGGATGCGGCGCGCAGCACGGCACATGATGTCGCGGCGCGGCTTGCCGTAGTGCCGATGGTGCTGGAAGCGCGCGGGCTGGATGTCACTCCGGCCACACTGGAACGGGTCCGCGCGGCAGGCGATTCGCGCGGCGCAAAGATACTGAGTCGCATCCTTGACGATGAAATCGCCCACGTCCGCACCGGTTCAACGCATTTCACCGCAATCGCCGCAGCGCGCGGTGAATCGGCAGAAAACCTATGGAAAAGCTTGGTCGCGCAGCATTTCAAAGGCGCCATTAAGCCACCGTTCAACGACTCGGCGCGTCTCGAAGCCGGTTTACCGCGCTCTTTCTACGCCGGGGTTGTCTAGCCGGACCAAGCGCGGCTAGGCCCCCTGTCGAGACGGCGGGGGGCTTACCGACCTCTCAACACATCAGTTGCCGAAATGGTTCTCGTTTCGGTCAACAGGGTTCGCTAACCCCGGCTTCGGGGCGATGAATAAGGTAGTTTGAGTGGTTGTAGTTTCGTTCTTTGCCAAGGTTCGCAGCATCGCCGGCGCTCTCGCCGCGATGGCCGCAGTGGCGCTGGCCAACCCGGCCTATGCCAACAGCGCTGCCAATGCTGACGTCACGGCTCCGCTCCGCGCCCAGCAGACCGCCAAGGCTCCGCAGACCGGCGATGAAGAATTCCGCCGCCTGTTCAATGGCTGGAAGTCGATGGACAGCACCAGCAAGCTCGCGATTGCCCCCGTTCGCGCCGTTGCTGTAACTCCGGGCGTTCTCGCTCCGACCAAGGTTTCGATCCCTTCGCGCATGCCGGTTGATACCGCTGCGTTCAGCTCCAGCTTTGGCATGCGCACCCATCCGGTGCTCGGCGGCCGCCGCGCTCACAAGGGCGTGGACCTCGCCATGCCGACTGGCTCGCCGATCTATGCCACTGCCGATGGCGTCGTCAGCCGCGCTGACTGGTTCTCGGGCTATGGTCTTTATGTCGCCATCGAACATGGCGGCGAACTCCAGACCCGTTACGGCCACATGTCGCGCCTCAACGTTGCTGCCGGTCAGCAGGTGAAGAAGGGTGACATTATCGGCTACGTCGGTTCCACCGGCCGCTCGACCGGCCCGCACCTGCACTATGAAGTCCGCGTTGCCGGCGCTGCCGTGAACCCGGTTCCCTACATGAACGGAACCGGCGTGATGCTCGCCACCAACACCCCGGTGATCATGGGTGGTGGCGAAGAAGACTAAGAGATAACGTCCGGCACCGGGCGCAGAATCCCGGGCCGGCTGGCTTCCGGGAGGATGCTGGGAAAAAGGCGGCAAAAGCCGCCTTTTTCTTTGCCCGCATTCCGTACTGCCAAATGCGGACTGGCCGGTTGGAAAAAAGCCGCCTTTTCCGGGCAGATCGCCCCGCCGCAGCGAAGTTCGCGCTTGCACGGTTTAATCGGGCGGTTAAAACTCTCTTCAAAGTGGGAACAAACCCCCATCAGGAGAGTGATTCAAAATGCATCCTTCGATCTACGCGAAGACCCATTCCAGCAAACCGGCAATCATCATGGCGGCCAGCGGCGAGACGATCACCTATGGCGATCTCGACGCGCGTTCGAACCAGGTTGCCCAGCTGCTCCGCACCCGTGGGATCAAGGTGGGTGACACGGTGGCCATGTGCATGGAAAACCACCCGTGGTTCTTCTGCATCGCCTGGGGCTTCCAGCGCGCTGGCGTGCATTATGTCGGCATCTCCAGCCGCCTGACTGCGCCGGAAATCGCATATATCCTGGAAGACAGCGGCGCAAAGATGCTGATCGGTTCGGCCTACCTTGCCGCCACGCTGGACGAAGTGGCCAAACTGGCCCCGCAGGTCGCGCAGCTGCGCATGGACACGCCGGGCGAACTCTCAGCCGAAGCCGCCCTCGCCGCCATGCCGACCACGCCGATTGCGGACGAGCGCGCCGGGGTCGACATGCTCTACTCGTCCGGCACCACTGGCCGGCCCAAGGGCGTGAAGATTCCCCTGCCCGAAGATCCGGCCATCGATGCAACCAACGTCCTCGTCCAGCTGGCCATGATGGCCTATGGCATCAACGAGAACGCGATCTACCTGTCCCCCGCGCCGCTCTATCACGCCGCGCCGCTGCGCTGGTCGATGACCGTGCACAAGATCGGCGGCACCGTGGTGGTGATGGAAAAGTTCGACCCCGAGGCCGCACTGGCCGCGATCGAGAAGTACAAGATCACCGACGGCCAGTTCGTGCCGACCCATTTCGTCCGCATGCTCAAGCTGCCGGAAGACGTGCGCAAGAGGTACAACGTTTCCACCCTGAAGTGCGCGGTCCACGCCGCCGCACCGATCCCGATCCCGGTCAAGGAAGCGATGATCGAATGGTGGGGTCCGGTGCTTTACGAATACTACGCCGGAACCGAAGGCAACGGCTCGACCTTCATCACCAGCCAGGAATGGCTGCAAAAGAAGGGCTCGGTCGGCAAGGCGCTGTCGGGCATCCTGCACATCTGTGACGAGAATGGCGACGAAGTGCCGCGCGGCACCGAAGGGCAGGTGTTCTTTGAACCGTCCGACCCGAACCTGCCGGCCTTCGAATATCACAACGACCCGGTGAAGACCGCCGAGAGCCGCAACAAGCACGGCTGGTCCAGCCTGGGCGATGTCGGCTACATGGACGAGGACGGCTACCTGTTCCTGACCGACCGCAAGAGCTTCATGATCATCTCGGGCGGGGTCAACATCTACCCGCAGGAGATCGAGAACCTGCTCGTCACCCACCCCAAGGTGGCCGACGCCGCCGTGATCGGTGCCCCCGATCCGGACATGGGTGAACGCGTGGTGGCCGTGGTCCAGCCGATGGACATGGGCGAAGCAACGCCGGAACTGGCCGCGGAACTGACCGAATATCTTTCGGGCCAGCTTTCCCGCGTAAAGATGCCGCGCCAGATCGACTTCCGCGAACAGCTGCCGCGCGAATTGACCGGCAAGCTCTACAAGCGCCTGCTGCGCGACGAATACAAGGAAGCCTTCGAAAAGGCCCAGGCTGCCGGCTGATAGCGGCTTTGGTCCGCTCGCCTGCCACGCTGGGCGAGCGGACCGCAATCACACTCTGACAGGTCTTAAAAAACGGGCCGCAGAACACTATTGGGAGAGCATTGCATGACCGGACCCGTCGCCTCGCCGCAGGATGCTGCTGCCGTCATTGATCCCAGGTCCTATGCGGACTGGAACACCGCGCTAGACGTATTTGACCGCCTGCGCGCAGAAACGCCGGTGGTACGGATCGAAAGCCCGACTGGCGAGCACGACCCGTTCTGGCTGCTGACCCGCTATGACGATGCGATGCGCGTGTCGAAGGAGAACGCAAAGTTCCTCAACGCCCCGCGCGCGACGGTCTTTACCAACAAGGCTGGCGAGGCCCTCGCCCGCGAAGTGACCGCGCGGCAGGGTGAAGAAAGCCCCAACCTGGTTTCCTCTCTGGTCGTGCTGGATGCACCCAAGCATCCCAAGCTGCGCCGCCTGACGCAGGAATGGTTCATGCCCAAGAACCTGCGCACGATCGAAGCGCAGATTCGCGAACTGGCCGCGAAGACCGCCGACCGCCTGATAGCGGCCGGACCGGAAGCTGATTTCGTGCCGCTGGTTGCAGCGCCCTATCCGCTCCATGTCGTCATGCAGATTCTGGGCGTGCCGGAAGAGGACGAGCCGAAGATGCTGTTCCTCACCCAGCAGATGTTCGGCGGGCAGGACGAAGACCTGAACAAGACCGGGATGGAAAGCCTGACGCCCGAACAGGTCAGCCAGATCGTGTTCGGCGCCGTGGCTGAATTCGAAACCTATTTCGAAGGCCTGGCCGCCCAGCGCCGCGCCAATCCGACCAGCGACGTCGCCACGATCCTGGCCACGGCGACCATCGACGGCGAACCGATCAGCGCCCGCGACCGCGCCGGTTATTACATCATCGTTGCTGCTGCCGGTCACGACACGACCAGTGCCAGCACCGCCGGGGCCATGCTCGCCTTGGCGCAAGACCCGGAACAGTTCGCCCGGGTAAAGGCAGACCGCAGTCTGGTGCCGGGTATTGTTGAGGAAGCGATCCGCTGGACCAGCCCGGTCCAGCACTTCATGCGCACTGCAACCGAGGACACCCAGTTCGGCGATGTCACAGTGAAGGCGGGCGACTGGCTGATGGTCAACTATGTCGCGGCAAACCACGACCCGGCGCAATTCCCCGATCCGCGCCGCTTTGACGCCACCCGCGAGGGCAACCGCCACATCGCGTTCGGCGCAGGGGCGCACCAGTGCCTTGGCCTGCATCTGGCCCGGCTGGAAATGCGCCTGCTGTTCGAAGCCCTGCTCGACCGGATCGACAGCGTCGAACTGGCCGGAGAGCCCAAGCGCGCCAAGAGCACCTTCGTCGGCGGGCTGAAGACCCTGCCGCTGCGCTTCAAGGCAAGCTAGGCGGCGCTCAGGCCGCTTTCAGTTCCGGCAAGTCCATGTCCCGCGCGGCGCTGGCATCGCAGGCATCAGCCTGAATAGCCACCACCGACGCGGGCGCGGAACCGGCCTGGGCTTCGCCCCAGCCAGCGGGGATTCCGGGGATGCTGCACAGCCAGCTGTTCCAGTCGAACTGGGAAGTTGCGTTTTCCATGATTCGAAAGGTCTCATGGCCATGTTGCAGAGTTGTGACTCTTTGAAACTTGGCAATTAAGCCACGCGCCACTCCCCCGGAGCGAGTCCATCCAGCGTCCAGTCACCCACGGCCCAGCGCACCAGCCGCAGGGTCGGGTGGCCGACTGCAGCGGTCATCCGCCGCACTTGGCGGTTGCGCCCTTCGCTGATCGCCAGGCGCAGCCAGCAGTCCGGCACCGACTTGCGAAAGCGCACCGGCGGATCGCGCGGCCAGAGCGCGGGCGGTTCGATCCGCTCGGCCAAGGCCGGACGGGTCATGCCATCGTTCAGCATCACGCCCTTGCGCAGTGCGGCCAGCGCCGTATCGTCCACCTCACCTTCAACCTGAACCAGATAGGTCTTGGGCAGTTTGAAGCGAGGATCGGCAATCCGCGCCTGCAAGCGGCCATCGTCGGTCAGCAGCAACAGCCCTTCGCTATCCCGGTCGAGCCGCCCTGCCGGATAGACCCCCGGCAGGTCGATATAGTCAGACAGGGTCGCCCGCGCCGAACCCGCCGTGCCCTTGTCCGTGAACTGCGACAGCACGTTCATCGGCTTGTTGAACAGGATCAGCGTCATGGTCGCTGCGGATCAACCCTCTGCCAGCAAGCGCCTGGCCATGGCCCGCACTTCATCGGCCATATCCTCGCGCTGCAAGGCGATGGCAAGCGTCGCCTCGACAAAGCCGACCTTGCTGCCGCAGTCATAGCGTTTCCCGCCAAAGGTGACCGCGTGAAACGGCTGCTGCCCGATCATCTGGGCCATGGCATCCGTCAGCTGGATTTCCCCGCCCGCACCCGCGCTCTGCTTTTCCAGCACGCGCATGACTTCGGGCTGGAGGATATAGCGCCCGGAAATGATCAGATTGCTGGGGGCGTCCTCACGCTTCGGCTTTTCGACCAGACCGACTACTTCGGTCAGATCGCCCTCGCGCTTGCCGGGAGCGATCACGCCATAGCTGGACACTTCCTCTTGCGGCACTTCCAGCACGGAAATCAGGTTGCCACCCACTTCCTCATAGGCTTCGACCATCTGCTTCATGCAGCCCGGCGTGCCGATCATCAGTTCGTCAGGCAGGAAGATCGCGAACGGCTCGTCCCCCACAATCGCGCGGGCGCACCAGATCGCATGACCCAAGCCCAGCGGTACCTGCTGGCGCACGGTGACAAGGTTGCCCGGCTGGATGCGGGTCGGCTCCAGCACGTCGAGCGCCTTTTCCCGGCCCTTCATCGTCGTTTCGAGTTCGAAGGCCATGTCGAAATGTTCGACAATCGCGGTCTTGCCCCGGCCGGTTACGAAGATCAGCTGTTCGATCCCGGCTTCGCGCGCTTCGTCCACCGCGTACTGGATCAGCGGCCGGTCGATGATCGGCAGCATTTCCTTGGGGATGGCCTTGGTTGCGGGGAGAAAGCGGGTGCCGAGGCCCGCCACGGGAAACACCGCCTTGCGGATCGGTTTGCGCTGCGATTTATCTGTCATTCGTGCTGTGGACCATGTTCCTGTTGCAGCCGTGTTACGCGGTTTCCACCGGCTTGTGCAACGCTTGCCAGTAGCCTGGGTTGCCGCGCGGCGGAATCCCGCTAAATCGGGGCAATGGACAAGATTATCATCCAGGGCGGCAAGGCTCTTTCCGGCACCATTCCGATTTCCGGCGCGAAGAATTCCGCGCTGACCCTGCTGCCCTGCGCGCTGCTGACCGACGAGCCGCTGACGCTGCGCAACCTGCCGCGTCTGGCGGATATCGACGGATTCCAGCACCTGCTCAACCAGTTCGGCATTTCGACCACGATTGCCGGCAGCCGTCCCGAAGATTTCGGCCGGGTGATGACACTGGAAGCCCCGCGCATCACCAGCACGGTCGCCCCTTATGAACTGGTGCGCAAGATGCGCGCCTCGATCCTTGTGCTTGGCCCGATGCTGGCCCGCATGGGCGAGGCAACCGTCTCGCTGCCCGGCGGCTGCGCGATCGGCAACCGCCCGATCGACCTGCACCTCAAGGCGCTGGAAGCCTTTGGCGCCAAGATCGAACTTGCAGCTGGCTATGTAAAGGCGATTGCCCCGGATGGCGGCCTGCCCGGTGGGCGCTATACCTTCCCGGTCGTCTCCGTCGGCGCGACCGAGAACGCCCTGATGGCTGCCGTGCTCGCCAATGGCCGCTCGGTCCTGCACAATGCCGCGCGCGAGCCGGAAATCGTCGACCTGTGCAAGCTGCTGGTCGCGATGGGTGCTCAGATCGAAGGGATCGGCTCCAGCGACCTGACCATCCACGGCGTGCCGCGCCTGCATGGCGCCACCTACCGGGTAATGAGCGACCGGATCGAAGCGGGCAGCTATGCCTGCGCCGCTGCAATCACCGGGGGCGAAGTCTTCCTGAAGGACGCCGTGATCGACGAGATGGACGCGACTGTTCAGGCGTTGCGCGATGCGGGTATCCATGTCGAACCGAAGGAAGGTGGCATCCATGTCGCTTCGGACGGCAAGATGAAGGCCGTAACCTTGGCCACCGCGCCCTACCCCGGCTTTGCCACCGACATGCAGGCGCAACTGATGGCCATGCTGTGCCTTGCCGAAGGCAGCTCGGTCCTGACCGAAACGATCTTCGAAAACCGCTACATGCACGTGCCGGAACTGAACCGCATGGGCGCCCACATCGAAACCAAGGGCCGCACCGCCGTGGTTCACGGCGTCGGCAAGCTGACCGGCGCGGAAGTGATGGCGACCGACCTGCGCGCTTCGATGAGCCTGGTCATTGCCGGCCTTGCCGCCGAGGGCGAGACGCAGGTCCACCGCCTCTACCACCTCGACCGTGGTTATGAGCGGCTGGAGGAAAAGCTGGCCCTTGTCGGCGCGCAGATCGAACGGATCGGCGGGGATTGATCCCCGCCCCACCGCCATTGCGCAAACGCTAGGCTTCAGGCAGAGCCGCAGTCAGCCCGGCCACAAGCCGCGCCACCAGCCACAGGCGGATGGCTCCGGCCAGGCCCGGCGGTTCGGGGGCCTTGATCCGCTCCGCATCGATCCGCGCCACTAGCGCGCTGATCGGCAGGCCTTCGCCTTGTGCCGCCTGCTTCAGCAGGTCCCAGAACAGCGGTTCGAGGCTGATCGAGGTCTTGTGTCCGGCAATCTCGATCGAACGCTTGATCGGCGGATGGAACGGCGTGGTCATGGCTCGGTGTAAACGCAGCGGCGGTCAGGAACCTACGAGAATTTTAAAGCCCTGATTATTCAACTTATTGAGTTTGCTGCTTGCGGAGAATTATGGTAAATTAAACCCATGAAAGAAAAGGATATTTCTGCGGAAATTTGCAGTCAGATGGTGGAGTCTGCAACGCGTGCTTGCCAGCCTATGATTTCAGTTCCGCCAGAGCAGGGTAATCCAAACTGGGATGCAATGGCGGTTGCTTTGTCGTTGCAGTCTAATGCCATTGCCTGGGGTGCGACCTTACTGGGCGTGATTTTTGCTGTTGTAGGTTGGGCTTGGGGCAAGACCATTGCGGCTGAAGCTGAGCGTGAAGCTCGTACAATAGCAGAGCGGGAAGCGCGCACTATGGCAAAATCATGCGCAGAAGACTATATTACCAAATGGTTGGCCGAAGAGGCACCCGGAATCATACGAGACCGCGTCGATATGATAAATGACGCAACGTTAGGTTCAGGTGACGATGGCAAGGCCGCGTTTGATTTAGGAGCACAGGCAGGATGACTGCCATCGATCCCTTGAAGGTGATCGCAAAGCACTGGGATTCCACCCCGGTTCCCATTGACACAATCATCGCAGAGATTGGTTTGCAGTTGCACTATGAGCCGCTGGATTATGACATCTCTGGCTACATTCAGCGCACAGACGGCACATACAAAATTGTCGTAAACTCAAAGCATGCGCCGACCCGCCAGCGTTTTACGGCTGCGCACGAACTGGGACATTATGTCTTTCACCGCGACCTGTTAGGAGAAGGGGTTGGTGACGATCGCGCCTATCGAGCCGATGGAACAAAACTAGCTAACGCCAACATTCGCCCTTCACACGAACGCCAGGCAAACACCTTTGCCGCGAATGTCCTGATGCCCCGTCACCGATTGGTCAGCGTAGACGCCGAAGACACAGCCTCGCTAGCGGCACGCTTCAACGTATCGCAAGAAGCCATGCGTATCCGCTTGGGTCGGACAGCCTAGGCTTACCCAGTTTTCCTACCTGACCCAAGCCTGCGATAAGGTGCAGGTCTTTGACATTGTCGAGTGCAGCAGGCTCGAGGGCGGGCGCGGATTTTATTTTCGCCCGCGCCAATTTAACCGTGCCCGGAGCCGAAAAACGGCGCAGTTCCGCCGCAAACCCGGTGTTCGAAGAAGTGGACGATGAGTCCACTTTGTCAACTTCCGCCAACAGGTCAGTACATGTGCTGGCCGCCGTTGATGCTCATGGTCGAACCGGTGATGAACCCGGCATTGTCGCTGGTAAGGAAAGCCACGCCGCGGGCGATTTCCTCGGCATGGCCAAGACGGCCGACCGGGATCTTGGCGACGATCTTTTCCAGCACCGGGGCCGGCACGGCGGCAACCATGTCGGTATCGACATAGCCCGGCGCGATGGCATTGACGGTGACACCGAACTTCGCCCCTTCCTGGGCCAAGGCCTTGGTAAAACCATGAATGCCCGACTTGGCCGCGGCATAGTTGACCTGGCCATATTGTCCGGCCTGTCCATTGATCGAACCAATATTGACGATGCGGCCCCAGCCGCGTTCGCGCATGCCGGGGAACGTCGCCTTGGCCATGTTGAAACAACCGCCCAGGTTGATGCGCATCACCTCGTTCCAGTCGTCAAAGGTCATCTTGTGCAGCACGCCGTCGCGGGTCACGCCGGCGTTGTTGATGACGATGTCGATCGGGCCATATTCCGCCGCAATGTCGTTGCAGTTGTGGATGCACGCCTCGTGATCGCCTACGTCCCAGCGGATTGCCGGGATGCCGTGGCGCTGGGTAAAGGCACGGGCCTTTTCCTCGTTCCCGGCATAGTTGGCGATGACCATGTGACCCTGTTTTTGCAGGCGAATACAGATCGCCTCGCCAATGCCCCTGGTCCCACCGGTTACGATTGCCACGCGCGCCATCAGTTTTCCTTCCCATGCGGTCGAATCCGCAAGGGCAAGGTTATGCCGCAGGCCGAATATCGGCAAGCGAACGCATAGCTATTCGATTGTGAGAATCAGAAGCGGAACTGGGTGCCGACGTAAACGGCCTGATTGTCCTGCTTGCCGTCAGTCAGCGGCAGCAGACGATCGCGATCAGAGGTCACGCGGACGCCCGCAGTCACGTCAAGATTGCGGGTGACGCGGTAAGCGCCGCCCACGCCGACGGTCTGGTCGCTTTGCTCAAAAGTGCGCGGACTGCGTCCGGTCTTTTGCCGTTCATCCAGTTCAAGCCGAGGACTGAAGCGCGAGGGCTTGTCGTTGTCGGCCGGCTGCTTGGGCCGGAAGGCCGCAAGGTCGGGCATTTCCACCGGGCGGAACTGCGGCGCAGGCGCAGGTGCGGCATTGTGCGCAAAGCTGCGATAGCCGCGCGCCGCGCCAAGGCTGTAGGCAGTCGGCGCAATGCCAAGCCCGCCCTGCCCCTTGGCCGCATCGACCGCGCTGTTGCGCAGCCCATAGGAACGTCCGTCAACCCGGACTGCCACGGTGACCGCACCATCAGGACGGCTGGGAGTGGCGGCAGGCGTAAAGCGGAAGGTGCGATTCTTGGACAGTGCCCGAACCGTGATCGAACGCGCCAGTCGCGGATCTACCCTGGCGGGCTGGAAACCGCCATCGACAATCGGCGAACTGGACTGAACCGAATCGAACCGGCTGGAAAAGGCCAGCACGGCAGACGGCAGGGCCAGCAGGCTGACCGCGCCGAACAATAGCCCGGCACCGGCAGCATTGCTGCCCTTGCGCCTGTTGGGTGTTGCTACAGCGGTCATCGGTAGATCAGCTCCTGTCAGGCAATTGTCGCTCAAATCGCGCCTGAGTCCAAGAACAAATGCCCTCTGTTGCCTGAATTCCGGCTTAATCCGGGATTAGGTACAGCCCTATTCAGGCCGGGTTCACGCCATCAGCCGGTTATAGCGCCGCACAGCAGGCTTGCCGCGCCGCCCGCCTAAGCTATAGAGGCAGCGCACCAGCAAGCCGCGCTGGTCAAACGCAAACCAGAACCGGATGGACCGAATGACTGCCAGCACTTCCCCCAAAGCGAGCATCCTGGGCACTGCCGCCCGCGTCGGGCTTGTGGCTATTGCCGCCCTGTCGCTTGCCGCTTGCGGTGGAAAGGACCGCCCGAAGGCCGATCTGGCCGCGGCCAAGGTCACGACCATCGGTGTGAATTCCTATCTCTGGCGCGCCAGCCTTGAAGCTCTGTCGTTCATGCCCCTGCTGCAGACGGACAGCAACGGCGGCGTGATCGTGACCGACTGGTACGCCAATCCGAACAATCCGAACGAACGGATGAAGGTTTCGGTGGCAATCCTCGATCAGGACCTGCGCGCCGATGCGCTGCGCGTTGCCGCCAGCCGTCAGGTCAACCAGAGCGGCAACTGGGTCGAAGCCCCGGTCGCTGCAGCTACCGTGCAAAAGCTGGAAGACGTGATCCTGACCCGCGCCCGCGACCTGCGCCGTCAGGCTTCTGCCGGGAAATAATCCCGCTACAGGCCGCTTTGCACCTCATCCTCGGCGATCCCGGCTTGCGCCGGATTGCTGAGGCGCTAGAGCGGCGTACATGACTACCGACCGTTTTGATCCGGCCAGCGCCGACCCGCGCTGGCAAGCCGCGTGGGACCAGGCCCAGACCTTCAAAGCCGATGACGCTTCGGCCAAGCCGCGCAGCTATGTGCTGGAGATGTTCCCCTATCCGTCAGGGCGCATCCACATCGGCCACGTCCGCAACTACACCATGGGCGATGTGCTGGCCCGGACCAAGCGGATGCAGGGCTTTAAAGTGCTGCACCCGATGGGCTGGGACGCTTTCGGCATGCCGGCGGAAAACGCCGCGATGGAAAAGGGCGTGCATCCGGGCGGCTGGACCCGCGACAATATCGCCAACATGAAGGCCCAGTTGAAGCGGCTGGGCTTTGCGCTGGACTGGAGCCGCGAACTGGCGACCTGCGAGCCGGACTATTACGGTCAGGAACAGGCCCTGTTCATTGACCTGTACGAAGCCGGACTGGTCTACCGCAAGGAATCGGCAGTCAACTGGGACCCGGTCGACATGACCGTGCTGGCCAACGAACAGGTGATCGACGGACGCGGCTGGCGTTCCGGCGCGCTGGTCGAAAAGCGCAAGCTGAACCAGTGGTTCCTGAAAATCACGCAGTTCGGCGATGATCTGCTAGCCGGTCTGGGTGAGCTCAAGAACTGGCCGGAAAAGGTCCGCCTGATGCAGGAAAACTGGATCGGCAAGAGCCAGGGCCTGCGCTGCACCTTCAGCTTCCCGGGCAGCACGGACGGGATCGAGGTCTATACCACCCGGCCCGACACGATGTTCGGCGCCAGCTTCGTCGCCATCGCCGCCGACCATCCCTTTGCCCGCAAGCTCGCGCAGGACGCGCCTGAACTGGCCGCCTTCATCGAAGAGTGCAAGCAGGGCGGGACCACGGCGGCCGAACTGGAAACCGCGGAAAAGAAGGGCTTCAACACCGGCTATTCGGTAGAGCACCCGCTGAAGAAGTCGTGGCACCTGCCGGTCTACGTCGCGAACTTCGTGCTGATGGACTATGGCACCGGCGCGGTCTTCGGCTGCCCGGCGCACGACCAGCGCGACCTGGACTTTGCCCGCAAATACGACCTGCCCGTCACCCGGGTCGTCGCCGAAGGGGATGAAACCGATCCGGTCTTCCCCGGCAACGAAGCCTATACCGGGCCGGGCCGAATCGTGAATTCCGAATGGCTCGACGGGATGACCATCGAGCAGGCCAAGGCGGACGTGATCGCCAAGGCCACGCATGAAGGCTGGGGCCGGGGCGAAACGCAGTACCGCCTGCGCGACTGGGGCGTCAGCCGCCAGCGTTACTGGGGCACGCCGATCCCCTTCATCCACTGCGGCGACTGCGGCGTGGTTCCGGTGCCGAAGAGCCAACTGCCGGTCACCCTGCCCGAGGATGTCGACTTCAAGACGCCTGGCAATCCGCTGCTGCGCCATCCGACCTGGCGCCATGTCGATTGCCCGAAGTGCGGAAAACCTGCTGAGCGCGAGACCGACACGCTCGACACCTTTGTCGACAGTTCGTGGTATTTCCTGCGCTTTGCCAGCCAGCCCTCAGACCGTCCGTTCGATCCGGAAGTGATCAAGCAGTGGCTGCCGGTCGAGCAATATATCGGCGGCATCGAACACGCGATCCTGCACCTGCTCTATGCCCGGTTCTGGACCCGCGCGCTCAATCACATCGGCCTGATCGACGTGAAGGAACCGTTCGCCAGCCTGTTCACCCAGGGCATGGTCACCCACGAAACCTATTCGCGGATTGATCCCGCCAACGGCCAGCCGATCTATTTCAACCCGGCCGAAGTGGATCGCGGTAGCGAAGGTGCCACGCTCAAGACAGATGGCCAGCCGGTCGAAGTCGGCCGCGTCATCAAGATGTCGAAGAGCAAGAAGAACGTCGTCGATCCGGACGACATCATTGCCCAGTACGGCGCCGACGCGGTGCGCTGGTTCATGCTTTCCGACAGCCCGCCAGAACGCGACCTGCCGTGGTCCGAAGCCGGGATCGAAGGCTGCGCCCGCTTCGTTCAGCGCCTGTGGCGCTTGTTCGGGCAATACGATGCCGCCGCCACGGGTGAAGACAAGGCACTGGACCGCAAGCGCGACCAGACCGTCGCTGCCGTGGGTGAAGACATCGCCGCGCTCAGCTTCAACAAGGCCGTGGCACGGATTTACGAACTGACCAGCGCGGTCGAAAAGGCCCAGCCTTCGGCCAGCCGCAGCGCGGCAATCCGCGTCGTGCTGCTGCTCATCTCGCCGATGATGCCGCACCTAGCGGAAGAGGCATGGACTGCCATTGGCGGTGAAGGTCTGGTGGCAAACGCGCCTTGGCCGCCGGTCGATCCGGCCCTACTGGTGGAAGACGAAGTGACCATCGCGATCCAGGTGCTGGGCAAGCTGCGCGACACCGTGACCGTTGCCAAGGGCCTGCCCAAGGAAGAGCTTGAGGCGCTTGCACTGGCCAGCGAGAAGGTTCAGCGTGCGCTGGATGGCAAACCGGTGAAGAAGGTAATCGTCGTGCCCGATCGTCTGGTCAATCTGGTGGCGTGATGCGGCTTGTCGTTCTTGCCTTTGCCCTGTTGCTTTCCGCCTGCGGGCTGAAACCGATGTATTCGGGCGGGGCGACCGGCGTGGTCGCTCAGGGCCTGTCGGGGATCGAGGTTTCGACCATCGAAGGCAAGGCAGGCTGGCTGATGCGCAATGCGCTGGTCGACCGGCTTGGCGCAGGCAAGGGCGGAGCGCCACAATACCGGCTCGACGTGCGACTGGATGACCGGTTGGAGGGCCTTGGCCTGCTATCCGACGATACGGTAGCGCGCGAACGCCGCACTCTGCGGGCGCGCTATCAGCTGGTCGATATTGCCACGGGTGAGATCGTGCTGGATGCCTCCGCCGGCTCCGATGCCGGGATCGACGTGGTCTCGTCCGAATATGCAACCATCGCGGCGGAAAACACCGCGCTGGAAAACCTTACCCGGCAAGTCGCGGACCGGATCGTCACCCGTGTTGCACTGAAGCTGCGCAGCGGCGGCCAGTGAAGGCGACGCAAAAGGACTTCAAGGGACTGGCACCGCGCGCGGCGCAGGAAGCCCGCGTGTTCTTCTTCTGCGGCCCGGACGAGGCTGGCGCGAACGACGCCGCTCATACCATCGCCAGCCTGCTCCATGATCCGGGCGAAAGGATCGAACTGAGCGGCTCCGAGCTGAAGCGCGATCCCGTAAAACTGGGCGACGAAGCACGCTCTACCTCCCTGTTCGGGGAAAGCCGGCACATCTGGGTCCGCGCCTCGGGCGACGAGGTTCACGATGCGGTCCAGACCCTGCTCGATGGCGAAGTTGAAGGCTGCCCGGTCCTGATCGTCGCGACCGGTGCGACCGACAAGTCCCGCACGGCCAAGTTGCTCGCCAACCGGCCCGACGGTCTGGTTGCCATGTTCTATCCGCCTGACCTGCGCAGCGTCACCGACAGCGTGCGGCAGATGGCCGGCCCCGCCGGCCTGCGGCTCAGCGGCGATCTGGCCGAGCGGATTGCGCGCGGTGCGGCGCTCGATACCCGGCTGGCGCAGTCGGAAGTGACCAAGCTGGCGCTCTATCTCGACGCCAGCCCGGAAAGCCCGCGCACCGCCGATCTTGAGGCGCTGGAAGCAATCGGCGCGCGGACCGAGGACGATGGGTTCGCATCGCTGGTCAGTGTGGTCCTGTCCGGTGAAACCGCCAAGGTAGGGCCGGAACTGCACCGGGTGCGCGAACTAGGGCTGAACCCGGTCAGCATCCTGCTCGCCTTTGAGCGGCGCGCCGCGCAGCTTGCGCAATTGGCCGGAAAGCTGGGACCACGTGGCGACGTTCAAGCCTCGCTGAAGGCCGAAGTCGCCTCCCGCCGCGTGTTCTGGAAGGACGAGCGCGAACTGGGCGTGCAACTGCGCAAGTGGCGCGGCAAGCGGCTGGCACGGCTGGTTGAAAAGCTGGTCGCACTGCATCGCGCCCTACTGGCCAACAGCCAGAATGCCGAATTGCTGCTGGCCCAGGGCCTGACTGAGATAGCTCGCGCCGCAGCTCCACGTAATTAGAATTTAACGGAATTTTAGAAGAACGGCTTGCTGGGTGTGGCAAAGCCGGTCATCCTGTGCGGCGAAAAGAACACGGCGTCGCACTCGCAAATGAACAAGCAGGTCACAACCGGGCTCGCACCGGGCCAACTAATGCAATGGCCCACCCGGCTACGCGGGCTGATCTATGGCGGAATGCTGACCTATAGCGCACTGGCCATCGGCAGCGGGCTTGATCGGCTGGCCCTGCAAGGTCTGGATAACGACGGCGCAGTTGCCGCCGACCCGATTGATCCGGCCTCCACCGCCTTGCTCGGCGCGGCCTATCTGGCGGCAAAGACCCCGCTGAAAGCTGGGGCAGCTTATCGCACTGCGGCACGGTTTGGCTGGCGCGATCCCTTGGCCCAGGTCTTTCTGATGGATCAGGCGCTACGTTTCGGGGCAATGGACCTTGCCGCCATGCGCCTTGATGCGGTCCTGCGCCACGATCCGGATTTCCCCCTCCGCGACATGCTGCTGGCAAGGCTCGAAACCTCCCAGCAAGGACGCACAGAACTTGCCCGTAGGCTCGCCCGGCGTCCGGGCTGGAACAGGCAATTCATGGGCGAAGGCAGTCCGCTGCTGCTGGGGCCCGCCCTGCAAAATCGCGCGGCAGTGTTGATGGCGCTTGAATCCCCGCTGGATTGCAAGACCATTGCACCGCTGGCCAAAAGACTGATCGAAGCAGACGACATCCTGCGCGCCCGCCAGCTTTGGCGCAAACACTGCCCGACTGCTTCTGGCGAAATCAACGATCCGGGCTTTACCCGCGCATGGTCAGAGGTTCTGACGCCGTTTGACTGGAACCTCTCCACAAGCGGCGACATTGCGGCAGCGCCAGCGGCCTGACCGCGCGGGTAACGGGACCCTCTAGCAAAATGATCGCTTGGCAGATGCTTGCGCTGGGGCCCGGACGCTATCGTCTGTCCTGGAGCGCCACCACAGCCAGCGGCGTTCCTGCCACGGCGGCAAGCTTTTCGCTCTCATGCCGCTTGAAGGAACGAAAGCCCGTTGCCGCGCGTTCGGACGGCCAAGCCGGACAATTTGAAGCGACGATCGAACCAGACGGTACTTGCACAGGACAACACCTGACGCTCTGGCTTGCACCCTCGGCGACTGAGGTTCGGGTGGGCAATATTGCGCTGCATGCAATGGAAAAGGGCGCCGTGGCTGCGGCGCCCTTTCCGTTTTGAAGGTCAGCCTTGATACAGCGCCTTGCGCGGGCCGAGGTAGCCGAACAGGTAGGCACCAACCTTGCGCATCTGGATTTCTTCCGCGCCTTCGGTGATGCGATAGCGGCGGTGGTGGCGATAGATGTGTTCGAACGGCTTGTGCCGCGAATAGCCAATCCCGCCGTGGACCTGCATTGCCCGGTCCGCCGCTTCGCAGACCAGACGGTTAGCGTAGTAATTGCACATCGAGATCTTGTCCGAGAGTTTGTGCTCGATCTCCTTGTGCTCCATCTGATCCATTTCCCAGGCGGTCTTGTAGATCAGGGTACGCAGCATCTCGCACTGGGTGGCCAAGTCCACGAGCGGGAACTGGATGCCCTGGTTGCGGGCCAGTTCCTGCCCGAACGGCTTACGCTCGCGGGCATACTTGACCGATTCCTCGACGCAGTAGGTCGCCGCACCCAGCGAGCTGGCCGCCTGACGGATGCGGTTCTGGTGAACGAACGACTGGGCAATCGCCAGACCGCCATCGACCGGGCCAAGGATAGCGCTGTCCGGAACCCAGACATTGGTAAAGCTGACCCGCGGGTGATCGGTCGGCATGTTGAAGGTCCAGAGGTATTCCTCGATCACCAGGCCTTCGGTCGGGTTCGGCACCAGGAAGCAGGTGATCCCCTTGGCATCGCCGTCCTTGCCGCTGGTGCGCGCGAAAGTGGCGCAGTGCGAGGCGATGTGCATCCCGGTCGTCCACATCTTTTCACCATTGATCCGCCACCCCGAAACGCCATCGCGGGTTTCGCGGACCGCGCGGGTCTCCATGTGGGTCGCGTCGGAACCGTGGTTCGGCTCGGTCAGGCCAAAAGCGGTGCGCTTTTCACGGTTAAAGCCGCCGAGGATGAACTCTTCCTGCTGCTCCGGCGTACCGAAATGTTCGAACATGGCGACAAAGGGGAAGTTGCCGACGATCGAGTGTTCATTCTGCAGGTCGTTGTGCAGGCCCAGCCCCTTGGCGGCGAAGCGGTCACGGATCACGGCCATCCACAGGTTGGAACCATCCTTGCCACCGTACTTCTTCGGCGCAGAAAAGCGCCAGTGACCGGCCTGGTCGGCACGGATCGATGCTTCGCGCAGCAAGGCTTCCCATTCGTGCCGGGGCAGGCCGCCGTTTTCAAAATCGGTGCGTGCCCACTCGCGGCGATGGTCGAAGAAGCGGATATTGTCATCCTGCTCCTCCAGCGGCTTGATCTCACGGGCGATGAAATCGTCCAGTTCTTCAAGATAGGCAATCAGGTCCTGGGGGAGCGCAAAATCCATTTCAGTTTCCTTCCCATTTGGCCCGCGCCGTTGCGAGGGCGGGGTATTTCGGCATGTCGGCAGAAAGTTTGTCGAGCGCCATGCGGCGCAGCCGCGCCAGCAGGCCGGGGGTCGCCAGATCGGCCTTTCCGGCAAGCAGATCGGCGGACAGCGCGGCATCCGTGGCCACCGGGCGCTGCTCGATCTCGCGCGCGACGATGCCCAGCGCATTGCGCGCCACGGCGAGGTCGAACTTGCCCCGGCCAGAGACCAGCGGCTTGATATCGTTGCTCAGCCATTCGGAAATGGCAGTGAGGATCTCGGCTCCGCTCGGTTCACCCGTACCCGCCTCAAGCGGCGGCGTGGCGGGCGGCAGCGGACGGTTGCGCTCGGCTTCCGGGGCCAGGTCTTCCAGCAGCAGCAACAGGTCGAGTTCCTGCTCGGCCGTGCGGCGGGCGACCACGACGCGCTCGACCGAGCGGTCATGGCCGGCACGCCAGAACCCGCCCATCTGCAGGCAGCCCAGCGCCCACCAGAAAGTGCGGTAGATCGTCCAGAAGCGGAAGCGGTCAGGATCGAACTTGGCCCCGCCCGCCTCTTCATAGGCGCGGGCCAGTTCCTCCACCGTGGTCAGGCCATAGCCGGGGCGATCCGGACGCGAGAATCGCCATACGGTCATGCAGCCAAAGGCCAGGTCTTCGTGCCAGTCGCCCAGATGGGCCAGTTCCCAGTCGAGCACGCCGGTCACCCGGCCATGTTCGAACATCAGGTTGCCCAGGCGGAAATCGCCGTGGACCAGGCTGGGAGCGATCGGCGGCGGAATGTTCGCCTCCAGCCAGCGCAGCGCCAGGGCAAGGATCGGACGGTCGCCGCCATAGGCCATGAAGCGGGTGCGCAGTTCATCCAGCGCTTCGGCCGTATCCATGACCGGAACCGGCACGCCGGTGCAGTCGGTGCGGTGGGTGGCGACCAGTTCGCGGGCAATGTCGCGGATCGCCACTTGCGGATCGGCCTCGGCCAGAAAGGCATTGGGTTCGGGCGAGCCGGACAGGGCGCGCATCACATAGCCCGAGCCGATGCCGTCTTCGAGTTGCAGTTCCACCAGGACTTCCGGCGCCATTACGCCAGAGGCGCGCGCCGCACGGATCAGGGCGGCTTCGCTGGCATGGCTCATCGGGCGGCCCGCCATGAATTCAAACGATGGGGCGCGGCGCAGTACGCAGACTTCGCTTCCCGCAGTGAAGCGCCAGCTTTCCATATTGGCCCCGCCGGAAAGCCGCTCCAGTCCCTCTGGCGCCGGCAATCCAACGCGCTGCAAGGCTACGGTCAGCCCGTCGGTCAACGAAATGCTCAAGATATGTCTCTCCCGCCAGTCTTCCCCGGCTGGAGTGACAGTTAATCGCGCGGTTAAACGAGTCAAGCGGGCAAAAGAAAAGGGCGCGAAGGAAATGTCCCTCGCGCCCCGATCTGTCTTTGCCCGAAGGCGAAGATTACATCTTCTTGGCGGCTTCGTCAGCAGCAGCAGCAGCTTCCTTCGCAGCGCCTTCGGCGGCGTCGGCAGCTTCATCAGCAGCGCCCGAAGCAGCGCCGGCGGCTTCAGCAGCAGCATCCTTCACGGCGTCAGCAGCTTCTGCACCAGCCGAAGCAGCGTCGGTGGCGACGTCGGAAGCAGCTTCGGTAGCGGTCGCAGCTTCTTCACCCTTCGAGCAGGCCGACAGGGTCAGAGCAGCGCCAGCAACAGCAGCAGCGAGAACGATCTTGCGCATGAATATAAATCCTTGAAAAGTTTGTGGACCACGCCCAGACTGCGGCCATTGCATGGCTGGACAGTCTGCACGGAAAGCCTACCTATCCGGTAGACTTCGCGCGCCATTTAGAGTCCTTCGAATCCCGATGCAAGCAAAGGATTCAGGCAATTCGACAAGCGGATTGCTTTCATCTTTCGGGTATGGGCAGCGAACTTCGCCGTGGTTAGCGCGGTGCAGAGCCCTTACCCTTCCGCCCTCACCCTGCTAGGCATGTCGCATGGAGCCGAAGCAGCATCTCTATCTGGTCGACGGGTCGGCCTATATTTTCCGCGCCTATCATCGCCTTCCGCCGCTGACCAATCCGCAGGGAACCCCGGTTGGCGCAGTCTATGGCTATACCACCATGCTGTGGAAGCTGGCCGATGACCTGAACAAGGCCGATGGCCCCACCCACCTTGCCGTGATCCTCGATGCCTCTGGCACCAGCTTTCGCAACGAGATTTACGACCAGTACAAGGCCAATCGCCCGCCCCCGCCGGAAGACCTGAAGCCGCAATTCCCGCTGATCCGCGATGCGACCCGCGCCTTCAGCCTGCCCTGCATCGAAGAGACGGGCCTGGAAGCGGACGACCTGATCGCCTCTTACGCCCGCGCTGCCACGCACCGCGGCTGGGACGTGACGATCGTTTCGTCCGACAAGGACCTGATGCAGCTGGTCGGCAAATCCACGCCTGCCGATGGCGGCGAGGCCCGCATCGACATGCTCGACACGATGAAGAACCAGCGCATCGACGTGCCGGAAGTGATCGAGAAGTTCGGCGTGCCGCCGGAAAAGGTCGGAGACGTGCTGGCTCTGATGGGCGACTCGGTCGATAACGTGCCGGGCATTCGGGGCATCGGGCCGAAAACCGCGACCAAGCTGATCCAGGAACATGGCAGTCTGGAAGCCGCATTGGCGGCAGCTCCGGCGATGAAGCCTTCCAAGCTGCGCGACAATCTGATCGAACATGCAGAAATGGCACGGCTTAGCCGGGTGCTGGTGCAGCTGAAGGAAGACTGCCCGCTACCGATGGCGCTGGACGATTTCAAGCTGGGCGCGATCCCGCCTGATCCGCTCGCGGCCTTTTTGCAGGAACACGGCTTCCACTCGCTGCTCAAGCGGCTGGGCGATGGCAAGGGGAGCCCGGACCGTCCGACCCAGTTGCATCCGGCCAAGCCGGTTACCGCAGCAGCCGGAACCAAGGCAGGCAGCGACCGCCAACCTTTGCCCACCCTGCCGGCGATTGACCGTTCGCTCTACACCTGCGTGCAGGACGAGGCGACGCTGCAACAGTGGATCGACCGCGCCATGGCCGCCCATGTGGTGGCTTTCGACACGGAAACCAGCGCGCTTGACGCGATGCGCGCGGACCTGACCGGGATCAGCCTTGCGCTGGGGCCGGGGGACGCCTGCTACATCCCGCTGGGCCACGGCGGGACCGACATGTTTGCCGAGCGCCCCGCTCAGGTGGACAAAGCCCGGGCGCTGGCCATGCTGAGGCCGCTGCTGGAAAGCGATGCGGTGCTGAAGATCGGGCAGAACTGCAAGTACGACCTCAACATCCTGGCCCGCCACGGCATCCACGTGGCGCCGATCGACGATACCATGGTGATGAGCTTTGACCTCGACGCGGGGCGCAGCACCGATGGGATCGGCGGCGGACATGGGATGGACGAACTGTCCACCCGCCACCTTGGTCACACCACCCTGACTTTCAAGGAAATCTGCGGCAGCGGCAAGAAGCAGATTTCCTTCGGCGAAGTGCCGCTGGACCGCGCGACCGAATATGCCGCCGAGGATGCCGAAGTCACATGGCGGCTCCACCGTCTGCTGAAACCGCGTCTGGCCGAAGAAGCGGCAAGCCGGGTCTATGAGCGGGTGGACCGCCCGCTGGTGCCGGTCGTCGCGCAGATGGAGCGCTATGGGATCAAGGTCGATCGCGAGCGGCTGGCGGCATTGTCCGCAACTTTCGCGGAAGAGATCGCTCGGCTGGAAGGGCAGATCCACACCATCGCCGGACAACCCTTTACCATCGGCAGCCCCAAGCAATTGGGCGAAATCCTGTTCGACAAGCTGGGTTACAAGGGCGGGCGCAAAGGCAAGACCGGGCAATATTCGACCGATCAGGCAATCCTTGAAGGGCTGGCCGGAGAAGGCGCGGAAATTGCGACCAAGGTGCTGGAATGGCGCCAGCTGTCCAAGCTGCGCTCAACCTATACCGAGGCTTTGCAGGAAGCGATCAATCCGCAAACCGGGCGCGTGCATACCAGCTACTCGCTGGTCGGCGCGCAGACCGGGCGCTTGTCCTCAACCGAGCCAAACCTGCAGAACATTCCGATCCGCACCGAGCTAGGCCGCCAGATCCGCGATGCCTTTGTCGCGGAGCCGGGCAATGTCCTGCTTGCTGCCGACTATAGCCAGATCGAACTGCGCCTTGCCGCGCATATGGCCGACGTGCCGGAACTGAAGGAAGCCTTTGCCGCTGACGAGGACATTCACGCCCGCACCGCGCAGGAAATGTTTGGCGAGGTCAACCGCGACACGCGTGGGCGGGCCAAGACGGTCAACTTCGCCATCCTCTATGGCATCAGCCGCTGGGGCCTTGGCTCACGGCTGGGCGTTCCGGCGGAGGAAGCGCAAGCGATCATCGACCTCTATTTCCAGCGCTTCCCCGGCATCCAGCGCTATATCCACGATACGCTGGGCCAGGTGCGCGAACGTGGCTATTCCGAAACCCTGTTCGGGCGGAAATGCTGGTTCCCGCGCATTGGCTCACCCAATCAGGCCGAGCGGCAGGGGAGCGAGCGCGCCGCGATCAATGCCCCGATCCAGGGCACCAGCGCCGACATCATCAAGCGCGCAATGGTGCGGATGATGCCCGCACTGGAAGCAGCAGGTCTGGGCCATGTCCGAATGCTGCTGCAGGTCCACGACGAACTGGTCTTCGAATTGCCCGAAGCCGATGCCGATGCCGCCAGCGCGGTGATCCGGCAGGTGATGGAAAGCGCGGCAACACCTGCGGTTGAACTCAGCGTGCCGCTGGGCGTGGAGATCGGAACCGGCCTGTCATGGGGCGCGGCGCACTGATGCTTCAGGCCGCCTCCCTGCCCGGTGCCGAAACGGTGCTCAGCTGGTCCGAAACGCTGACCAGGGCTGCTATCCAGGGCGGGATCGCGATTGGCATCGCCATGGCGGTCCACTTCGTGGTTTTCGCTGTTCTGGGTCGCGCTTCCCGCTTTTCCGCCTCGGAAATGGACGATCTGATCTTTGCACGACTGCGCAGACCGGTGCTATTCTCGGTCATAGCAGTGGCAATTTCGATCACGGCAGAGAGCAACGACCTGATTGCCAAGGTTTGGCACATTGCCGGGCGCTTTATTGAACCAGCCCTGTTCGGCTGGGTGCTGTTCACGCTGGCCAAGGCTTTCGCCGTGGCGATGGAGGCCCGCACCGCCAGCTATACCGACGAGATGGAAGCGCGCAGCCGCCGCACCCGGATTACAATCTTCTCGCGCACGGCAAGCTTCCTGATTGTCTTCATGACGATCGCGCTGGTCCTGTTCGGCATTCCCGCAGTGCGCAACATTGGCACCACGCTGCTGGCATCAGCCGGGGTCATGTCGCTGGCCTTTGGTGTTGCCGCGCAGCCAGCGCTGAAATCGCTGATTGCCGGTCTCCAGATCGCCATTACCGAGCCGATCCGCATCGGCGATTTCGTGGTGGTCGAAGGCGAGAACGGCCGGGTCGAGGACATTCGCCTCAGCTATGTGGTGATCCGCACCGGCGACGAACGCCGCGTGATCGTGCCGACGTCCAAGTTCCTTGACGGCAGCTTCCAGAACTGGACCCGTGCGGGCGGCGGCATCAATGGCTCGGTCGTCCTGCCGGTCAAACCCGGCAATTCGATCCAGCCGATCCGCGAAGCCTATGACCGCCTGCTTGCCGCCAATCCTGATTGGGACAAGCGCACCGGTGCGCTGCAGGTTTCCGAAGTGCAGGTCGGCTCGGTCGAACTGAAACTGGTGATGAGCGCCGCCGATCCCACGGCTCTGGCGCGGCTGCGTCCGGCCATGCGCGAAGCCATGCTGGAATGGCTTCGCGAACATATGCCGGACGCGCTTTGCAACGAGACTTAGGCCAACGGCCTAGCCATGCTTCTTCTCCCGCGTCGGGTTGACCATGCCCGGGGCAAGGAACCCGACCGGAGTGGGATTGATGGCAGCGGCGCGCTTTTTCAACTCGCCCTTCATCTTGTTGTATTCCTCCTCCATTTCCGCCGACACCGTGGCGCGGGAATCAGCCAGCGCCTCTCGGAAGTCCGCACCAGTCACCTGATCGACTTCGGCCCCGCGCGCCCGGATCGCGATCATCCCGGCGCGGCGCGTCAGGTCTTCCAGATCGGCTCCGGTGAAACGCTCTGCCTCTGCCGCAATCGCAGGAAGGTTCACGTCATCGGCCAGCGGCATGTTCCGGGTGTGGATCTTCAGGATATGCTCGCGTCCGGCCTTATCCGGCGTACCGACATAGACCAGTTCATCCAGCCGTCCCGGACGGAGCAGCGCCGGATCGACCAGACCCGGGCGATTGGTCGCCCCGATCACCACGACCGAAGACAGTTCCTCCATCCCGTCCATTTCGGCCAGCATGGTATTGACCACGCGGGCCGTGACCTGCGGCTCGTTCGCGCCAGAACCGCGCGCCGGGACCAGACTGTCGATCTCGTCAATGAAGATCACGCAAGGCGCAACCTGCCGCGCGCGGGCAAACAGGCGGCTGATCTGCTGTTCGCTTTCGCCATACCATTTCGACAGCAGGTCAGACGACTTGATCGAAATGAAGTTGGCCTCGCTCTCCTTGGCCACAGCCTTGGCCAGCAGAGTCTTGCCCGTGCCGGGAGGGCCATAGAGCAGGAAGCCCTGCGCCGGACGGATACCCAGGCGGCGGAAGGCGGCAGGGTTCTTGAGCGGCAGCTCGATCCCTTCCTTCAGCTTGTCCTGCGCCTCGTCCGCGCCGCCAATGTCGGCCCAGCCGATGTTCGGCACCTCGACCATCACTTCGCGCATGGCCGAAGGCTGAACACGCTTCAGGGCCGAGAGGAAATCCTCCCGCGTGACGTTCAGGTTTTCCAGCACTTCGGGCGGGATCGTCTGGGCGGCCAGATCAAGCTGCGGCATGATCCGGCGCACCGCGTCCATCGCCGCCTCACGCGCGAGAGCGGCAATATCCGCACCGACGAAGCCGTGGGTGGTGCGGGCCAGTTCGTCCAGTTCGACCCCATCGGCCAGCGGCATGCCGCGGGTGTGGATGCCCAGAATCTCGCGCCGACCGCTTTCGTCCGGGACGCCAATCACGATTTCGCGGTCGAACCGTCCCGGGCGGCGGAGCGCCTCGTCCAGTGCATCGGGCCGGTTAGTCGCGGCAATCACCACGATGTTGGAACCGGTGTGGAGGCCGTCCATCAGCGTCAGCAACTGGGCGACCAGCCGCTTTTCCGCTTCACCCGGTGAGCCGGAGCGCTTGGGCGCGATCGAATCGATCTCGTCGATGAAGACGATCGAAGGCGCGGCCTTGGCCGCTTCCTCGAACACGTCGCGCAGGCGCTTCTCGCTCTCGCCATAGGCCGACCCCATGATTTCCGGGCCGTTGATCGCGAAGAAGCTGGCGTCGCTTTCATTGGCCACGGCGCGGGCCAAGCGGGTCTTGCCGGTTCCTGGCGGGCCATGCAGCAGCACCCCCTTCGGCGGATCGACGCCCAGGCGGGTGAACAGTTCGGGATAGCGCAGCGGCAGTTCCACCATCTCGCGCAACTGGCGGATCGTGTCGCCCATCCCGCCAACGTCGTCGTAGTTCACATCGCCGCGGCCCGCGCGGGCCTCTTCATATTCCTCGCGCAGTTCGACTTCGGTGTTCTCGTCAATATGGACGATGCCCTTGGGCAGGGTCGAAACCACGGTCAGGCGAATCTGGGTGAGGGCAAAGGCCGGCACGTTGAACATCCGCGCCACTGCAGGTGGCATATCGCGCACCTGCTGTTGCCCCGCCGTGGCGACAATATCGCCCGCCACTAGTGCGCGGCCAAAGAAGTTGCGCTTCAGCGCCTGACCCGGTCCCTGCAGGCGCATTTCCTTTTGCGCCGGGGCAAAGACCACGCGCTGCGCCGGGCGGCTTTCCGCCTTTCGCACTTCGACATGCTCGCCCGAACCGGCCTCGGCATTGCCGCGCTGCAGGCCGTCGAGCCGGATCACCTCCAGCCCTTCATCCTCGGCATAAGCAGCCATGACGCGCGCAGTGGTGGAGCGCTTGCCCACAATCTCGATCACGTCGCCTTCGGTCACGCCCAGCGCGGAAAGTGCGGAACGCGGCAAACGGGCAAAACCGTTGCCGCTTTCTTCCTGCCGGGCGGCAGCGACCTGCAGCCTTACCGAGGGAGTAGTGGAAATGTCGGCCATGAAAGTCCCAATCAGCTGTGAACTTCAAAGCTAGGGACTGGCCCGGCCATTTTCAAATGGCAACGGGACCGAGCGATGGCGAATCCGCATTCGCACCCGAATCGCAGATAAAAAAAAGCCGGGTCGTTTCCGACCCGGCATTGGGAAGTTTTGGGAGAGGATGCCTGAAAGGCAGGCTCTAAATGGTCGAACGGGCCCTTTTGTGCAAGTGCGAAAAGCTCATTTTATGTTGCAAAATATGCAACAGTCATCTCTGCTGACACAAAACTGTCGAAATTACGTACGTTTCCATAACGGTAGACCGGGAGTACCTGCACCTTGGGGAAGGGTGCAGGCAAAGAAAATGCCGCAGTGCAACATGGCACTGCGGCATGAACCGAAAGCAGTGAAACAAAGGTGGCGATCAATGCGCCATCAACAACGCCGGACCATCTTCTCGTTCAAGGAAATAGCGCGAAATGCCGCCGAACAGGAATTCGCGCAGGCGGCTGTGGCTAAATGCCCCCATGACCAGCAGTTCGCCGCCCACGCGCGAAATGGCCGCAGTCAGGGTTTCCTCGATCGAACCCTCCTTGGCCAGCTCGTGCAGTTCGGCCTTGATATCATGACGCGAGAGGTAGCGCAGGGCATCGGTTGGCGGGAAGCCCTGGGGCTTGTCCGTCAGCACGGTCAGCACATGCACTTCGCTGCAACCCCACAGCATCCGGGTGCAGCTGCGCAGCGCTGCCGCCGCTTCGTCGCTGCCGTCCCACGCAATGCAGGCGGTCTTGATCGGGAAAGCGATTCGTTGATCCGAAGGCAGGACCAGCACCGGGCACTTGGCCTCTACCGCCAGATCCCCGGCATAGCCGCAGGTGCGCGAGACAATGGCAATGTCTGCCAGTCGCGCTGCCGCCAGCATGGCTTCGAGTGGCTGGGTTTCAAACTGCACCACATCGAACGGAACGTCGTCCGTCTCCAGCCGTCCGGCAAAGGCATCGGCCAAAGCATCGTCTGCGGCAAGGGCGGATTCCAGCGCCTCACGCGCGACATAGGTGCCGCCATAGGGGTCCACCGTCACGAACCGGTCGAGCGGCGTGTCGATGGCAATCGTGACATGGCCTTCATGCGTACGGGCCAGATCCAGCGCAGTATCGAGCCGCGCCGTCATGGCCTTGTCGCGGCCGCCCTGAACTAGGATAGAACGCATCAGTCTTCTCCCACTGGTGGTAAACCCCTAGCCTACCCTTGCCGCACAATACATGACCTGCGTCAAATGGAACACACCTTGCGCTATTTGCACTGATAGGCCACTTCCCCCGGCAAGAACATGGGAGGATTTTAAGTGGCGCAAGCGGATTTCAAGGCAGTCATTTTCGATTTCGGCGGCGTAATTACCGCCTCACCGTTTGAAGCCTTCAACCGGCTTGAGGCAGAACGCGGCCTGCCGCAGGACTTTGTCCGCAAGGTGAATGCCACCAATCCCGACAGCAATGCCTGGGCCCTGTTCGAACGGGCCGAAATCGACGCCGCCCGGTTTGACGCGCTGTTTGCCGCTGAAGCGGAAGCGCTGGGCCATGCGCTGGATGGCGCCTCGGTCCTGTCGGTCCTGTCCGGCTCAATCCGCCCGGCCATGGTCAGCGCGCTGGATACCCTGGCCGAGGCCGGATACCGTCTGGCGTGCATTACCAACAATGTCCCGGCCGGACACGGCGCAGGCATGGCCCGCAGCGGCGACAAGCGCGACGCCTATGAACAGGTCTTTGCCCGCTTCGAACATGTCATCGAAAGTTCAAAGGCCGGTGTGCGCAAGCCGGACCCGCGCATCTACCTGATGATGTGCGAACACCTGGGGCTGGAACCGGCACATTGCATCTACCTTGATGACCTGGGCATCAACTGCAAGCCGGCGGCGCAGCTGGGCATGCACGCGATCAAGGTGACCAGCGGCGAACAGGCCCTTGCCGACCTGTCGGAAGTGTTGGGCATAGCCCTCTCCTGATCAACTGATCCGCAGGGCTGCGGCACGGCGGAACAGTTCCAGGATCAGCGGGTCCTGCTCGCCCGCCCGAATCGCTGCTTCGAACGGGATCGTCTGGGCTGGAGGCGGCAGGACTTCGGCCAGCCGCCCCTCCCGCACGACCTCTCGCACCATGGTGTCGGGGAACAGGCCAGCCCCGGCCCCGGCGGCGACCAGGGCAATCATCGTCTGCACATTGTTGCAGATGTTGACCGACCGGCAGGGCAGCCCGCCCGCCACCGCATCCTGCAAGACCCGGTGGATCGGCGAATGGGCGCCCACCGACCAGAGCGGCAGGGCCTGCTTGAACCCGCCCGCCGCGACAACCTGCGGCGCTGCCAGCCAGCGCAGCGACACCGCACCGATGGGCCGGGTCTGCACGCCGGGACTGGCGACCGGACCAGCCAGAAAGACCATGTCCCGCGTCCCGCCAAGCAGGTGCTGCAACATGCGCGCAGTCAGGTCGAGCTCGATCTCCAGCGTTACGCCGGGCAAGTCGCGCGCCACGTCGCCCACGAATTGGGGCAGGACGCTGGCAGCAGCGATTTCCCCTGCCCCCAGCCGCACCACGCCCGTTACGCCGGAAAAGTCACCCGCCTGCATCAAGGCCCGCTCAAACCCGGCGAGCAGCGGCTCGCAATCCTGCACCAGTTGCCGGCCCCGCGCGGTCAGGACCACGCCGCGCCCTTCGCGGCGGAAGATTTCCACGCCCAGCTGGCTTTCAATCTCGCGCACCCGCGCGGAAATGGCGGGCTGCGTGGTGTTGAGCCGCTCTGCCGCCGCACGAAAAGTCCCCAGCCGCGCGATCCACAGCAGGGTTTCCAGATGATAGATCGCCAGCTTACGCATAAGTATTGTTTATCAGATCAGCAAAGAAACAATCATTAGTCGGGATGGATGATCCACGCTAGCCTTTCGCCATTCAGTGAGAGGAACCATGGCCCAGAAAATCTATCCCGATGCCGCCAGCGCCCTTGATGGGCTGCTTCAGGACGGCTTGCTCATCGCCTGCGGCGGCTTCGGCCTGTGCGGCATTCCCGAACGGCTGCTCGACGCCGTGCGCGATTCCGGCGTGAAGGACCTGACCTTCGCTTCAAACAATGCCGGAATCGACAATGAAGGCATCGGCAAGCTGCTGCGCACGCGGCAGGTGAAGAAGATGATCGCCAGCTATGTTGGCGAGAACAAGGAATTCGAACGCCAGTACCTGTCGGGCGAACTGGAAGTCGAATTCTGCCCGCAAGGCACCTTGGCCGAACGGATGCGCGCTGGCGGAGCCGGGATTCCGGGCTTCTACACCAAGACCGGCGTCGGCACTCTGGTGGCCGAGGGCAAGGAAACCAAGGTCTTTGGCGGGCAAGAATATATCCTGGAAGAAGGGATCTTTGCCGACCTTGCCCTGGTAAAGGCGTGGAAGGCCGACACCACCGGCAATGTCGTTTTCCGCAAGACCGCGCGCAATTTCAACGTACCAGCCGCGACCTGCGGCAAGGTCTGCGTGGTCGAAGTGGAAGAGATCGTCCAGCCAGGCGAACTTGATCCCGATGCGATCCACTTGCCGGGCGTTTACGTCCACCGGCTGATCAACGGCAGCCCCTATGACAAGAAGATCGAATTCCGCACCACTCGCACCGAGGATGCCGGCTGATGACCACGCACGATAATATCGCAACGGGCTGGACCCGCGACCAGATGGCCGCCCGCGCCGCGCAGGAACTGCGCGACGGTTACTACGTCAACTTAGGGATTGGGATACCGACCCTGGTGGCCAATCACGTTCCCGCCGGGATGACCGTGACGCTGCAAAGCGAAAACGGGATGCTGGGGATCGGCCCCTTCCCGACCGAGGACGAGATCGACCCCGACCTGATCAATGCGGGCAAGCAGACGATCAGCCAACTGCCGCATTCGGCCTATTTCGACAGCGCGCAATCCTTTGCCATGATCCGTGGCGGCAAGATCGACCTGACCGTGCTGGGCGGGATGGAAGTGTCGGAAACCGGCGACATCGCCAACTGGATGGTGCCCGGCAAGATGATCAAGGGCATGGGCGGCGCCATGGACCTGGTCGCCGGGGTAAAGAAGATCATCGTGGTGATGGAACACTGCGCCAAGGACGGCAGCGCCAAGTTCGTTCCGCAATGCACTTTACCGCTGACAGGGCGCAATGTGGTCGACATGGTGATAACCGATCTTGCGGTTTTCAAACGCGAAGACCACAATTCACCTTTCAGGCTGATCGAACTGGCCCCCGGCGTCACTGCCGATGAGGTCAAGGCAAAGACGACGGCCCGTTATGTAACATAAGGGAGAGAGACCAGATGACGATCCGTGTGCACCATTTGAAGATATCGCGCTCAACACGGATCATCTGGCTGATGGAAGAGCTGGACCTGCCTTACGAGCTGGTCCAGCACACCCGCGGCGAGGACTTCCGCTCGCCCCCTTCGCTTTACGACGTTCACCCGCTGGGCAAGGCGCCCGCCGTCGAAGTGGACGGGCGAACCATGGTCGAAAGCTCGGCCATCATCGAATATATCGTCGACCGGTTCGGTGGTGGCAAGCTGCTGCCATCGGACAGCGGCCGCGCCGAATACCTTGAATGGCTGCACTTTGCCGAAGGCACGCTGGGCATGCCAATCCTGATGCGCCTGCTTGGTCCGCAGCTTGGTCTGGCCGCACCGGCCCTGGCCTTCATGGATGCGGAATTGAAGAAGCAGCTCGACTGGATCGAGCGGCAGCTGGAGGGCAAGAGCTTCCTCTGCGGCGAAGTCTTCACCGGGGCGGACATCAATCTGGAATACCTGCTGGAACACGCCGAGATCCTCGGCCTTCTCTCTACTCGCCCCAACCTCACCCGCTATCTCGCCGCGCTGAAGGCGCGTCCCGCCTATGTGAAGGCGATCGAGATTGGTGGTCCTGTAACCCTGCCGCGGAGCTAAGACGATGAACAATGACCTGTGCCGGATGGTCGGCTGCGATTTCCCCCTGTTTGCCTTCAGCCATTGCCGCGACGTCGTGGTCGCGGTCAGCAAGGCGGGCGGCTTTGGCGTATTCGGCGCCGCCGCCTACACCCCTGAACAGTTCGAGGAAGAGCTGGCCTGGATCGACGCCCATATCGATGGCGCGCCCTATGGCGTAGACGTGCTGGTGCCGGAAACGGTCGATGCCCGCGTCACCGGCTTCACCAGCAATGCCGAACGCGCGGCGGCAATTTCGGACGAGCACAAGCGCTTCACGGCCGACCTTCTGGGACAATACGGAGTCCAGATTCCCGAAGATCAGCAGGGCAATATCCGCGAAGGCGCGGGGATCACGCCAGAGAACGGGCAAAAGCTGATGGAAGTTGCCTTCCGTCACCCGATCAAGATGATCGCCAATGCGCTGGGTATCGCCCCGCCGGAAATGATCGCCGAGGGCAAAAAGCGCGGCATCCCGGTGGCGGCTCTGGTCGGGGCCAAGGAACATGCGCTGCGTCAGGCCGCAGCCGGCGTGGACATCATCGTGGCCCAGGGCGGCGAGGCCGGCGGCCACTGCGGCGAAGTATCGACCCTAGTGCTGGTCCCCGAAGTGGTCCGCGCGCTCAAGGCTGGTGGGCACAACATTCCGGTACTGGCCGCGGGCGGGATCATGACCGGCGGGCAGATGGCAGCGATGATGGCCGCAGGCGCACAGGGCGCATGGTGCGGCTCGGTCTGGCTCTGCACGCCCGAAGCGGAAACCAGCCCCACCTTCCGCCAGAAAATGATCGACGCGCGCAGCCGCGACACCGTGCGGTCCAAGGCCCGCACCGGCAAGCCCGCCCGCCAGCTGAAGACCGCATGGCATGAGGCGTGGGACAATCCGCAAGGCCCCGGCACTCTGCCGATGCCGCTGATGGGCCTGGTTTCCGAACCCAGCTTTGCCCATATCGAAAAGGCCGTGGTCAACGGCAACGAACAGGCCCGCGATCTGGTGTCATACTTCGTCGGCCAAGGGGTCGGCCTGGTCGAGGCAGAACGTTCGTGCCGGCAGGTCGTGCAGGACTTCCGCGAGGAATTCGCCGAAGCCGTGACCGGCCTTACCGCCACGCTGGGCGATTGATGACCTATACCCTGATCACCGCGAACCGGAATTATTCCAGCTGGTCACTGCGGCCCTGGCTGCTGATGAAGGCGCTGGAAATTCCGTTCGCGGAACGGTTCGAGCCGTTCACCCGGCTCGACAACTACGAGGACTTTCGCAAGTTCTCCCCGACCGGGCAGGTCCCGGTGCTGATCGACGGAACGCGCGTGATTCCGGATTCGCTCGGGATCACGCTCTATCTGGCGGAACGTCATACGGGCGTGTGGCCCGCTGACGAGGAAGCGCGGATCTTTGCGCAGGGTGCCGTCGTGGAAATGCACGGCGGATTCGGCCATCTCCGCAACGACTGCACGATGAATGTCGGCGTCCGCGTGCAGCCCAAGCCTATGAGCGATGGGCTGAAGCGCGATGTCGCGCGGGTACGCGAAATCTTCGAGCAGGGGCTGGATCGCTTTGGCGGCCCCTGGCTGGCTGGCAGCAAATTTTCCGCAGTCGATGCGTTCTTCGCACCGGTCGCCTTCCGCATCCGCACCTATGGGCTGGATGTGGGGGAAGGACAGCGCTGGGTCGATCATGTGCTGGCCCATCCGGCCATGCAGCAATGGGAAGCCGAAGCGCTGGCCGAAACGTGGCGCGAGGAAGCCCACGAAGCAGAACTGGCGGCAGCCGGGGTGATTACCGCCGACTACCGCCAGTAAAACCGGAAAGTCCGGGCTGGATCAGGTCAGAGCGGCCTTCAGATCGTCGACCAGGTCCAACCGCTCCCACGGGAACAGGTCGCCTTCGGCCTTGCGACCAAAGTGACCATAGGCCGCCGTCTTGCGATAGATCGGCTTGTTCAGGCCCAGATGGGTGCGGATCGCGCGCGGGGTCAGGCCGCCCAGCTTGGGCAGCGAGAGCAGGGCCTGCTCGATCTTGTCTTCCGGCACCGTGCCGGTCTCATGCGTATCGACATAGAGCGAGAGCGGTTCGGACACGCCGATCGCATAGGCGATCTGGATCGTGCAGCGCGTGGCAAGACCAGCGGCCACCACGTTCTTGGCCAGATAGCGGGTGATATAGGCCGCCGAACGGTCAACCTTGGTCGGGTCCTTGCCGCTGAATGCGCCGCCCCCGTGCGGAGCCGCGCCGCCATAGGTATCGACGATGATCTTGCGCCCGGTCAGGCCTGCGTCACCATCCGGACCACCGATTTCAAAGGCTCCGGTCGGGTTGATGTAATACTTGGTCTCGCGCAGCAGGACCGGCGGGATCACTTCCGCCACCACCCGCTTCACATAGGCTTCCAGCTCGGCATATTTGGCCGCGTCCGCGTGATCGCCGGTCAGGCAATAGCCGGGCTTGTGCTGGGTCGAGACGACCACGGCAGTCGCGGCGACCGGGAGGCTGCCTTCGTAACGCAGGGTCACCTGGCTCTTGGCATCAGGCTCAAGGAACGGCGCCGCGCCAGAGTGGCGGTCAGCCGCCATGCGCTCAAGAATCTTGTGGCTGTAATAGAGCGTCGCCGGCATCAGGTCGGGCGTTTCGTCGGTTGCATAACCGAACATGATGCCCTGGTCTCCCGCACCTTCGTCCTTGTTGTCCGAAGCATCGACGCCCTGCGCGATATGCTCGGACTGGCCGTGCAGGCGGTTGATGAATTCCAACTTTTCCCAGTGGAAGCCGTCTTGCGCGTAGCCGATTTCCTTGACCGTGCGGCGCACGACCTGTTCGATTTCTTCCTTCGCGCCGGGAGCCCATTCGCCGTTTTCATAGACGCCCTTGCAGCGGATTTCGCCCGCAAGGACGACCAACTGGGTCGTGGTCAGCGTTTCGCAGGCAACGCGCGCTTCCGGGTCCTTGGCCAGGAACAGGTCAACGATGGCGTCCGAAATCTGGTCGGAAACCTTGTCCGGATGGCCTTCGGACACGCTTTCGGAAGTGAACAGGTAGTCGGTGCGCATTGTCGATCCCATATAAAGGAAGCTTTATGTCACTTCTCTAACCGTCCTTTCGACGTCGCGCAACTGCGCTTAGGCCAAGAAGAAGTATCGCCCAGGCTAGCGAAAGCCCATTACCCAGCCGCGCGAACAGGGTGGGCTGGGCCGCAGGCGGAACCAGTCCATCGCGGCGCGCTGCCTGACGCAGCGGGATTGATTCCCGGATCACCCCCTCGGCATCGACCACCGCACTGATGCCCGTGGTCGTGGAGCGCAGCACCGGCAGCCCTTCCTCGATCGCGCGCAGCCGCGCCTGGGCTAGGTGTTGGGGCGGTCCCCAGTCGCCATACCAGCCATCGTTCGACGGGTTGAAGATGAAGTCCGGACGGTGTCCGGGCTGGGTCACCTTACCGGGGAAGATGATCTCATAGCACAGCTGCATCCCGATCCGGCCCCATGCGCCAAGATCGATGGTGCGCGGCCCCGGTCCGGGCCAGAATTCGATGTCGCCGGGAACCAGCCGATCAATCCCGAGCGGGACCAGCAGCCATTTCAGGGGGACATATTCGCCGTAGGGAACGAGATGCGCCTTGTCATAGGTCGCGCGAATCTGCCCCTGCCCGTCAATCGCTGTAATCCCGGCCCGAGCACCGGCGACGCGACCATTTTCCACTTCCAACCGGTCATTTCCGGTAATCAGCAGGCTGCCCGGCCCGATCAGTTGCCCGATCCGCTCCCGCGCCAGCAAAGGATCGCCGCCATAGGTCGTGCTGGCATACCAGCCTGCCGGATAGCCCGGCTGAAGGTAGTCCGGCAGAGCCGATTCCGGCCACAGCACCACCCGGGTCTGGCCGCGCACCTTGGCCTGGCTAAGGCCCATGGCGCGCTGGAAGGTGGCCTCATAACGATCAGGATCGTGCAGTTCTTCCTGCCGCGCATCGGGCTGAACCAACGTGTAGGTCAGCGTCCCTTGCTTCTGCACGGCGGGTGCGGTTGGAATCAGGAACAGGGCCAGCGGCGCCAGCAGCAAAACCGCGCCGCGCCAATCCCGGCGTCCCCGGTGCGCAGCCAGCATCCACGCCCCGGCCAGCAGCATGACCAGACCGGACAGGGCATAAGTCCCCAGCCCCTTGCCCAGATAGGCAAGGTGCGGGTCGCTATCCGAAATCAGAGTGATCGCCCCCAGCGGGTTCCACGGAAAGCCGGTGAACACCCAGCCGCGCAGCCACTCCCCGATGATCCAGCATCCGGCCATGGCAAGGGCGAGGGAATGGCGCTTGCCCCGGGCGATCCACCAGGCCGCCATCATGGCAAGCCCCGGCCAGACCGCAAGATAGAGTGACAGTCCGGCTTCTGCGATCCAGCCTATCCAGCCGGGCATGGCCGCCTGATAGCCAAATGCCGTGACGATCCAGTTGAGGCCGACGATGAAATGGGCGGAACCGAACAGCCAGCCCAGCAGGAAAGCGTCGCGCGCCCTGCCTGTGCGGGCGATCAGTTCGATCTGAAGCGCGAACGCGGCCAAGGCCAGCGGCCACAGGCCGAGCGGTTCAAAGCCGGTTGCGGCCACCGCGCCAAGCGCGATGGCCAACTTGCGCGGGTGGGCCAAGCGCCGCTGCGCCGCGTGCATGACGCTGCGCGTCAGCTCACCGATTCGAGCGCTTCACCGGCATCGCCGGCAGAAGGCTTGCGGCGCGTCACGCGCTTGCGCGGCTTGGGCGCGGCTTCGCCTTCAGCGTCGGCTTCGCCGCTGGATGCCGAAATGGCAGGCGGCAGCGAGGCGGGATCGAGACCGACCGGTTCATCGCCATCAGCATCGCGGGTTTCACGGCGCGGGCGGCGCTCTTCCCGCTCGCGGCGCGGACGCAGGCCGGTGCGCGGGCGGTTTTCCCGAACGAAGGGATTTTCCGCCGGCTCGTAAGGATTGGCGTCGCCGCCTTCCTCGGCCTGAACTTCCTCAACACGCTCGGCAGGTTCTTCACGCTCTTCGCGAGAAGGACCACGATCATCCTGAGCCTGTCGCGGGGCGCGCTGCTGGCGGTTGAAGCTTGGCTGTTCAAAAGTCGGGAAGTCACCGGCAGCGGAGAATTCACCGGCATCGTCGCCTTCGGCGCTTTCATCCTGCCACCGCTCACCCTGTGGGCGGCTGCGCTGTTCTTCCTGACGCTGACGCTGGTCGGCGATCACGCGGAAATAATGGTCGGCGAATTGCAGGTAATATTCTGCCTGAACCCGATCCCCGTTGAGGTGCGCGTCCTGGGCCAGCTTACGATATTTTTCCAGCAGCTGCGGCGCATTGCCACGCGCCCGGCTGTCAATCCGGTTGAGTTGCTGACCGCCGCCGCTGTTCTGGCGATTACCGCGGCCCCGCCGACGGTTGTTCCCACGAATATTGTTCAAGGGGTACGTTTCCCTAATGTGCGACCAGTCCGGCTGTGCCGGTCTATGCGGCCGCATGACGCTATACCCAGGCACCTGATGGCAAACCGGGACCCGACATCTGCAAGCGGGAGGCCGTGGCCGTGGCCCGAAACGCAAATGTTGGAGACAGCCTGCGGGACACGACAAACGGCGGTCCGGCGCGGGCCTGAGATCGACTTAGGCGCTCGCATCGGCATTGCCAAGGGGAATCTGCAATTCCAGCACACGCGGCCGCCCGCCAAGATCGTGATGCAGGCGGGATTCGAACCCGGCAGCCCGGGCAATCGCGGCGACCGGCTCTGCCTGGGTGTAGCCAATCTCGATCAGCGCAGCCCCCTGAGGTGCAAGCAGATCACGCAATTGCGGGATCAGCACGCGGTAGGCGTCCAACCCCTCGGCCCCGGCGAACAGAGCGCCCGCCGGTTCAAAGGCGCGGACCGACGGATCGAGTTCGGCGGCTTCTTCGACATAGGGCGGATTGGCAAGGATCAGGTCAAACCGGCCCAGTCCCGCGACCCAGTCCGGCTGGTCCCAGTCGGCCAGGCGCATTTCGGCGCGCTGGCCAAGGCCGGTGGCGGCGGCATTGCTTGCCGCAATCGCCAAGGCGTCTGGCGAACGGTCAATGCCGATCCCGCTCGCGCCGGGAAGGTTGGCCAGAACGGCAAGGAGCAAGGCCCCCGACCCCGTTCCGCAGTCGAGCACGCGAATGGCATCGGGCCGTGCTGCCAGTGCGGCTTCGACCAGCACTTCGCTATCCCCGCGCGGGATCAGTACGGCGGCGGAAACGGCCAGCGTCAGACCAAAGAAATCCTGACTGCCGACGATATAGGCCACCGGTTCCGATGCAGCGCGGCGCTCGACCAAGGCAGCGAAAGCGGCCGGTTCGGGATCGCGCATATGGCGCAGAAAAAGGTCCGAACGGGTGACGCCAAAGGCATGGGCCATCAGCACTTCGGCATCGAGCCGGGCCGTATCGCTTGTCGCGGCCAGTCGCTCTGCTGCCGCGCGGATCGCTTCGCCTGCGGTCACTCGCCCAAAGCCGCCAGACGCTTGGCCTGGTCCTCGGCAGTCAGCGCGTCGATCAGTTCGGTCAGTCCCGGCCCTTCCAGAATTTCCGGCAGGCGGTGCAGGGTCAGGTTGATACGGTGATCGGTCACGCGGCCTTGCGGGAAATTGTAAGTGCGGATGCGTTCGGAGCGGTCGCCCGAACCGACCATCGCCTTGCGCGCCGCCGCCTCTTCGCCCTGGGCCGCATCGCGCTGCGCTTCGAACAGGCGGGCGCGCAGGACCTGCATCGCCTTTTCCTTGTTCTTGTGCTGGCTGCGCCCGTCCTGGCAGGTCACCACCGTGCCGGTTGGCAAATGGGTGATGCGCACGGCGGAGTCGGTGGTGTTGACGTGCTGTCCGCCCGCCCCGCTGGCGCGGTAAACGTCGATCTTGAGGTCCTTGTCCTCGATCGAGACGTCGACTTCGTCCGGTTCCGGCAAAACCGCGACCGTGGCGGCACTGGTGTGGATGCGCCCGCCGCTTTCAGTAACCGGCACACGCTGGACGCGGTGCACGCCGCTTTCGAACTTCAGCTTGGCGAACACGCCATTGCCGTTGATCTGCGCGACGACTTCCTTGAACCCGCCGATGTCGCTGGCATTGGCGCTGACAATTTCGATCCGCCAGCCCTGTTCAGCGGCATAGCGTTCATACATGCGCAGCAGGTCCGCCGCGAACAGTGCTGCCTCGTCCCCGCCGGTCCCGGCGCGGATTTCCAGCATGGCAGAGCGCGAATCCGCCGCATCGCGCGGCAGCATGGCAATTGCCAGCCGGTGTTCGGCTTCGGGCAGTTCCACCTTGAGGCGGGAGATTTCCTCTTCCGCCAGTTCGCGCATTTCGGGATCGTCCAGCTCGGCCAGACTGGCGAGCTCGGCGCGCATGGCGACCACTTCCGCCGCTACCCGGGCGACCGGCTCCAGCTCGGCAAAGTCGCGGCTGGCGGCAACAAAGTCCTTGCCCTCAAGCGTGCCCGAAGCCAGCCGCGCTTCCAGTTCGGAAAAGCGGGCTGCAATCTGGGCCAAACGGGCGTCGGAAACGCTCACGCTTCGAGCGATTCCAGCAGGGCCGAAACCCGCACGGCATCCTGCGAATAGCCGGACGAGCGGGTGTTGCAGACCGCCTTGCCATCGCGCCAGGTCACGCCGACCAGAATGTTCGCGCCAGCCTTCGACGCCTTGTCGAACCGCTTGCGGGGCGAGCCGGAGGCGATCATGTCAGCCGAGATACCAGCACTACGCAGCGCCTTCAGCGCCTTGGTGCCAAAGGTGATCGCGGCATCGTCCTCAATCGCCAGCATGACGTCCAGCGCATCGACCTTCACCGCGCTAGCATCGGCCACCAGCATCGCCAGCCGCTCAATCCCCGCAGCCCAGCCGACTGCCGGAGTGTGCGGACCGCCGAGGCTTTCCATCAGGCCGTCATAGCGCCCGCCGCCCAGCACGGTGCCTTGCGCGCCCAGCCGGTCGGTGACGAATTCGAAGGCGGTATGGCGGTAGTAATCCAGCCCGCGCACCAGCGCCGGGGCGCGAGTCCAGGCGACACCCGCCGCATCGAGGCCAGCGGTAACCTTGGCAAAGAAGTCCTGCGCCTCGTCCGAAAGGAAGTCGTCGATCTTCGGTGCGGCCTCGGTAAAGGCCTTGTCGCGCGGGTCCTTGCTGTCGAGGATGCGCAGCGGATTGCGCTCCAGCCGATCCTGCGAATCTTCCGAAAGCTGATCCTTCACGCCCCGGAAATAGTCGATCAGGACCAGACGCCAGGCTTCGCGGCTCGGCGCATCGCCCAGGGTATTGAGCATCAGCGTCACGCCATCGGCAATGCCCAGTTCCTTGAGCAACTGATCCGCCATGACCAGCAGTTCGGCATCGGCCTGCGGCTCGCCCGCGCCAAGGATTTCGGCATCAAGCTGATGGAACTGGCGATAGCGGCCCTTTTGCGGGCGCTCATAACGGAACAGCGGACCGTGGGTCGCAACCTTCAGCGGGGCGTGCTGCTGCCAGCCGTTGGACAGGAACGCGCGGCAGATGCCGGCAGTGAATTCCGGGCGCAGGGTCAGCGATTCGCCGCCGCGATCCTCGAAACTGTACATTTCCTTGGACACGACATCGGTCGTCTCGCCGATCGAGCGGCTAAATACTTCGGTCTTTTCAAAGACCGGCATTTCAACCCGGCGAAAGCGATAGAGCTTGCGGACGCGCTCAAAGGTTTCGACGACGTACGCAAAGGCCTCGGCATCGGGGCCGAAGATGTCCTGGGTTCCGCGAGTGGCTTGTGGGGTGCTCATGGCGCTCGCCCCTACCTTGTTAGCTCTCCGTCGAAAAGGGGCAGGCTGATCTTGCCACGGCAACGAGTCCAGGTTAACAGATTTGTGTCTGGAGCAGTGACGTAAGGAAC